>NZ_JADDOJ010000041.1 GCF_015159745.1 Ramlibacter aquaticus | reverse complement strand
CGCCCCACCTGGTGGCCCTGAACCCCCGCCTGGCGGCCGAGCTGGGCCTGGACCCCGCCACGCTGGCCGGCCCCGCCGGGGTGCAGGCGCTGACCGGCAATGCCGTGCCCGAAGGCGCCCGGCCGCTGGCCAGCGTCTACAGCGGGCACCAGTTCGGTGTGTGGGCCGGCCAGCTGGGCGACGGGCGCGCGATCCTGCTGGGTGAAGCCGACACGGCCGCCGGCCCGCAGGAGTTCCAGCTCAAGGGCAGCGGCCGCACGCCCTACTCGCGCATGGGCGACGGGCGTGCCGTGCTGCGCTCCAGCATCCGCGAGTTCCTGGGCTCCGAGGCCATGCACGGCCTGGGCATCCCGACCACCCGCGCGCTCATGCTCACGGGCTCGCCCGCGCCTGTGATTCGCGAGGAGGTTGAATCGGCCGCGGTGGTGACGCGCGTCGCGCCCAGCTTCATCCGCTTCGGCCATTTCGAGCACTTCGCCTCGCGCGGGCAGGAGGCCGAGCTGCGCACCCTGGCCGACTTCGTGATCGACCGCTTCTACCCCGGCTGCCGGGAGGGCGACACCCTGGGCGGCAATCCGTACGCGCGGCTGCTGGCGCAGGTCAGCGAACGCACGGCGGCCCTGGTCGCCCAGTGGCAGGCGGTGGGCTTCTGCCACGGCGTGATGAACACCGACAACATGAGCATCCTGGGCCTGACCATCGACTACGGGCCTTTCCAGTTCATGGACGCGTTCGACCCGCGCCACATCTGCAACCACAGCGACACCCAGGGGCGCTACGCCTTCGCCCGCCAGCCGGACGTGGCCTACTGGAACCTCTTCTGCCTGGCCCAGGCGCTGATGACGCTGATCGGCGAGGAAGAGATCGCCCTGGCCGCCCTGGAGACCTACAAGAATGCGTTCCCGCAGGCGCTGCAGGCCCGGCTGCGCGCCAAGCTGGGGCTGGAAGGCGAAGCCGAGGGCGACGTCGCGCTGATGGAGGGCCTGTTCCAGCAACTCGCCCAGGACCACGTGGACCACACCATCTTCTGGCGCCGGCTCTCCGCCCACGTGGCCGGCGGTCCGGTGGACCCGGTGCGCGACCTGTTCCTGGACCGCGCGGGCTTCGACGCCTGGTGGCGTGATTTCGCGGGACGGCTGCCGGCCGACCGGGCCGAGGCCGGTGCGCGGATGCTGCGCACCAACCCCAAGTTCGTGCTGCGCAATCACGTGGGCGAACTGGCCATCCGCGAGGCCCGCGCAGGCGACTTCACGCGCATCCAGGTGCTGCTGGACATCCTGCACGCGCCCTTCGACGAACACCCCGGCCACGACGAACTGGCCGGCTTCCCGCCCGACTGGGCGCAACAGATCGAGATCAGCTGCTCCTCATGACCTACAAGATCCAGAAGACCGCCGATGAGTGGAAGGCCCTGCTGGCGGCCAAGAACGCCGAGCCCGGCGCCTTCGACATCACCCGCCGCGCCGCGACCGAGCGCCCCTTCAGCGGCAAGTACGAGGCGGTGTGGGCGGACGGCAGCTACCACTGCATCTGCTGCGGCGCCAAGCTGTTCGACTCGGACACCAAGTTCGACGCCGGCTGCGGCTGGCCCAGCTTCGACCGCGCCGTGCCCGGCGCCATCGAGGAAAAGCGCGACATGAGCCACGGCATGGTGCGGGTGGAGACCGTGTGCGCGCAGTGCGGCGCCCACCTGGGCCACGTCTTCCCCGACGGGCCCACGGACACCGGCCTGCGCTACTGCATGAACTCGGCCTCGCTGGAGTTCCAGCCGGAAAAGGAATAATCGGCCCGATGAAGCTGCTGCTGGATTTCTTCCCCATCATCGTTTTCTTCGCCGCGTTCAAGCTGGCGGGCATCTACGTCGCCACCGGCCTGGCCATCGCCGCGACGGTGGGCCAGATCGCCTGGCTGCGCTGGAAGACCGGCAAGGTCGAGCCCATGCAGTGGCTGAGCCTGGGCATCATCGTCGTCTTCGGGGGCGCCACCATCCTTTCGCACGACGAATCCTTCATCAAGTGGAAGCCCACGGTGCTCTACTGGCTGATGGGCGGCGCCCTGGCCTTCGGCCAGCTCACGGGACGCACCTTCCTCAAGAGCCTGATGGGGGCGCAGCTGCAGATGCCCGACGGCGCCTGGCGGTCCGCCACCTGGAGCTGGGTGGGTTTCTTCGCCGTGATGGGCGTCTTGAACCTGTGGGTGGCTTTCCACTTCAGCACCGACGCCTGGGTCAACTTCAAGCTGTTCGGTGGCCTGGGGCTGATGTTCGTCTTCATCCTGGGCCAGGCCGCCTGGCTGGGCCGGCACATGAAGACCGGCGACGCGGGCGAGCCCTGAGCATGGGCACCGGCATCACCGCCCAGGCCCTGCAGGCCCGGCTCGAAGCCACGCTCGCGCCCACCCTGCTGGAAGTGATCGACGAAAGTGCGGCCCACGCGGGCCATGCGGGCGCCGACGGCACCGGCTCCGGGACCCATTTCCGGGTGCGAATTTCATCACCGCGCTTCGAGGGATTGCCCCGAGTCGCAAGGCATCGCCTTGTGTATGATGCGCTGCGCGATTTCGTCACGGCAGGGCTGCACGCCCTCGCGATCGAAACGCCCTGAAACATCCTGCTTTCCCCTGAAGGGACTCCTGCGAATGAAGCATTTCATCCTGTCCGCCGTGGCGGCAGCCGCCTTTGCCACGGCCTTCCCGGCCTTCGCCCAGAACGTGGCCATCGTCAATGGCAAGCCCGTGCCCAAGGCCCGCGTCGACGCGCTCGCAGCGCAGCTGGCCAAGGCCGGCCGTCCGGTCACGCCCGAGATGCAGGACCAGCTCAAGCAGGAAGTCATCGCCCGCGAGATCTTCATGCAGGAAGCGCAGAAGAAGGGCCTGGACGCCACCGACGACTTCAAGGCCCAGATGGACCTGGCCCGCCAGACCATCCTGATCCGCGAGCTGTTCAACGACTGGCAGAAGGCCAACCCGGTCACCGACGCCGAGATCAAGGCCGAGTACGACAAGGCCGCCGCCGCCAACGCGGGCAAGGAATACCACGCCCACCACATCCTGGTCGAGAAGGAAGACGAGGCCAAGGCCATCATCGCCCAGCTCAAGAAGGGCGCGAAGTTCGAGGACATCGCCAAAAAGCAGTCCAAGGACCCGGGTTCGGGCCAGAACGGCGGCGACCTGGACTGGGCCAACGCCAACAGCTACGTGCCCGAGTTCTCCAAGGCCATGGTGGCCCTGAAGAAGGGTGAGGTCACCCAGACGCCGGTGAAGAGCCAGTTCGGCTGGCACGTGATCCGCCTGGACGACGTGCGCGATTCCCAGTTCCCCAAGCTGGAGGACGTGAAGCCCCAGATCGCCCAGCAGCTTCAGCAGCAGAAGCTGGCGAAGTTCCAGGAAGAGATGCGCGCGAAGGCGAAGGTCGAGTAAGCACCCCGCCGCTGCCGCACCAGAAAAGGGCCCCACGGAGCCCTTTTTTCATGGCCGTGGCGGGTGTGCATGCGGGGGGCGCCGTGGCAGCCCGCCGCGCGGCCCCAGCCTCAGCGCAGCGCGTGCACCGCCTCCATCACGCCGATCATCACCGGCTGGTGCAGCATGTACCAGCTGAGGCTCCAGCGTCCCAGCCAGGCGAGCGGCGCGGTCCAGCGCGGAAGCCGACGCGCGAGCACGGCGCGGTGGTTCGCCAGCAGCCACTGCCCGGCCGCCATGCCCCACCCCATCACCGCCAGCCAGGGGAGCAGCGGCACATAGTCTTCCGTGATGGGCTTGCGGCTGATGAGGCCCAGCCAGTTCAGGCTGCGGTCGTTCAGCACGTCCAGCGCGGGCCAGTGGGCGATCAGCAGCGGGCCGCAGGCCCACAGCGCGAGGGCGGCGGCCCCGGCCAGCCACAGCCAGCGGCCCGCCCCGGCCGTCACCCGCGTGATGATCAGCATCAGCGCGATGCCGTGCAGCACGCCGAAGTAGATGAAGCTGCGCGGGAACATGAAGGCCGAGCCGGCGGTGACCAGCAGGGCGCAGCCCGCCACCTGGGCCCAGCGGCGCCAGAAGCGCGGCCAGCCCTGGGCCTGGTCCAGCGCCACCGCCTGGCCCAGCCCGGCGCAGAACAGGAACAGGCTGACGATGACCGTGCGCTGGGTGGTCCAGACCGGGTCGCTGTAGAAATTGGCGCGCAGCCAGCCGAAATGGTTGAGGTCGAACGAGAAATGGAACGCCGTCATCCAGACGATGGCGGCGCCGCGCAGGGTGTCGATCGCATCGTAGCGCTGGGACGGCATGCGGCGAGTGTAGGGCCGGGCGCGACGTCCTACAGCCCCGGCGGCAGCGACGTCCCAGAATGGATGGACGCAGCCCGGCCGCGGGTCTGCAGCCCATGCCCGACACCCGCTTCATCTTCGCCACCGGCATCGAGAACAGCAGCCCCACCCTGGAGGGCGGGCGCGTGCGCGTGGACGAGATGGAGAAGTGCGGCCACTACAGGCACTGGAAGACCGACTTCGCGCTGGTGCAGGACATGGGCATACGCTTCCTGCGCTACGGCCCGCCCCTGCACCGCACCTTCCTGGGGCCGGCCCGCTTCGACTGGGAGTTCGCCGACCAGGCCTTCGGCGAACTCCAGGCCCGGGACCTCGTCCCCATCGTGGACCTGTGCCACTTCGGCGTGCCCGACTGGCTCGGCAACTTCCAGAACCCCGATTTCCCGGCCCTGTTCGCGGCCTACGCCGGCGCCTTCGCGCGGCGCTACCCCTGGGTCCAGCTGTACACGCCCATCAACGAGATGTACATCTGCGCGCGCTTTTCCGCGCTGTACGGCTGGTGGAACGAGCAGCTGCGCAGCGACCGCGCCTTCATCACCGCGCTCAAGCACATCGTGCGGGCCAACGTGCTGGCCATGCAGGAGATCATCCGCGAGCGGCCGGACGCGATCTTCATCCAGAGCGAGTCCTCCGAGTACTTCCATGCCGAGAATCCGGCCGCGATCGCGCCGGCCGAGCTGATGAACGCCAAGCGCTTCCTGTCGCTGGACTTCAACTACGGCCGCCGGGTGGACTCGGAGATGTACGAGTACCTGATGGACAACGGCATGACCCGGGACGAATACCACTTCTTCCTGGACCACACGCTCAAGCACCACTGCATCATGGGCAGCGACTATTACGAGACCAACGAGCACCGGGTCTGCGCCGACGGCAGCACCTCGGCCTCGGGCGAGATCTTCGGCTACTCGGTGATCGCCCGGCAGTACTACGAGCGCTACTGCCTGCCGGTGATGCACACCGAAACCAACCTCATCGACCGGGGCCACGGCGAGGCGGTGCAGTGGCTCTGGAAGGAGTGGGCCAACGTGCTGCGCGTGCGCAACGATGGCGTGCCGGTGGTCGGCTTCACCTGGTACTCGCTGACCGACCAGGTCGACTGGGACAGCGCGCTGCGACTGAACCGGGGCCAGGTGAATCCGCTCGGCCTGTACGACCTGGACCGCCGCATCCGGCCCGTGGGCGAAGCCTACAAGCGGCTGATCGCCGACTGGCGCGAGGTGCTGCCGACCCAGAGCGTGTGCCTGCAGGTGCCCATCGTCCTGCCCAGCGAGCACGACGAGGCGCGCGCCCGGCGCCACCGGCGCGAGGTCCGCTTCGCCGGCCGCGCGCAGCAGGGCCGCGGCGGCACGGACGCGCCCGCCAACGCGGAGTCGGCCGCATGAGCCGGCCCTTCGACGGCCGGGTCGCGCTGGTCACGGGGGCGGCCGGCGGCATCGGGCTGGCCACCGCCCTGTGCCTGGCGCGCGGCGGCGCCAGCGTGGCGCTGCTCGACCTGCACCCCGACGCGCTGCAGGCGCCACGCCAGCAGGTGCTGCAGGCCGGCGCGCCGCGGGCCTGGGCCTTGGGCTGCGACGTGTCGGCCGAAGACCAGGTCACCTCGACGGTCGCCGCCCTGCTGGGCGACGCGGGCCGGCTGGACGTCATCGTGAACAACGCCGGCCTGATGGGCTTCAAGCCGCTCACCGACCTCAGCGGCGCCGACTGGCTGCGCATCCTGGGCGTGGACCTGCTGGGCGCCTTCTACTTCGTGCGCGAAGGCCTGCGCCACATGCCGCCCGGCTCGGCGATCGTCAACGTCGCCAGCGTGCACGCGGAGCGCACCACGCCCTGCGTGGCGCCCTACGCCGCGGCCAAGGCCGCCCTGCTCTCGCTCACCCGCTCGGCCGCCATCGAGGGGCGCGAGCGCGGCATACGCACCAACGCCGTGCTGCCGGGGGCCGTGGACACGCGCATGCTGCACGACAACCCGGAGGTGAAGGCCGGCGTGGAGCACATCAGCGCGGCGGAGCTGGGCCGCCCGGAGCAGGTGGGCGCCGCCATCGCCTGGCTGGCCTCGCCGGAGGCGGCCTTCGTGCAGGGCGCGGCGCTGGTGGTGGACGGCGGCCGGCTCAGCGCCCTGTAGCCGTGCCGTAGCAGCCGCGGTAGGCATGCCAGCTGGCATGCCCCAGCCACGGGCCCACCACCAGCAGCCCGCAGGCCAGGGGCAGCGCCAGCGAGCCCAGCACCAGCGCCAGGATCAGCGCGCCCCACAGCAGCATGGGGACGCTGCGTTCGCTCACCGCCTGCAGGCTCGCCAGGCCGGCGGTGATGGCGTCGGTGTCGCGGTCCAGGATCATGGGAATCGAGACCACGCAGGTGGAGAACACCAGTGCGGCGAACAGGCCGCCCACCAAGGTGTAGACGGCCACGAACTCCCAGTTGCGCGGGTTGAAGATGGCCGCCATCACGTGGGTGGTCGAGGGCATGCCGGTGTCGAAGAAGACCGCGAACACCACCAGGGAGGCGCGGCCCCACAGCAGTTCCATGACCACCAGCACCATCACCAGCATGCCCATGCTGCCCAGGTGCTGGTCCCAGCAGGTCAGCGAATCGGACAGGCTCTGCGGCAGGCCCGCCTCGCGCCTGCGGCTGGACTCGTACAGGCCCATGGCCAGGAAGGGCCCGAGCAGGAAGCAGCCCGAGATGAAGGACATGGTGTACTCCGGCAGGGACCGGAAGACCGCGCCCAGCAGCAGCGCCATGCCCCAGAAGCACAGGCCGTAGAAGAGGCCGATGCCGGGCGCGGCACGGAGGTCGCGCGCGCCGGCGGCCAACCAGCGCCAGGGGGCGCCGAAGCCGACCGCCTGCAGCCTGGGCGCGGGCGCCGCGGCCGGGACGCTGGGTTCGGAGGCAGCCATGCGGGCATTGAACGCCCGCCCGCAGCACCAGCCCATCCGTGACAACCCGCAAGGCCGCGCCGCGCCGCGGCGGCCTGCGGGCCGCGATCAGCCCACCCAGTGGCGGGCGTTGCGCCAGATCTGCATCCAGGGGCTGGGCTGGCTCTTGTCCAGGGGCGTCCAGCTCATCTGGATGTTGCGGAAGACGCGCTCCGGGTGCGGCATCATGGCCGTGAAGCGGCCGTCGGCCGTGGTCACCGCCGTCAGGCCGCCCGGGCTGCCGTTCGGGTTGAACGGGTAGGCCTCGGTGGGCTGGCCGGACCCGTCGGTGAAGCGCATCGCGGCGATCACCTCGGACGGGTTGCCCCGGCCGTCGAAGTTGGCGAAGCCTTCGCCGTGCGCCACGGCGATCGGCAGGCGCCAGCCCGCCATGTCCTGGAAGAACAGGCTGGGCGACTGCAGCACTTCCACCTGCGACAGCCGCGCCTCGTAGCGCTCGCTGCGGTTGGTGGTGAAGCGCGGCCAGTGCTGCGCACCCGGGATGATGTCGGCCAGTTCGGCCAGCATCTGGCAGCCGTTGCACACGCCCAGCGCGAAGCTGTCGCCACGGCCGAAGAAGCCCTTGAACTGGTCGGCGAGCACCGGGTTGAACAGGATGGAGCGGGCCCAGCCGATGCCCGCGCCCAGGGTGTCGCCGTAGCTGAAGCCGCCGCAGGCGACGAAGCCCTGGAAATCGGCCAGCTTCGCCCGCCCGGCCTGCAGGTCCGTCATGTGCACGTCGAAGGCCTCGAAGCCGGCCTCGCTGAAGGCGTAGGCCATCTCCACGTGCGAGTTCACGCCCTGCTCGCGCAGGATCGCGACGCGCGGCCGCGCACCCTGGAGCAGGGCCGGCGCGGCCGGCGTCCAGGCGCCTTCGGGAAGGTGCACGTGCAGCCCGGCATCCGTCCCGCCGGCGGCCGTGTGTTCCTGGTCCGCGCAGGCCGGGTTGTCGCGCTGCTGGCAGATCTTCCAGCTCACGCTGTCCCAGACCTGGTGCAGGTCGGCCAGCCGGGCCGAGAACACGGCCTTGGTGTCGCGCCAGACCTGCAGCTCGCCCTTGCCGACCTCGATCGTCGAGGCGGCGGGCCGGGTCTGGCCGACCACATGCGAATGACGCGAGAGGCCGTGCTCGCGCAGCACCTGCATCACCGCGTTGCGCTGGTCGGCGCGGACCTGCAGCAGCACGCCCAGCTCTTCGTTGAACAGGGCCCGCAGGGTCAGTTCGTCGCGGCGCGCACCCACCTGGGTCGCCCAGTTCTTGGCATCGCCGAAATCGGCGCGGCTGTCGCTGATGCCGTCGCCCTCGGTGACCAGCAGGTCCACGTTCAGGGCCACCCCGACCTGGCCGGCGAAGGCCATCTCGGCCGCCGCCGCCAGCAGGCCGCCGTCGCTGCGGTCGTGGTAGGCCAGCACCAGGCCCTGGGCGCGCAGCGCGTTCACCGCCGACACCAGCTTGACCAGGTCCTGCGGGTCGTCCAGGTCGGGCACGTCGTCGCCCACCTGGCCCAGCGATTGCGCGAGCACGCTGCCGGCCATGCGCTTGCGCCCCTTGCCCAGGTCCACCAGCACCAGGGCGCTGTCCACCTCGGCGTCCAGCTGCGGGGTGAGCGTGCCCCGCACGTCGTCCACCGTGGCGAAGGCAGAGACGATCAGGCTCACCGGCGAGACGACCTTCTTCGCGCCCGCCTCGGCCTTCCACTGGGTGCGCATGGACAGGCTGTCCTTGCCCACGGGGATGGAAATGCCCAGCGCGGGGCAGAGCTCCAGGCCCACCGCCCGCACGGTGTCGTAGAGCGCGGCGTCCTCGCCCGGCTCGCCGCAGGCCGCCATCCAGTTGGCCGACAGCTTGATGCGCGAGAGCTCCACCGGCGCAGCCAGCAGGTTGGTGATGGCCTCGGCCACCGCCATGCGGCCGGACGCGGGCGCGTCCACCGTGGCCAGCGGCGTGCGCTCGCCCATGCTCATGGCCTCGCCCGCGAAGCCGCGGTAGTCGGCCAGGGTCACGGCGCAGTCGGCCACCGGCACCTGCCAGGGGCCGACCATCTGGTCGCGGTGCGTCATGCCGCCCACGGTGCGGTCGCCGATGGTGACCAGGAAGCGCTTGGAGGCCACGGTCGGGTGGCTGAGCACGCGCAGCACGGCATCCTGCAGCGTCACGCCGTCCAGCGTGACCGGCTCGAAGCTGCGCGCCACGCGCGTGACGTCACGGTGCATACGCGGCGGCTTGCCCAGCAGCACTTCCATGGGCATGTCCACCGGTGCGGACGCGCCCTCGTCGGCCAGCACCAGCTGGCGCTCGGCCGTGGCCACGCCGACGACGGCGAAGGGACAGCGCTCGCGCTCGCAGAAGGCCTGCAGGCGCGGCAGCGATTCGGGCGCGATCGCCAGCACGTAGCGCTCCTGGCTCTCATTGCACCAGATCTCCTTGGGCGCGAGGCCGGATTCCTCCAGCGGCACCGCACGCAGGTCGAAGCGCGCGCCGCGGCCGGCGTCGTTCACCAGCTCGGGGAAGGCATTGGACAGGCCGCCCGCGCCCACGTCGTGGATCGCGAGGATGGGGTTGTCCTGGCCCAGCGCCCAGCAGTGGTTGATGACCTCCTGGGCACGCCGCTCGATCTCGGGGTTGCCGCGCTGCACCGAGTCGAAGTCCAGCTCGGCGGCGTTGGCGCCGGTGGCCATGGACGAGGCCGCGCCGCCGCCCATGCCGATGCGCATGCCGGGGCCGCCCAGCTGCACCAGCAGCGTGCCGGCGGGGAATTCGATCTTCTTCGTCAGCCCGGCGTCGATGGTGCCCAGGCCGCCCGCGATCATGATGGGCTTGTGGTAGCCGCGGGCGATGTCCGCCTGCTGCTCGTACTCGCGGAAATAGCCCAGCAGGTTGGGCCGGCCGAATTCGTTGTTGAAGGCCGCGCCGCCCAGCGGGCCCTCGACCATGATCTGCAGCGGGCTCGCGATGTGCGCCGGCTTGCCCTCGGCCTGGTCGGACCAGCCGCCCCAGAGCTTGGACACGGTGAAGCCGGTGAGGCCCGCCTTGGGCTTGGAGCCGCGGCCCGTGGCGCCCTCGTCGCGGATCTCGCCGCCGGCGCCCGTGGAGGCGCCCGGGAAGGGCGAGATGGCCGTCGGGTGGTTGTGCGTCTCCACCTTCATCAGCACGTGGTGCAGGGCCTCTTCGCGGGTGTACGCCGGGGCGCCCTCGCCGCGCGCCACGAAGCGCTCGACGGTGCCGCCTTCGATCACCGAGGCGTTGTCCGAGTAGGCCACCACGGTGTGCTGCGGCGCCTGCTGGTGCGTGTGGCGGATCATGGCGAACATGCTCTGCGCCTGCGCCTGGCCGTCGATGGTGAAGCCGGCGTTGAAGATCTTGTGCCGGCAGTGCTCGCTGTTGGCCTGCGCGAACATCATCAGTTCGACGTCGGTCGGGTTGCGGCCCAGCTTGCGGAAGGCCTCCAGCAGGTAGTCGATCTCGTCGCTGGCCAGGGCCAGGCCGAACTGGCGGTCAGCCTGCTCCAGCGCGGCGCGGCCGCCGCCCAGCACGTCCACGGTCTCCATGGGCTGGGGCGACAGCTCCGTGAACAGCGCATGCGCCTGGTCGCGGCTGAAGAGCGCGTTCTCCGTCATGCGGTCGTGCAGCAGTCCGGCCAGCGCCGGCAGCCTGTCGGCCGGTAGGCTGCCCTTGCCCAGCAGGCCACCCCGCACCGCGACCCGGAACTCGGTGATGCGCTCGACCCGGTGCACCGCGATGCCGCAGTTGCGCGCGATGTCGGTCGCCTTGGACGCCCAGGGCGAGACGGTACCCAGCCGGGGCGTCACCACCACCAGCGCGCCGTCCGCCTCGGCCGGCGCGGCCGGGCCGTAGCGCAACAGGGCCGCCAGGCGGTCGCGGTCGGCGGGCGCCAGCGGCCGGTCCGTGGCGACCAGGTGGACGAAACGGGCCGACAGGCCGCTGACCCGGTCGTGCACGGCCTGCAGGCGCGGGAGCAGTTGCTGGACGCGGAAGTCGCTGAGGGCGCTGCCGCCCTCGAACTCGGTGATGTGGAGGGTCACGGATGAAGCCTGGTGAAGGGCGCGGCGCCGCTGACTGGGGCCCCGCGGGGTCAACCCGGGATTTTACCTGCGGCCCGAAAGGGATACTGGGATAATCCCGGACCATGAGCATCACGTACAAGGACGCCGAAGGCATCCAGGGCATGCGCACCGCCGGCCGCCTGGCCGCCGAGGTGCTGGACTACATCACGCCGTTCATCAAGCCCGGCATCACCACCCGCGAAATCGACCGGCTGGCCGCCGAGTGCATGGCCACCCAGGGCTCGGTGTCCGCGACCCTGGGCTACCAGCCGCCCGGCTACCCGCCCTACCCCGCCTCGCTGTGCACCTCGGTCAACCACGTGGTCTGCCACGGCATCCCGAACGACAAGCCGCTGAAGAAGGGCGACATCGTCAACGTCGACGTCACCGTCATCAAGGACGGCTGGTACGGCGACACCTCGCGCATGTTCATGGTCGGCGAGGTCTCCATCGCCGCCAAGCGCCTGTGCGCCATCACCTTCGACGCCATGTGGCAGGGCATCATGCGGGTCAAGCCCGGCGTGCGACTGGGCGACATCGGGCACGCGATCCAGAAGTTCGCCGAGGGCCAGGGCTTCTCGGTGGTGCGGGAGTTCTGCGGCCACGGCATCGGCCGGCGCTTCCACGAAGAGCCGCAGGTGCTGCACTACGGCAAGCCCGGCACGCTGGAGGAACTGCAGCCCGGCATGACCTTCACCATCGAGCCCATGATCAACGCCGGTCGCAAGGAAGTGAAGGAACACGGGAACGACGGCTGGACCATCGTCACCAAGGACCACTCCCTGTCGGCCCAGTGGGAGCACACCGTGCTGGTCACCGAGACCGGCTACGAGGTGCTGACGCTGTCCGAGCACTGCCCCAAGCCGCCCGCCTTCGTGAACGCATGAGGCAGGCGGCGGTCATGACCCGCGAGACGGCGCCCCGGCCCGGCCTGGCCCATGGCTGAAGCCCCCCTGTCCACCGCGCTGGCGGTGGCACCGCCCACGCCAGCGACGCCGCAGGCGATCCGCGAGGCCTACAAGCGCAGCAAGGCGGCGCTGCTGGAGCAGTTGCGCGGCCCCGGCAGTTCCACCCGCGGCATCCACACCCTGCTGGCCCGGCTGGCCCGCGAATGCGACGCGGTGCTGCGCCAGCTCTGGGACGCCGCCGGCCTGCCGGCGGGTTTCGCCCTGGTGGCGGTGGGCGGCTACGGCCGCGGCGAGCTGTTCCCCCACTCCGACGTGGACGTGCTGGTGCTCATGCCCGACGGCGCCTCCTGCGAGTCCGACGAGGGGCTGCGCGGGCGCATCGAGCAGTTCATCGGCCAGTGCTGGGACGTGGGCCTGGAGATCGGCTCCAGCGTGCGCACCGTGGACGAATGCGTGGCCCAGTCGCAGGCCGACGTGACGGTGCAGACCTCGCTCCTGGAGTCGCGCCTTCTGGCCGGCGACCCGCGCCTGTTCACCCGCTTCCAGAAGGCCTTCGCCGCCGCCCTGGACCCGCGCGCCTTCTTCGTCGCCAAGACGCTGGAGATGCGCCAGCGGCACACCAAGTTCGAGAACACCCCCTACTCCCTGGAGCCCAACTGCAAGGAGTCACCCGGCGGCCTGCGCGACCTGCAGGTCATCCTGTGGGTGGCCCGTGCCGCGGGCCTGGGCCGCAGCTGGGACGAACTGGCCCGCAAGGGCCTGGCGACCGCCTTCGAGGCGCGCCAGATCAAGCGCAACGAGGCCCTCCTGAGCCTGATCCGCGCCCGCCTGCACCTGCTGGCCAGGCGCCGGGAAGACCGCCTGGTCTTCGACCTGCAGACGGTGGTGGCGGAGTCCTTCGGCTACAGCAACGAAGTGGCCCCCAACGGGCGCATCGTCAGCCGCGCCAGCGAGGTGCTGATGAAGCGCTTCTACTGGGCCGCCAAGGCGGTGGCGCAGCTCAACCAGATCCTGCTGCTGAACATCGAGGAGCGCCTGAACCCCTCCGGGCAGGAACCGCAGCCCATCAACGAGCGCTTCCTGAACAAGGCCGGCATGCTGGAGGTCGCGAGCGACGACCTGTACCTGCAGAAGCCGCAGGCCATCCTGGAGACCTTCCTGCTGTACCAGACCACGGTGGGCGTGAAGGGCTTGTCGGCGCGCACGCTGCGGGCGCTCTACAACGCGCGCCAGGTGATGGACGCGAAGTTCCGGCGCGACCCGGTGAACCGGGCCACCTTCCGCGCCATGCTCACGGCGCCCGAAGGCATCACGCACGCGATGCGGCTGATGAACCAGACCTCGGTGCTGGGCCGCTACCTGTGGGTGTTCCGCCGCATCGTGGGCCAGATGCAGCACGACCTGTTCCACGTCTACACCGTGGACCAGCACATCCTGATGGTGCTGCGCAACGTGCGCCGCTTCTTCATCGCCGAGCACGCCCACGAGTACCCCTTCTGCTCGCAGCTGGCGGCGGGCTGGGACCGGCCCTACGTGCTCTACATCGCGGCGCTGTTCCACGACATCGCCAAGGGCCGGGGCGGCGACCACTCCGAGCTCGGCAGCCACGAAGTGCGCAGCTTCTGCCGCCTGCACGGCTTTCCGAAGGAGGATGCGGCGCTCATCGAGTTCCTGGTGCGCGAGCACCTGACCATGAGCCGCATCGCGCAGAAGGAAGACCTGAGCAACCCGGCGGTGATCCAGGCCTTCGCCGAGCGCGTGGGCAACGAGCGCTACCTGACGGCGCTGTACCTGCTCACGGTGGCGGACATCCGGGGCACCAGCCCCAAGGTGTGGAACGCCTGGAAGGGCAAGCTGCTGGAGGACCTGTTCCGCTACACCAGCCGCCTGCTGGGCGGCTCGGCGCCCGACCCGGACGCCGAGATCGAGGCCCGCAAGCGCGAGGCGCTGGTGCAGCTGGGCCTGTACGCCCTGCCCTTCGAGGGCCACAAGAAGCTCTGGGACACGCTGGATGTGCGCTACTTCATGCGGCACGACCCGGGCGACATCGTCTGGCACACCCGCCACCTGGCCCGGCACGCCGGCGGCCCCCGGCCCATCGTGCGGGCGCGGCTCTCGCCCGTGGGCGAGGGCCTGCAGGTGCTGGTCTACACCCCCGACCAGCCCGACCTGTTCGCCCGCATCTGCGGCTATTTCGAGCAGGCCGGCTTCAGCATCCTGGACGCCAAGGTCCACACCGCCGCTGACGGCCATGCGCTGGACACCTTCCAGGTCGTCAGCGCCATGGTGCCCGAGCACCACCGCGAGCTGATCAGCATGGTGGAGGCCGAGCTGCCGCATGTGATCGACGCCGCCGGGCCGCTGCCGGCGCCCAGCCGCGGCCGCGTGTCGCGGCGCGTGAAGAGCTTCCCCATCGCGCCCCGCGTCAGCCTGACGCCCGACGAGAAAGCCCAGCGCTGGGTGCTCTCCATCTCCGCCAGCGACCGCGTGGGCCTGCTCTACAGCGTCGCGCGCGTGCTGGCGCGGCACAAGATCAACCTGCAGATGGCCAAGGTCTCCACCCTGGGCGAGCGCGTGGAGGATACCTTCCTGGTGGACGGCCCCGAGCTGCAGCAGAACCGCCGGCAGATCGAGATCGAGACCGAGCTGCTGGAGGCACTGGCCGAGGCCTGAGCACCGCCGGGGTCAGCCCCCGGCTTCAGGCCTTGACGTCGAGGATGGGGGCCAGGCCCCCGATGCGCCTCAGTCGTCCTCGACCGTGCCCAGCCCCGGGAACAGGACGTCGGTGAAGCCGAAGCGCGAGAAATCGCGGATGCGCATGGGGTACAGCTTGCCCATGAGGTGGTCGCATTCGTGCTGCACCACGCGGGCGTGAAAGCCCTCGGCGACGCGCTCGATCGGATCGCCGTAGGGGTCCAGGCCGCTGTAGCGGATGCGGGTCCAGCGCGGCACCACGCCCCGCATGCCGGGCACGGACAGGCAGCCCTCCCAGTCCTCGGCCTCCTCGTCGCACAGCGGCGTGATCACCGGGTTGCACAGCACGGTGCGCGGCACCGGCGGCGCGTCCGGGTAGCGCGGGTTGGGCGCGTCCGTGCCGAAGATGACCAGCTGCAGGTCCACGCCGATCTGCGGCGCCGCCAGCCCTGCGCCATTCGCCGCCCGCATGGTGTCGAACATGTCCGCCACCAGCCGGTGCAGCGCGTCGCTGTCGAACTCGGTCACCGGCTGCGCCACGCGCAGCAGGCGCGGATCGCCCATCTTCAGGATTTCATGCACCGCCATCGAGCAACTCCTTCATGCCGGCTTCGTCCAGCACCGTCACACCCAGGGCCTGGGCCTTTTCCAGCTTGCTGCCGGCCTCTTCGCCGGCGATCACATAGTCCGTCTTCTTGCTCACCGAGCCGGCCACCTTGGCGCCCGCGGCTTCCAGCATCTCCTTGGCCGCTTCCCGCGAGAGCGTGGGCAGCGTGCCGGTGAGCACCACCGTCTTGCCGGCCAGCGGCCTGGGCGCCTGCTGCGCCGGCTCGCCCTCGGGCCAGTGGATGCCGCAGGCACGCAGCTGCTCCACCACCTCGCGGTTGTGCGCCTGCTGGAAGAAGGTGTGGATGCTCTCGGCCACCACCGGGCCCACGTCGGGCACCTCCAGCAGCTGCTCCACGCTGGCATCCATGATGCCGTCCAGGCGCCCGAAATGGCGCGCGAGGTCCTTGGCCGTGGCCTCGCCCACGTGGCGTATGCCCAGGCCGAACAGGAAGCGCGGCAAGGTGGTGGCCTTGCTGTGCTCCAGGGCCGCCAGCACGTTCTGGGCCGACTTGTCGGCCATGCGGTCCAGGGCCAGCAGGCCGTTCAGGCCGATGCGGTACAGGTCCGGCAGGGTGCGCACCACCTGGCCGTCCACCAGCTGGTCCACCAGCTTCTCGCCCAGGCCCTCGATGTCCAGGGCGCGGCGCTGCGCGAAGTGCAGCAAGGCCTGCTTGCGCTGGGCGCCGCAGAACAGGCCGCCCGTGCAACGGTAGTCGGCCTCGCCCTCCTCGCGCACCGCCTCGGAGCCGCAGACCGGGCAGCGGTGCGGCATGGTGAAGGGCGGCGCATCGTGGCTGCGCCGGTCGGGCACCACGGCCACGACCTCGGGGATCACGTCGCCGGCGCGGCGCACGATCACGGTGTCGCCGACGCGCACGTCCTTGCGCCGCGCCTCGTCCTCGTTGTGCAGGGTGGCGTTGGTCACGGTGACGCCGCCCACGAACACCGGGGCCAGCTTGACGACGGGCGTGAGCTTGCCGGTGCGGCCCACCTGCACCTCGATGGCCTGCACCGTGGTCATCTGCTCCTGGGCCGGGAACTTGTGTGCCACTGCCCAGCGCGGCTCGCGGCTGACGAAGCCCAGCCGGCGCTGCAGGGCCAGGCTGTCGACCTTGTAGACCACGCCGTCGATGTCGAAGGGCAGCGCGTCGCGCTCGGCGCCGACCGCCTGGTGGAAGGCCACCAGGTCCTGCGGGCCGTGGCACACGCGCGTGCGGGCGCTGACGGGAAAGCCCCAGTCGCCCAGCTGCCGCAGCGCGTCGTGGTGGCTGGCCCAGTCGGGGCCGCCCTCGGCCGCCGGCGTCACCTCGCCCCAGCCGTAGGCGAAGAAGCTCAGGGGCCGCTGGCGTGCGATCGCCGGGTCGAGCTGGCGCACCGCGCCCGCCGCCGCATTGCGCGGGTTGACAAAGGTCTTCTCGTTCTTCGCGCCGCGCGCGATCTTCTCGCGCTGCTGCTCGTTGAGCCGCTCGAAGTCGTCACGGCGCATGTAGACCTCGCCGCGCACCTCCAGCACCGGCGGCGCACCGGCGCCCAGGCGCAGCGGAATCTGGCCGATGGTGCGCATGTTCTGCGTCACGTCCTCGCCGATCTCGCCGTCGCCGCGCGTCGCCGCCTGCACCAGCACGCCGTTCTCGTAGCGCAGGTTGATCGCCAGGCCGTCGAACTTGAGCTCGGCGACATAGGCCAGCGGCGGCTCGGCCTCGGCCAGCCCCAGCTCGCGCCGCACGCGGGCGTCGAAGTTGCGGGCACCGCTGGCCTCGATGTCGGTCTCGGTGCGTATGGACAGCATGGGCACGCGGTGGCGCACCTTGGCGAAGCCGTCCAGCACCGCGCCGCCCACGCGCTGCGTGGGCGAGTCGGCCGTCACCAGCGCCGGGTGCGCGGCCTCCAGGGCCTGCAGCTCGCGGAACAGGCGGTCGTACTCGGCGTCCGGGATCTCGGGCGCGTCCAGCACGTAGTAGCGGTGGGCGTGGTGGTGCAGCAGCGCGCGCAGCGCATCCACCTGCTCGCGGAGGTCCGGCGCGTCCATCTCAGGAGAACAGGCGCCGGGCCTGGGGCGAGCCGGCCGAAAGGTCGCGCGCGTCCAGGATGTCGTAGAGCTTTTCCAGGTCGGCGCCGATCACGTCCAGGCCCTCGGGCTGGATGATGGCGCCGTTGTCGTCGGTGATCACGCCTTCCATGGCGGTCGCCAGCGCGACGGCGGCGTCGCGCATGCGCGCGAAGGGCTGTTCGCTGCGTTCGACCTGAGGGACGTCCAGGCTGAGCGTCACGTCGCGCAGCGCCGACTGGGTCGGGTCGTCGGCCATGGCGGCCTGCGTGTCGAAAGACAGGCCCAGCATGGGCGGCAGGCCCTGCGTGGCGGCAGGCAGCACCAGCCGGCCCGGGATCACGCCCGGCACGAAGCCCAGGCGCACCGCGTGCTGCTGCACGTAGCCGGGGCTCCAGGCGGCCTGGCGCGCGCGCAGGGTGAAGCTCAGCTGCGCATCGTGGTCGCAGGCGAACTGGTCCAGCTCGCGCGCGCGGGCCACCTCGGCCAGCATGTCGGGCAGGTCCAGCGCGCCGCCCACGGCGTCGGCGAAGGCCTGCGCCTTCATGACGAACTCGGAATACTCGATCTCGTTCAGGTGGCCGGTGCGGTTGGCCAGCTGCACCCCGGCCTGGAAGGCGGTGTAGCGGCGGCCGGGCTGCGGCGTCTCCCACTCGCCGGTCTGCGCGTTCTGGCCCTCGATGGCCATGGGCTTGCTGCCGGCACGACGGGTGTGCGGCATGGCCGCGAGCGCCGCGTCGCCGGAGACGGGCTGCTCCACGGCGATGGGCGCGATGGCGTCGATGAGCGCGTCCAGCGCAGGCCGTTTCTCGGGCACCGGCAGCGGCGTGGCCTCGTCCAGCACCGGCTCCTGGCGCTGCCCGGGCTCGACCGGGTCCTCGCCCGCGGGGGCCTCGGCCTGGCGCGGGGTGTTCTTGCGCGAGGTCCAGGTGTTCCAGGCCACGACGCCGGCCAGCACCACGCCGCCGAGCGCGGCCATCCCCATGCTGAATGTGCTCAAGCTGCGGCCTCGACCATGGACACCGCCGACTCCATATCGACGGCGACGATGCGCGAGACACCCTGCTCCTGCATGGTGACCCCGATGAGCTGTTCGGCCATTTCCATGGCGATCTTGTTGTGGCTGATGAAGAGGAACTGGGTTTCGCGGCTCATGCTGGTCACGAGTTTGGCATAGCGTTCGGTGTTGGCGTCGTCCAGGGGCGCATCCACCTCGTCCAGCAGGCAGAACGGCGCCGGATTGAGCTGGAAGATCGCGAACACGAGGGCGATGGCCGTGAGGGCCTTCTCGCCGCCCGAGAGCAGGTGGATGGTCTGGTTCTTCTTGCCGGGCGGCTGGGCCATCACCTGCACGCCCGAATCGAGGATTTCGTCGCCCGTCATCACCAGCTTCGCGTTGCCACCGCCGAAGAGCTCGGGGAACATGCGGCCGAAGTGTTCGTTGACGGTGTTGAAGGTGCCGCCCAGGAGCTCGCGCGTCTCGCCGTCGATCTTGCGGATCGCGTCCTCCAGGGTGTTCATGGCCTCGGTGAGGTCGGCCGACTGGGCGTCCAGGAACTGCTTGCGCTCGCGGGCGCTGGTGAGCTCGTCCAGCGCGGCCAGGTTCACCGCCCCCAGCGCGGCGATCTCGCGGTGCAGGCGGTCGATCTCGGACTGCAGGCCGGCCAGGCGGACCTTGCCCTCCTCGATGGAGCGAGCGATGGCGTCCAGGTCGGCCCCGGCGTCCGCCAGCATCTGGGCGTACTGCTCCAGGCCCAGGCGCGCGGCCTGTTCCTTGAGCTGGAAATCGGTGATGCGCTGGCGCATCGGGTCCAGCTCGCGCTCGAGCTGCAGGCGGCGCTCGTCGCTGGCGCGCAGCTTGGCGGTGAGGTCGTCGTACTCGCTGCGGCGGGCGCCCAGGATCTGCTCGCGCTCGGACTTGAGCGAGAGCGCGGCCTGCAGCCCGGCTTGCGCGGCCGCATCGGTCAGGCGAGAGAGCTCTTCCTCGGCCCGGGCGCGGTCGGTGGCCAGGGTGGTGGCCTGCTGCTCGGCGTCGGCGATCGCGCGCTGCAGCTCGCCCCGTCGCTGGGCGACGGAGCGTTGCGCGAACTGCGCCTCCTGGGCCCGCCGCTCCAGGCCGCGCTGCTGTTCGCGGCTCTCGGACAGCTTGCGCTCGGCCTCGGTCACGCGCTCGTCCAGCTGCGCATGCCGCTCCTGGGCATCGGCCAGCTGCATGTCCAGCTCCTCGAAGCGGGCCTCGGCGGTGACGCGACGCTCTTGCAGCTGTTCGAGCTGGGCGTCCACCTCGGCGAGGTCGGCCGCGATCTGCTCGCTGCGCGCGCGGGTCTGCTCGGCCAGCTGCGAGAGGCGCAGGGTTTCGACCTGCAGGTCGTGTGCGCGGCTCTGCGATTCGGAGGCCTCGCGCCGTGCCAGCACCAGGCGCTGCGAGGCGTCGGTGTAGGCGGCCTCGGCGCGCACCAGGGCGCCGCGCGCCTCCTCGGTGATGAGCGCCTGGGCGCGAAGCTGCTTTTCCAGGTTCTCGATCTCCTGCTGGCGCGCGAGCAGGCCGGCCTGCTCGGAATCCTGCGCGTAGAAGCTCACGCTGTGCGCGGTGACGGCGTGGCCGCTTTGCAGGTAGACCACCTCGCCCGGCTGCAGCCGGGCCCTGGCGGCCAGCGCCTCCTCGAAGCTCGCGGCGGTGTAGCAGCCGTGCAGCCAGTCCGCAAAGAGGGCCTTCTGGCCGGCGTCGTTCAGGCGCAGCAGGTCGGCCAGGCGCGGCAGTGCAGCGGGCGCCTCGGGGCTGCCGGCCTGCGGCGGGCTGTAGAAGGCGAGCTTGGCGGGCGGCGCGTCGGTGGCGAAGGCGCGCACCCGGTCCAGCACGCCCACTTCCAGCGAATACATGCGCTCACGCAGCGCCGCCTCCAGCGCGCTTTCCCAGCCCTGCTCGATGTGGATGCGGCTCCACAGCCCTTGCAGGCCGTCCAGCCCATGCCTGGCCAGCCAGGGCTTGAGCTTGCCGTCGGTGCGCACCTTCTCCTGCAGGGCCTTGAGCGCCTCCATGCGGGCGGACAGGTCGGACTGCTTGTGGACGTCGGCGTTCAGGGCCTGCTGGCGATGGCGGCGGTCCTCGTCGAGCTGGGGCACCTGGTCCTGCAGCTCGTGCAGGCGGGCTTCGGCCACCTCGGCGGCCTCCTGGGCCGCGCCCAGCTGCTGCTGCAGGTTGGCCAGCCGCTGTTCGTCGGGCGCGGCCAGGGCATTGCGGTCGGCCACCAGCTTTTCCCGCCGCAGCGTGGCCTGCCGGCCCTGCTCCTCGATGTTGCGCTGGTCGGCGGCCAGCACCTGGATCTGCTGCTGCACCTGGGCGACGGCGCTGCGCTGCCCGGTGGCGCGAGACTGGGCCTGGCGCAGCCCGTCCTCCAGTTCGGGCAGGCGCATCGCCTGCTCCTCGACCTGGGCCGCCAGCAGGATGGCCTGCTCCTCGGCCTGCACCTCGTCGCCGGCCAGGCGCTCCATCTCGTCCAGCGCGTCCTGGCGGCGGGTGGACCACAGGGCGGATTGCTCCTGCAGCTGCACCAGGCGCTGCTCGACCCGCTGCCGGCCCTCGACCACGAAGCGGATCTCCGCCTCCAGGCGCCCCACCTCGGCGCTGGCCTCGTACAGCTGGCCCTGGGCCTGGTTCACCTGGTCGCCGGCCGCGTAGTGGGCCTGGCGTATGGTTTCCAGCTCGCTCTCGATGCGCCGCAGGTCGGCGACGCGGGCCTCCAGGTCGTTCACGGCCTTGGCCGCGTCGGCCTGCACGCGCGCCTGTTCGGTCTCGGCCTCGGCCCGCTTGAGGTACCACAGCTGGTGCTGGCGCAGCGTGGCCTGGGCCTGCAGGGTGTTGTACTGCTGCGCGACCTCGGCCTGGCGCTCCAGCTTTTCCAGGTTGGCGTTGAGCTCGCGCAGGATGTCCTCGACGCGGGTCAGGTTCTCGCGCGTGTCGGACAGGCGGTTCTCGGTCTCGCGGCGGCGCTCCTTGTACTTGGAGACGCCCGCGGCCTCCTCCAGGAACAGGCGCAGCTCCTCCGGCTTGGATTCGATGATGCGGCTGATCGTGCCCTGGCCGATGATGGCGTAGGCGCGCGGGCCCAGGCCGGTGCCCAGGAACACGTCCTGCACGTCGCGCCGGCGCACCGGCTGGTTGTTGATGTAGTAGCTGCTGGTGCCGTCGCGCGTCAGCACGCGCTTGACGGCGATCTCGGCGAACTGCGCCCATTGGCCGCCGGCCCGGTGGTCGGCGTTGTCGAACACCAGCTCGACGGAAGAGCGCGAGGCCGGCTTGCGGGTGGTCGTGCCGTTGAAGATCACGTCCTGCATGGACTCGCCACGAAGCTCACTGGCGCGCGACTCGCCCAGCACCCAGCGCACCGCATCCATGATGTTGGACTTGCCGCAGCCGTTGGGCCCCACCACGCCCACCAGCTGCCCGGGAAGCATGAAGTTGGTGGGTTCGGCGAAGGACTTGAACCCCGAAAGCTTGATGGAATTGAGACGCACGGGCCTGCCCTGGAAAAGCTGACGGAAGCAGAAGCCGCCGGATTGGGCCCGGCGGTGGGCGGAATCATAAAACACCCCCCGCGTGCACCGTCTTTGTGCCACAGAGCGGGGTCACGCGCATTTGTCATATGACAAAACCGCTGGACCTCCAAGGGTAACCCCAGCGATTTCGGCGCCCGTTGCATCCAATCCCGATACTGATACGTATACATACATTCGACACACTTCCACAGCCATGACACACCTTCCCATGACAACGTCCTACGCGCCGGCCTGGGTCGCGCTGTCCTTCCTGATTTCCGCCACGGGCGCCTTCGTCGCGCTGACGGCCGCGGCCCGCATCGCCCAGCCGGGCCGGGCCCTGGACCGCATCAACCTGCTGGCTGCGGGCGCGGCCCTGGGCGGCATCGGTATCTGGTCCATGCACTTCGTGGGCATGCTGGCGGTGCATGTGGACATGGGCGTGTCCTACTCCCTGCCGGAAACGATCGCCTCCCTGCTCTTCGCCGTGGTGGGCAGCGCGGCCGGTCTGCTCTGGGTGGCGCGTGACCCGCGCAGCCTGGGCCGCACGCTGGGTGCGGGCCTGCTGCTGGGTGTCGCCGTCGTCGTCATGCACTTCCTCGGCATGGCCGGCATGCGCTTTGGCGGCGTGTTCGAGTGGGATGCGACGCGAATCGCGATCTCCGTCGTGATCGCGGTGGTGGCCGCCACGGCCGCCCTGACGCTGGCCTTTCGCGTCCGTGGCGTCCCGGCGCGCGCCGTCGCCGCGGCCATCATGGCCGTGGCCGTGGGCGCGATGCACTACACCGGCATGTCGGCCGCCACCTTCATCTGCACCACCACCGACCCCTCGGCCTTCCCGGTGGGCGCCACCCTGGTTCCCTCGCTGGAACTGCCCGTCATGGTGACACTGCTGTCGCTGGGCCTCGCGGTCATCATCGCGATCGACCAGGCCTTCCAGCGCTTCTCCCACCCGGTGACGGCCCGCGGATGAGCATGGCGCGCGGCCATAATGGCCTGCGCCCCATGCCCGACGCCAAGAAAAAACCCTTCTCCATGATCCGCGAGTTCCAGCTCGCGGACTGGTTCACCCTCGGCAACGCGGTGAGCGGCGCAGGCGCTCTGTTCTCCGCGATGTCGTATGTGGCGACCGGCGAGATCCGGCACGTTCACTACGCCGCGGCCCTGGTGTTCGCCGCCCTGGTGTTCGACGTGCTCGACGGCCGGGTGGCCCGCTGGCGGCACCGCAGCTCACCGCTGGGCCGCGAGCTCGACTCCCTGGCCGACGTGATCTCCTTCGGCGTGGCCCCGGCGGCGCTGGCCTATGCCTGCGGCATGCGCAGCCTCTGGGACCGCGTGCTGCTGGGGTACTTCATCGCCTGCGGCGTCTCGCGGCTGGCCCGCTACAACGTCACGGCCGAGACGATGGCCGACGAAAGCGGCAAGGTCAGGCATTTCGAGGGCACGCCCATTCCCACGTCCTTCGTGCTGGTGGTCGGCCTCGCCTGGGCCGCGACCGAGGGCGCGCTGGGCCCCCAGATGGCCCTGGGCGCGTTCAGCCTCGCCGGGCACGCGGTGCACGGGTACGCGCTGCTGTACGCACTGTCGGGGTCGCTGATGATCAGCCGGATCCCCGTGCCCAAGCCCTAGGGTTCTTGAATCAGATCCGACCGACTCAGTCTTCCTCGTCGTCGGCCAGTTCTTCCTCCAGCTGTTGGCGCGCCGCCTGGAACTTCGCCAGAGTCTCGCGAACTTGTTCGTGCGCAAGACGATCACCCTCCAGCGCAAGTTCGCGGTAGAGGTCACCGGTAAGCCATTTCCTCGTGAAGTATTCAACGTCCCTCAGTTTGACGAGCTCGATCTCCGGATTGGCGACCGATCCGGAAGCGCCAGCGGCATGCTGGACCAGGGCTTGCGGAACAACGAAGACTTTCCAACCACGTGCACGAGCCGTGAAAGAGAAATCGCTGTCGGAACAGATGAACCGCATGTTCCGGTCGAACATGCCGACTTCACGGACCATGTCCATGCGAAGCATCATGCAGGCCCCATTGGCCCAGAAGGTCTCGAACGGATACTCGTAGCTGTCGATGGGGTCTGTCCGATGGCTGCCCAAAGGCCAGGCCTGGAGCGATCCGCCCCAGTAGGTATGCCGGGTCGTGCGACTGAAGCTCAGCGGGTCCGAGAGGCCTCCCCAGCGCCCCGGCTCCTTGATGGCCTCGTACTGCAGCGGACACGCAATGCCGCAGGCCGGGTTCTCTTCCAGAAAGGCGACCAGCTGCTTCACGCAGTCCGGCTCCATGTACGCGTCCTGATTGAGGATGATCACGTACTGGACCGAAGGGTCGCACACGTACTTGCGAAGCCCTTCGTTGACGGCGGCCGTGAAAAGTATGTTGTCGTCGCTGTTGTCGCGCACGAACGCTTCACAGGGCAGGTGCGTCTGCGACTTGATCGCGGCTCGACACTTCTCCAGCTTTTCAGGTGCCCTGAAGTACGGAATGATGCAGGCAACCTTGGAGGCGGCGCTCATCCGAATCGGGCCTTCAATTCGCGCCCCACGCGTTCGAGTACGGGCCCCCATTGACGATCATCGCTTTGCCTGAAGAGGCGAATGCTTTGATACCAGGGGCTGTCCTCCCTGCCCAACAGCCAGCGCCAGTCGGGCACCATCGGAACCAGCACCCAGGTCGGCCGTCCCATAGCCGCGGCCAAGTGGGCCACACTCGTATCGACCGTCACGATCACGTCCATCAGTTCGCAAACCGCGGCGGTGTCGGCGAAGTCGGCGAGCTCGGGGCCGAGAAATCGGATGCCCGAGCCGCGCAGCCATTCCTTGTCGGGCAAGCGCAGGTCCTTTTGCAGCCCGAAATAGTCAAATCCCGAAGGCAGAATCGGCAGCAGCTTTTCGAGCGCGATGGTGCGGAACACGTCTTTGGGGTGCGTTGGGTTGCCGCTCCACACCAGTCCCACTCTGGGCTTGCGGCGCGGCCCCAGTTTTGCCGACCAAGTGGCGACCTTCGCCGGGTCCGAGGAAAGGTAGGGGCCGGGCGAAGGAATGTTTTCCAGCTTGGTGCCAAAGATCCTGGGGAGGGACATGATGGGCACCCAAAAGTCTGTCTTGGGCGGCGATTGAGGGTCGAACGGGATCACCTCATCGGCCCCCTCGATCTGTCTCAGTACCGGCAGAAGCCCCGGATCGACATAGAGGACCACCCTTGCACCCTTCGCCTTGACCAGCGAGGCGTACCGGCTGAACTGGATACCGTCACCCAAGCCCTGCTCGCCGATCAAGACGACGGTCTTGCCGCTGAGGTCCTGCTCGCCCGTCCACTCCCGGCCTTTGTCAAACTGCGCTTCGATGACCCACGGGAATGCCTTTCGCCGGGCCTCGTAAAGCCGCCAACCCGCCTCGAAATCCCCACGCAGCAAATTCTGCAGGCTGAGGTTCCAAAGTGCAGCGGGAAGCCCCGGCTTCAGGCGCTCCGCGAGGGAGAACGCGTCGGTTGCCTCTTCAAAACGACCGAGTTCCTGCAAGGCGAAGCCGCGCAGCAGCGGATGGCTGGACTCCGTCGGATCGAGGCGCGCGGCCTCCGTCGTGGATTCGATCACCTGCTCCATGTCGAAGCTGGAAATGAATGACATGGCGTAGTCGTGGTGGGCCGTAGCGTCGGCAGGCGCCAAACGAATGACCTGTGCAAAGCTGTCGCGCGCCCGCCGCCACTCGCCGATCCTGGTCAACACCCGGCCCAGTTTCTTGTGCGTCTCGACTGCCTCGGGCCGCAGGGCCAAGGCACGCTGCAGCGATTCGATCGCCGACTCGTCGTCGTCCATTTCCACGTGCAAGTCCGCCAACTGAACCCAGCCCTCGAAATTCTGCGAGTCCTTGGCCAGCACGCCCTTGACCATGGCCAGTGCCCGCTGGCGCTTGCCCTGGGCCTTCAGCGCGACGGCCCGCTCCAGGGTCATCTCCTTGTTCGCTGATTTCGAGGCTTTGGTCGTCGCCGAATCGGCCGTCTCTGGCGGCGCCTGCAATTCCGTCAGTGCCGGCGCCAGCACCAGGTCCGGGCGTGCCGCCTGGAACAGCGTGCTCCGGATCAACGGCGACACCATCGACGACGGATAACCAGCGCGTAGCAACTGCTCCCGCAAGCCCAGCATCACGCGAGCCCATCGGAAGATGCCGAGTTTCTCCTGGGCGCGCACGGCGCCTGCATCCTGATAGAAGCGCTCGAGCCGGCGCTGTATCTGTTGCGAGTTGAGCGGCTTGCCCTTGTAGCCCAGTTGAGCGTTTGGAACGGCCTGCTGGACGCGCAGGCTCAAGTCTTTGGTGATCTTGTCGATTTGGCTCATACACACATGACAGGTGCTGGCCCTCCCACCTCGGCCAGACGGATGCGGCGGCTCAATAGCCGCGCCGGGACCTGACGTTAAGGCCTGATACCCGGCCTGTCAAAGGGCGGATGGTGCGCAACAGCCGCCAGACCCCGGTTGGCGGTGCTGGGATAATCCTCCCATGAATCCCCTGTTGGACCGCCTGCAGCCCTATCCCTTCGAGCGGCTGCGGCAGTTGTTTTCGGGCATCACGCCCAACCCCGAGTATCGCCCGATCAGCCTGGGCATCGGCGAGCCGCGCCACCCCACGCCGCCTTTCATCAAGCAGGCGCTGGTCGAAAGCCTGGACGGCCTGGCCAGCTACCCCGCCACCGCCGGGGACCTGGCGCTGCGCGAGGCCTGCGCCCGCTGGCTGGGGGCCCGCTACGACATCGCGGTCGACGCGGCCACGCAGGTGCTGCCCGTGAACGGCTCGCGCGAGGCCCTGTTCTCGTTCGCCCAGGCCGTGCTGGACCCCTCGCGCGACCCGGTCGTGGTCTGCCCCAACCCGTTCTACCAGATCTACGAGGGCGCGGCCCTGCTCGGCGGCGCCACGCCCTTCTATGCGCCCAGCGACCCGGCCCGCAACTTCGCGGTCGACTGGGACAGCGTGCCCGAGGCGGTGTGGCAACGCACCCAGCTGGCCTTCGTCTGTTCCCCCGGCAACCCGACCGGCGCCGTGATGCCGCTGTCCGAGTGGGAAAAGCTCTTCGCCCTGTCGGACCGGCATGGGTTCATCATCGCGTCCGACGAGTGCTACAGCGAGATCTATTTCGGTGACGAGGCCCCGCTGGGCGGCCTGGAGGCAGCCGCCCGCCTGGGCCGCACCGACTTCCGCCGCATGCTGGCCTTCACCAGCCTTTCCAAGCGCAGCAACGTGCCCGGCATGCGCAGCGGCTTCGTGGCCGGTGACGCCAGCCTGGTCAAGCGCTTCCTGCTGTATCGCACCTACCACGGCAGCGCCATGCCGCCTCCGGTGCAGAAGGCCTCCATCGCCGCCTGGGGCGACGAGGCGCACGTGGCCGCGAACCGCGCCCTCTACCGCGAGAAATTCGCCCGCGTGACCCCGCTGCTGGCCCCGGTGCTGGACGTGCGCCTGCCCGATGCCGCCTTCTACCTCTGGGCCGGCGTGCCGGGCGACGACGCGGCGTTCGCCCGCGAGCTCTACGCTCAATACAATGTCACCGTGCTGCCCGGCAGCTACCTGGCCCGCGAGGCCCAGGGCCGCAACCCGGGCGCCGGCCGCGTGCGCATGGCGCTCGTCGCCGCGACCGAGGAATGCGTGGAAGCCGCCGAACGCATCGTCCAGTTCACCCGAAACTTCAAGAAATAGACCGAGCCATGACCCAGCAGCTCCAGCAGACCATCGACACCGCATGGGACAACCGTGCCCAGCTTTCCGCCGCCTCCGCCCCCAAGGAGGTGCTGGACGCGGTGGAGCACGTCATCGCCGAACTGAACCACGGCCGCCTGCGCGTGGCGACGCGCGAGGGCGTGGGCCGATGGACGGTGCACCAGTGGATCAAGAAGGCGGTGCTGCTGTCCTTCCGCCTGAAGGACAACGCGCCCATGCGCGCCGGTGACCTGGCCTTCTACGACAAGGTGCAGACCAAGTTCTCGCACCTCTCGGCCGAGGAAATGGCCGCCACCGGCGTGCGCGTGGTGCCCCCGGCTGTGGCGCGCCGCGGCAGCTTCATCGCCAAGGGCGCGATCCTGATGCCCAGCTACGTCAACATCGGCGCCTACGTGGACGAAGGCACCATGGTCGACACCTGGGCCACCGTGGGCTCCTGCGCACAGGTCGGCAAGAACGTGCACCTCTCCGGCGGCGTGGGCCTGGGCGGCGTGCTGGAGCCGCTGCAGGCCAACCCGACCATCATCGAGGACAACTGCTTCATCGGCGCCCGCTCCGAGATCGTCGAGGGCGTGATCGTCGAGGAGAACTCGGTGATCTCCATGGGCGTGTACATCGGCCAGAGCACCCCCATCTACGACCGCGCCACGGGCGAGGTGAGCTACGGCCGCGTGCCCTCCGGCTCGGTGGTGATCTCGGGCAGCCTGCCCAAGGACGGCGGCCGCTACAGTCTGTACGCGGCCATCATCGTCAAGCGCGTGGACGCACAGACCCGCGCCAAGACCAGCCTGAACGACCTGCTGCGCGACTGATGGACGGCGGCACCGGCCCCGGAAGGACGATCCCATGAGCACGATGGAGCGCATCCTGCGCCTGATGAGCGAGAAAAAGGCGTCCGACGTCTACCTGTCGGCGAACGCGCCCGCGCTCATCAAGATCAACGGCCAGTGCCTGCCGATCAACAACCAGCTCCTGCCGCCGGACGCGCCCAAGGCGCTGCTGGCGGAGGTGCTGCCGGCCCGGCGCATCACCGAGCTGGAGGAGACCGGCGAGCTGAACCTGGCGCACGCCGTCGAGGGCGTGGGCAACTTCCGCATCTCGGCCATGCGCCAGCGCGGCACCTACGCCGCCGTGATCCGCTACATCACCACGGAGATCCCGGCCCTGGCCAGCCTGCAGGTACCCATGATCCTGGGCGACCTGATCATGGAGAAGCGCGGCCTGATGCTGATGGTCGGTGCCACCGGCGCCGGCAAGAGCACCACGCTCGCGTCCATGATGGACTACCGCAACGAGCGCACGGCAGGCCACATCCTCACCATCGAGGACCCGGTCGAATTCCTGTTCCGCAACAAGAAGTCGGTGGTGAACCAGCGCGAGGTCGGCAGCGACACGGAGTCCATGCAGGTCGCGCTCAAGAACGCCCTGCGCCAGGCGCCCGACGTGATCCTGATCGGCGAGATCCGCGACCGCGAGACCATGTCCGCGGCCATCGCGTACGCCCAGTCGGGCCACCTGTGCCTGGCGACCATGCACGCCAACAACAGCTACCAGGCGCTCAACCGCGTGCTGAGCTTCTACCCGGTCGAGGTGCGTCCCACCATGCTGGGCGACCTGGCCGCCGCGCTCAAGGCCATCGTCTCGCAGCGGCTGCTGCGCACCGTGCACGGCGGCCGTGCGCCCGCGGTGGAGGTCATGCTCAACACCAAGCTGGTGTCCGAGCTGATCGAGAAGGGTGACTTCTCCGGCATCAAGGAGGCCATGGAGAAGTCCATGGCCGAGGGCTCGCAGACTTTCGAGCAGGACATCGCGCGCCTCATCATGGAGGGCGTGGTGGACCGCAAGGAGGGCCTCGCCTACGCCGATTCGCCCACCAACCTGCAGTGGCGGCTGCAGAACGATTTCTCGCCCAAGGACAAGCTGGTCACCGAGGACGGCGCCTCGGACGAGGACCTGGCCGACGAACCCTCGTTCACCGAGATCACCCTGGACGTGAAGCAGTGAGCCGCGCCCTGCAGCTGACCGAGCAGCTCATCTCGCGCCGCTCGGTCACCCCCGAAGACGACCAGTGCCAGCGCATCCTGGCCGAGCGCCTGCGTCCGCTGGGCTTCAGCTGCGAAACCCTGATGAGTGGCCCGGACGAATTCCGCGTCACCAACCTGTGGGCCCGGCGCGCCGGCCGCTCGCCGCGCACCCTGGCCTTCGCAGGCCACACCGACGTGGTGCCCACCGGCCCGCTGGACCAGTGGACCAGCGATCCCTTCAGCCCCACGCACCGCGAGGGCCGGCTCTACGGCCGTGGCGCGGCCGACATGAAGACCTCGATCGCGGCCTTCACCGTGGCCGTGGAGGAATTCCTGGCCGCCGAGCCCGATCCGGCGCTTTCCATCGCCCTGCTCATCACCAGCGACGAGGAAGGTCCCAGCGTGGACGGCACCGTGGTGGTCTGCGAACACCTGGCCCGGCGCGACGAGCGCCTGGACTGGTGCATCGTGGGCGAGCCCACCAGCGTGCAGAACCTGGGCGACATGATCAAGAACGGGCGCCGCGGCACCCTGAGCGGCAAGCTCACGGTGCGCGGCATCCAGGGCCACATCGCCTACCCCCAGCTCGCGCGCAACCCGATCCACCAGGCATTGCCCGCGCTGGCCGAACTCGCTGCCACCGAGTGGGACCGCGGCAACGATTTCTTCCCGCCCACCGGTTTCCAGGTCAGCAACATTCACGGCGGCACGGGTGCGACCAACGTCATTCCCGGCACGGTGGTGATGGACTTCAACTTCCGCTTCTCCACGGAGTCGACCGCCGAAGGCCTGATGGCGCGTACCGAGGCCGTGCTCCAGCGCCACGGGCTGGACTACGACTTGAAGTGGGTGCTGGGCGGCCAGCCCTTCCTCACCCGGCCCGGCGAACTGGTCGACGCCCTCAAGGGCGCGATCCAGGCGCGCACGGGCGTGGACACCGAGCTGTCCACCACCGGCGGCACCAGCGACGGCCGCTTCATTTCCCGGATCTGCCCGCAGGTGGTGGAGTTCGGCCCCATCAACGCCAGCATCCACAAGATCGACGAGCACGTGGCGGTGGCCGACATCGAGCCGCTGAAGGACATCTACCGGTCCACGCTCGAACGGCTCGACGCCCTCCTGAAATGACATTGTTCGAACTGGTGGAGGCCGGCGCGCAGCGCCTGGCCGATGCCGACATTTCCTTTGGCCACGGCACCACGAACGCCTACGACGAGGCCGCCTGGCTGACCCTGTGGCGGCTGGGCTTGCCGCTGGACGGCCTGGAGGCTGCGGGCGAGACCGCGGTGACGGCGGACCAGGCCGCCCAGGTCGACGCACTGTTGGCCGAGCGCATCGCGACCCGCAAGCCCGCCGCCTACCTCACGCACGAGGCCTGGCTGATGGGCGTGCCCTTCTACGTGGACGAGCGGGTGATCGTGCCGCGCAGCTTCATCGCCGAGCTCGTGGCCGAGGGCGGCATCGACCCCTGGCTGTCCGACCGCACCCGCCGCGTGCTGGACCTGTGCACGGGCAACGGCAGCCTCGCCGTGCTCGCCGCCATGGCCTGGCCGGACGTCACCGTGGACGCGGCCGACATCTCCCAGGACGCGCTGGCCGTCGCACGCATCAACGTGGACAAGCACGGCCTGGCGCCACGCATCCATCTCCTGCAGTCGGACGGCCTCGCGGCCCTGCCCGGCCCCTGGGACCTGGTGCTGTGCAATCCGCCCTACGTGAACAGCGGCAGCATGCAGTCGCTGCCCGCCGAGTACCGCGCCGAGCCCGCGCTCGCCCTGGCCGGCGGCGAGGACGGCATGGACTTCATACGCGCCCTGCTGCGCGACCTGCCCTCGCGCCTGTCCGAGGACGGCGTGCTGGTGCTGGAGATCGGCAACGAGCGCGCGCATTTCGAGCGCGCCTTCCCCGACCTGCTGCCCGTGTGGTTGGAAACCAGCGCCGGCGAGGACCAGGTGCTGCTGCTCACCCGCGACATGCTCCCCGCATGATCACGCTGCGCAACGTCACCCTGCGCCGCGGCGCCAAGGTGCTGCTGGACCGCGTGTCGGCCACCCTGAACCCGGGCGAGAAGGTCGGCCTGGTCGGCCGCAACGGCGCCGGCAAGTCCACGCTGTTCGCCCTGCTCAACGGCAGCCTGCACGAGGACGGGGGCGAGTTCTCCATGCCGCCGACCTGGCGCCTGGCGCAGGTGGCGCAGCACATGCCCGAGACCGACGAGCCCGCCACCGCCTTCGTGCTGGCCGGCGACACGCGGCTGATGGCGCTGCGGGACGCACTGGGCCAGGCCGAGGACTCGGGCGACGGCATGGCGATCGCGCAGGCGCACGTCGACCTGGGCGACGCCGGCGAGCATGACGCCGTGCCCCGCGCCCAGGCCCTGATCCTGGGCCTGGGCTTCAGGCCCGACGAGCTCGAGCGGCCCGTGAACAGCTTCTCGGGCGGCTGGCGCATGCGCCTGCAGCTCGCCCGGGCGCTGATGTGCCCCTCCGACCTGCTGCTGCTGGACGAGCCCACCAACCACCTGGACCTGGACGCCCTGGTCTGGCTGGAGGCCTGGCTGCAGCGCTACGCCGGCACCCTGGTGGTCATCAGCCACGACCGCGAATTCCTGGATGCGGTGACGACCGTGACGCTGCACATCGAGCGCCAGCAGCTCACGCGCTACGGCGGCAACTACAGCGCCTTCGAGACCATGCGGGCCCAGCAGCTGACACAGCAGCAGAGCTCCTACACCCGCCAGCAGGAAAAGATCGCCCACCTGCAGCGCTTCATCGACCGCTTCAAGGCCAAGGCCACCAAGGCCAAGCAGGCGCAGAGCCGCGTCAAGGCGCTGGAGCGCATGGAGAAGATCGCGCCGGTGCTGGCCGAGGCCGACTTCAATTTCGAGTTCAAGGAGCCCGCCAACCTGCCCAACCCGATGCTCGCCATCAGCGACGGGGTGTTCGGCTACACGGGGGAGGACGGCAGCGAGAAGGTCATCCTGCGCGGCGTCAACCGGTCCGTGCTGGCGGGCCAGCGCATCGGCATCCTGGGGGCGAACGGCCAGGGCAAGTCGACCCTGGTCAAGACCATCGCGCGGGAACTGAAGGCGCTGGGCGGCACCTTGACCGAAGGCAAGGGCCTGAACATCGGCTACTTCGCCCAGCAGGAGCTGGACGTGCTGCACCCCGAGGACACGCCGCTCTCGCACATGACGCGCCTGGCGCGCGAGCTGGCGGCCACGCCGGGCGACGTGGCGCGCGAGCAGGAGCTGCGCAACTTCCTGGGCACCTTCAATTTCTCGGGCGACATGGTGCAACAGGCTGTCGGCACCATGAGCGGCGGCGAAAAGGCCCGGCTGGTGCTGGCCACCATGGTCTGGCAGCGCCCCAACCTGCTGCTGCTGGACGAGCCCACCAACCACCTGGACCTGGCCACGCGCGAGGCGCTGTCCGTGGCGCTGAACGAGTTCGAAGGCACGGTGATGCTGGTCAGCCACGACCGGGCCCTGCTGCGTGCGACCTGCGACGAGTTTTGGCTGGTGGCCCGTGGGGTGGTGACGCCTTTCGATGGCGACCTGGACGACTACCAGCGCTTCCTGCTGGACGAAGCCCGGCGCCAGCGCGAGGAGAGCCGGGGGGCGGCCCGCCAGAAGGACGAGCCTGCCGCGAACGGCGCCCAGCAGCGCAAGGACGAGGCGCAGCAGCGCCAGGCCCAGGCGGCCCGCAGCCGGCCGCTGCGCAAGGAGCTGGAGAAGGCCGAGAAGCGCATGGCGGAACTGGGCGCCGAGAAGGAGGCCCTGGAGGCCAGCTTCAACGCCACCGCCGACCCGGCGCAGCTGGCCGAGGCCGGCCGCCGGCTCAAGGCCGTGAACGAAGCCTTGCAATCCGTCGAGGAACGCTGGCTCGAACTCACCACCGAGTTGGATACCATGGGCTGATGCCCACCGCACTGCAGATGGCCCGGGGCGACCCGGCCCTGGAAGACGCCGTCCGACGCAGCCGCCGGCTGCTCACCCGACGCGCACTGGTGGCCGGCGCGGCCAGCGTGGTGCCGGTGCCCGGCCTGGACTGGGCGGTGGACGCGGCCATGCTGTCCCGGCTGGTGCCCGCCATCAACGCCGAGTTCGGGCTGACGCCGGAACAGATCGAGGCCCTGCCGCCGCGCAAGCGCGAACAGGTGCAGAAGGCCCTGGCCCTGGTGGGTTCGGTCGTCGTCGGCAAACTCGTCACCCGGGACCTGATCCTGCGCATGGCGACGGCGCTGGGCAAGCGGCTGACCGTGCAGCAGGTGGCCAAGTACGTGCCGCTGGCCGGCCAGGCGGTGTCCGCGCTCATGGGCTACACCGCCCTGCGCTACCTGGGCGAAGAACAGATCAAGGACTGCGTGCGCGTGGCGCGACAGGCGCATCTGAAACTGCCTGCACCGTCCCGGCCCGGCAGGTAGAATCCGCCCCCTATGGAGAGCGAAGGATGAGCGGCCGCGTCGGCTGGTGCCTGGGAATCGCGGTGGGGCTTGCCGTGGTGTCGCCTGCGCTGCTCGCGCTGGGCGGGTTCACCGCCGGCGACGTGGGCGTCGTGCAATGGTGGTTCTTCGCCATCCCCGAGCAGCTCGAAACCCTGCTCGGCACGCCCCGCAACGCGCGGCTCGCGGTGTACCTGGCGTGCTACGCCTTCCAGTACTTCACCGTCCTCTACCTGCTGGCCACCGCCCTCTACGAGATCCAGCGCCCTCGCGGCATCGAGGCGAAGAAGGCTTTCGAGGAAGCCGTCACGCGCTTCCACGAAGACTGAGGCGGGCGGGCCGCGGGCGGGCCGGCCGCATCCAAGTCTTCGAACGAGACTCGCACGGGCTGCAACCCGGCAGCCGACACGGCCGCCGTTGCGTAACGCTCCCCATCCCGAGGCCGGGGCTCAGTGCGGCTTCAACTGCTCCAGGCGGGCATCGACGAAAGCCACCAGCGAGGCCGGCAGCCGGCCGCCTTCGCGTGCACGCTGGAACGCCTGCAAGGCATCTCCATCGCGGCCCAGGGCCTGCAGCGAGATCCCGATGCCCACCAGCCAGTTGGGCATGGCCGGGTCGCTGCGCAGCGCCGTCAGGAAGCGCTTCACCGCCTCGTCGTGGCGGCCGGTGCGCTGGAGCATCACCGCGTAGAGCGCGTTGAAGCCCGCGTCGTCGCCGGCGTGCGAGGCACCCTGCTCCAGAGTCGCCAGCGCGCCCGCGCTGTCGCCCTGCTCCACCTGCAGGCGGGCCAGCGTGGTCCACAGCGAGGGCCGCTCCGGGCTCTGCTGCGTGCCTTCGCGCAGCAGAGCTGTGGCTTCGCCCAGGCTGTTGCTTTCGATCAGCAGGTTGGCCAGCGCCTGGCGCGCCGCGCCGTTCGCCGGGTTCGCCTGCAGGGCGCGGCGCAACAGCGGCCGCGCCTCGATGCCGTTGCCCTGCTGGAGCATCAGCAGCGCCTGCTTGTAGAGGTTGTCGGATTGCTGCTGGGGGCCCACCGAGCGTTCCAGGCGGCCGTCGGCCGTGGGCGTGGCCGCCGCCACCTCGACGCCCGGCGCGTTGGTCGCCGACTTGACGATGCCAGGCGCCATCACGACGGCCTTGGGCTCGGGCCGGGCCTTCGCGTCTACCTTGGCGACGCGCGTGGCCGATTCGGCGGCGGGCTTGGCCGAAGCCTCCTGCGGCACGGGCTTGTCGCTGGATTTCTCGACCGGCTTCTCGCTGGCCTTGCTGGCGGCGACCTTCTCCAGGCCCTTGTCCACCGTCTTCCCGGGTGCCTTCTCCGCCAGCTTGGGGGCCGGCTTATCGTCGGGCCGGGCCGCCGGCGTATCGGCGGGTGTGGCGGCCTTGGCGACCACCACGGGCGCTGCCTTAGCGGCGGCCGCTGTGGCTGGCTGCGCCACGGGCGCGGGAGCACGGGCTGCCACCTCGGTGGCCTTGGCCGGCGCGGAGCCCGGGATGGCCGCCACGGCCACCGCGGCTGGCGCCGCAGCCGGGTTCGTCGCTGCCGAGGGGGCTTGTGCGACTGGCGCCGACGCGACGGCTTGAGCGGTCACGGGCGCTGGCGCGGCGGCGGGTACCGGTGCCGGTGCGACCGCAGGGCCCGCGGCCATCGCCACCGGCACCTGTCTCTT
>NZ_JADDOJ010000040.1 GCF_015159745.1 Ramlibacter aquaticus | reverse complement strand
CCCACCCACCTCGAGGACCTCGCCTGATGCAGCCCCATCCCCGCATAGACCCCGGCCTCGCCGAAGGCAACCTGCAGAGCCTGGCCGGCCATGTGGCCCGCCACTTCCACTGGCAGGTGCAGTCGGGCGTCGCCACCCTGACCCTCAGCCGGCCCGAGCGCAAGAACCCGCTCACCTTCCAGTCCTATGCCGAGCTGCGCGAGCTGTTCGGGCGCCTGCGCCATGCGCACGACGTGCACGCCGTGGTGCTCACGGGCGCCGGCGGCAACTTCTGCTCGGGCGGCGACGTGCACGAGATCATCGGCCCGCTGCTGCAGCTGGAGGCGCCCGAGCTGCTGGCCTTCACCCGGATGACGGGCGAGCTGGTGAAGGCCATGCGCGGCTGCCCGCAGCCCATCGTGGCCGCCGTGGACGGCGTCTGCGCCGGCGCGGGCGCGATCCTCGCGATGGCCTCGGACCTGCGCCTGGGTACGGCGCGCAGCAAGACGGCCTTCCTCTTCAACCGCGTCGGCCTGGCGGGCTGCGACATGGGCGCCTGCGCCATGCTGCCGCGCATCGTCGGCCAGGGGCGGGCCAGCGAACTGCTCTACACCGGCCGCTCCCTGGGCGGGGAGGAGGGCGAGCGCTGGGGCTTCTTCAACCGCCTGTGCGAGCCCGACGCGCTGCTGGGCGCGGCGCAGGCGCTGGCGGCCGAGCTGGCGGCCGGCCCGACCTTCGCCAACGGCATCACCAAGACCATGCTGCACCAGGAATGGGCCATGACGCTGGACCAGGCCATCGAGGCCGAGGCCCAGGCGCAGGCGCTGTGCATGATGACCGGCGACTTCCGGCGCGCCTACGAGGCCTTCGTGGCGCGCCAGCGGCCGAGCTTCGAGGGCCGCTGAGATGCCCACCCAACAGGGACGACCATGAACCACCAAGCCATCCTTCCGCCCGGCTGGCCGCGGCCCCGGGGCTACGCCAACGGCGTCCTGGCCCAGGGCCCGGGGCGCATGCTCTTCCTGTCCGGGATGATCGGCTGGGACGCCCAGGGCGTCTTCCAGAGCGATGATTTCGGCCAGCAGGCCCGCCAGGCGCTCGGCCATGTCGCCGATGTTCTGCGCGAGGCGGGCGGAAAGCCTGAAAATATCGTTCGGATGACCTGGTACGTGACCGACAAGCGCGAATACCTGGCCGCTGCCGCCGAGGTGGGGCGCGCCTTCCGCGAATTGATCGGGCACTACGACATCGCCATGACGGCAGTGGAGGTGCGGGCCTTGATCGAGGACCGGGCCAAGGTCGAGATCGAAGCCACGGCCATGTTGCCGGATTGATGTACTGAGAAGGATTTTTCGATGGCCGCGAAAGCCGCATTCCACTGGGACGATCCGCTGCTGCTGGACGCACAGCTCACCGACGACGAGCGCGCCGTGCGCGAAGCCGCCAGCGCCTACTGCCAGGAGCGCCTGGCCACCCGCGTGCTGGCCGCCTTCCGCGAGGAGAAGACGGATCCGTCCATCTTCCGCGAGATGGGCGAGCTGGGCCTGCTGGGCCCCACCATCCCCGAGCAGTACGGCGGCGCCGGCCTGAACTACGTCTGCTACGGCCTGATCGCCCGCGAGGTGGAGCGCGTCGATTCCGGCTATCGCTCCATGATGAGCGTTCAATCCTCCCTGGTGATGGTGCCGATCAACGAGTTCGGCAACGAGGCCACCAAGCAGAAGTACCTGCCCAAGCTGGCCACCGGCGAGTGGATCGGCTGCTTCGGCCTGACCGAGCCCAACCACGGCTCCGACCCCGCCGGCATGGTCACGCGCGCCCGCAAGGTGGACGGCGGCTACAAGCTGACCGGCAGCAAGATGTGGATCTCCAACTCGCCCATCGCCGACGTGTTCGTGGTCTGGGCCAAGGACGACGAGGGCGCGATCCGCGGCTTCGTGCTGGAGAAGGGCTGGAAGGGCCTGTCCGCGCCCAAGATTTCCGGCAAGGTGGGCCTGCGCGCCTCCATCACCGGCGAGATCGTGATGGAGGAGGTGTTCTGCCCCGAGGAAAACGCCTTCCCCGAGGTGCGCGGCCTCAAGGGCCCGTTCACCTGCCTGAACTCCGCCCGCTACGGCATCGCCTGGGGCGCGCTGGGCGCCGCCGAGGACTGCTGGCACCGGGCCCGCCAGTACGTGCTGGACCGCAAGCAGTTCGGCCGGCCCCTGGCCGCCAACCAGCTCATCCAGAAGAAGCTGGCCGACATGCAGACCGAGATCACGCTGGGCCTGCAGGGTTGCCTGCGCCTGGGCCGCATGAAGGACGAGGGCACCGCGGCGGTGGAGATCACCTCCATCATGAAGCGCAATTCCTGCGGCAAGGCGCTGGACATCGCCCGCATGGCGCGCGACATGATGGGCGGCAACGGCATCAGCGACGAGTACGGCGTGGCCCGCCACCTGGTGAACCTGGAGGTGGTGAACACCTACGAGGGCACCCACGACATCCACGCCCTGATCCTGGGGCGTGCGCAGACGGGCATTCCGGCGTTCTGAGGCGGGGCAGGGCGGGGCGCCAGCCCTGCCTGCCGCGCGGCCTGCGGCCCCCCCGGGCTCAGGCCGCGGCTTCCAGCCCGTTCCTGAAGTGTTCCTGCATGCGGCGGGCCGCCAGTTCGGCGTCCCGGTCCGCGAGCGCCGCCACGATGGCGCGGTGCTCCAGCATGGATTCCTCCATGCGGCCCGACTTCAGCAGGGAGTTGTGGCGGTTCAGCTTCATGACCTTGCGCAGGTCCTCCACCATCTGGTTGCGCCAGCGGTTGCCGGCGATCTCCAGCAGCCGCATGTGGAAGCGCTCGTTGATGGCGAAGAAGCGCTCGCGCTGGCCCGCCGCCGCCTCCAGGCTGGCGTGCAAGGCCTGCAGTTCGGCCAGTTCGCCGGGGCTGGCACGGCTCGCCACCACGCGCGCCGCGTCGCTTTCCAGCAGCGCCAGCAGGTGGTACACGTCCGCCAGGTCGCTCTCGGACACCTCGGTCACGTAGGCCCCGCGCCGCACCTTCATGGTCACCAGGCCTTCGGCCGCCAGCACCTTCAGGGCTTCGCGCAGGGGCGTGCGGCTGATCCCGAACTCCTGGGCGATCTTCACCTCGTCGATCCAGCTGCCAGGCTCCAGCTCACGCCGGAAGATGCGCTGGCGCAGCTGCTCGGCCACCTCCTCGTAGAGGGCGCGGGGGGACAGCGTGAGCGCAGAAGCCATGGGCGGATTCTAAAGTGTATGAAATTCTTTATCAATAATTATGAATGATGTAAGATCCGGGCCAACCCGCAGAGAGGGGGCAGGCGCGCAGCCTCGCCCCGCACACTGCGGAACCGCACGCAACCACAGCCCCACGCCATGAGCCACAACGCCCTCACGCCCGAGCAACTCGACGCCTGGAAGAAGGCCGCCGCCAAGACCGCCCCGGGCGGCGACCTGGCGGCGCTGAACTGGGTGACGCCCGACGGCATCACCGTGAAGCCGCTGTACACGGCCGAAGACCTGGACGGGCTGGCGAACACCAACACGTTGCCCGGCTTCGCGCCCTACCTGCGCGGCCCCCAGGCCAGCATGTACGCCTCGCGCCCCTGGACGATCCGCCAGTACGCCGGTTTCTCCACCGCCGAGGAATCCAACGCCTTCTACCGCAAGGGCCTGGCCGCCGGCGGGCAGGGCGTCTCCGTGGCCTTCGACCTGGCCACCCACCGTGGCTACGACAGCGACCACCCGCGCGTGACCGGCGACGTGGGCAAGGCGGGCGTGGCCATCGACTCGGTGGAGGACATGAAGGTGCTGTTCGACGGCATCCCGCTGGACAAGGTGTCGGTGTCCATGACCATGAACGGCGCGGTCCTGCCGGTGCTGGCGGGCTACGTGGTGGCGGCCGAGGAGCAGGGCGTTGCGCAGGACAAGCTGTCCGGGACCATCCAGAACGACATCCTCAAGGAGTTCATGGTCCGCAACACCTACATCTACCCGCCCAAGCCGAGCATGCGGATCATCGGCGACATCATCGAGTACACGGCGAAGAACATGCCGAAGTTCAACTCGATCTCGATCTCCGGCTACCACATGCAGGAGGCGGGTGCGAACCAGGCGCTGGAGCTGGCCTTCACCCTGGCCGACGGCAAGGAGTACGTGAAGACCGCGCTGGCCAAGGGCCTGGACGTGGACGAGTTCGCCGGCCGGCTCTCGTTCTTCTGGGCCATCGGCATGAACTTCTACCTGGAGGTGGCCAAGATGCGCGCCGCGCGCCTCCTGTGGCACCGCATCATGCAGGGCTTCGGCGCGAAGAACCCCAAGAGCCTGATGCTGCGCACCCACTGCCAGACCTCGGGCTGGTCGCTCACCGAGCAGGACCCCTACAACAACGTGGTGCGCACCACCATCGAGGCCATGGCCGCGGTGTTCGGCGGCACGCAGTCGCTGCACACGAACAGCTTCGACGAGGCGATCGCGCTGCCCACCGAGTTCAGCTCGCGCATCGCCCGCAACACCCAGCTCATCATCCAGGAAGAGACGCACATCACGAACGTGATCGACCCCTGGGCCGGCAGCTACATGATGGAGAAGCTGACCCAGGACATGGCCGACGCCGCCTGGAAGATCATCGAGGAGGTCGAGGCCATGGGCGGCATGGTGCGCGCCGTCGACTCGGGCTGGGCCAAGCTGAAGATCGAGGCGGCCGCGGCCGAGAAGCAGGCCCGCATCGACTCCGGCAAGGACGTGATCGTGGGCGTCAACAAGTACCGCCTGGCCAAGGAAGACCCGGTGGACATCCTCGCCATCGACAACATGAAGGTGCGCGACCAGCAGATCGCGCGCCTGCAGAAGATCCGCGCCACGCGCGACGCGGCGGCGGTTCAGAAGGCGCTCGATGCCCTCACGGCCGCGGCCGAATCCGGCCAGGGCAACCTGCTGGACCTGTCCATCCAGGCCGTGCGCTTGCGCGCGACCGTGGGCGAGGTCTCCGACGCGCTGGAGAAAGTCTTCGGGCGCCACCGCGCCGACACACAGAAGGTGACCGGCGTGTACGCAGCAGCCTATGACTCGGCCGAAGGCTGGGAGAAGCTCCAGGGCGAGATCGAGCAGTTCGCCCGCGACCAGGGGCGCCGTCCGCGCGTGATGATCGCCAAGCTCGGCCAGGACGGGCACGACCGGGGCGCCAAGGTCGTGGCCACGGCCTATGCCGACCTGGGCTTCGACGTCGACATGGGTCCGCTGTTCCAGACGCCCGAGGAGTGCGCCCGCCAGGCCATCGAGAACGACGTGCACGCCGTCGGCGTCTCCACCCTCGCAGCCGGCCACAAGACCCTGGTGCCCGCCATCATCGAGGAGCTGAAGAAGCAGGGCGGCGGCGACATCATCGTCTTCGTCGGCGGGGTCATCCCGCAACAGGACTACGAGTTCCTCTACGAGGCCGGCGTGAAGGGCATCTACGGCCCCGGCACGCCCATCCCCGCGAGCGCGAAGGACGTGCTCGAGCAGATCCGCAAGGCCCAGCAAGGCTGATCCGTGGCTGGGACCTTGCGACCCGAAGCGCTGGCGCCAGAGCCCGGTCCGGCGGGTCGGCCCGCGGCGACGGGGGCCGAACCCGGTTCACTGGCGGCGCACATCCTGGGCGAGCCGGGCCCGGCGCAGCGCCGCGCCGTGGCCAAGGCCATCACGCTGGTGGAGTCCACGCGGGCCGACCACCGCGCGCAGGCCGATGCGCTGCTGACGCAGCTGCTGCCGCACACCGGGCGCTCGTTCCGGCTCGGCATCTCGGGCGTGCCCGGCGTGGGCAAGAGCACCTTCATCGAGGCGCTGGGGCTGTTCCTGATCGCGCAGGGCCACCGCGTCGCCGTGCTGGCGGTGGACCCGTCCTCCACGGTGTCGGGCGGCTCCATCCTGGGCGACAAGACCCGCATGGAGCAGCTGTCGGTGCACGAACGCGCCTACATACGCCCCAGCCCCTCGGCCGGCAACCTGGGCGGCGTCGCCGAAAAGACGCGCGAGGCCCTGCTGCTGTGCGAGGCGGCCGGCCACGACGTGGTGATCGTCGAGACCGTGGGCGTGGGCCAGAGCGAGACCGCCGTGGCCGGCATGACCGACATGTTCGTGCTCATGCAACTGCCCAATGCCGGCGACGACCTGCAGGCGATCAAGAAGGGCGTGATGGAGCTGGCCGACCTGGTCCTCATCAACAAGGTCGACATCGACGCCGACGCGGCCACCCGCGCCCAGGCCCAGATCACGAGCGCGCTGCGCCTGTTCACCCAGCACGGCCGTGGCCAGCCCGGCGAGGCCGTCTGGCGGCCGCAGGTGCTCACGCTGAGCGCCCTGCAGGGCCAGGGCCTGCAGGCCTTCTGGGACACGGTGGCCAGCTTCCGCGCCAGCCAGGAGGCCAGCGGCCGCCTGCAGTCGCGGCGCCGCCAGCAGTCCCTGGCCTGGATGTGGGAACGCATCGAGTCGGGCCTGCGCCATGAATTCCGCGAGCAGCCCGCCGTGCGCGCGCTGCTGCCCCAGCTGAGCGAGGCGGTGGCGGCGGGCCGCCTGCCCGCGTCGACCGCGGCGCGCCAGTTGCTGGCCGCGCGCCACACCCCGCTTTCCCAGGAGCCCGGCCCGGCGGCCGGGTGAGCTTCCCCCAGTTTCCGGAGAACGACATGCACGACATCCTCGAACAACTTGAAAAGAAGCGCGCCGCGGCGCGCGCCGGCGGCGGCGCCAAGCGCATCGCCGCCCAGCACGCCAAGGGCAAGCTCACGGCCCGCGAACGCCTGGAGCTGCTGCTGGACGAGGGCACCTTCGAGGAATGGGACATGTTCGTCGAGCACCGCTGCGCGGACTTCGGCATGCAGGACAACAAGATCCCCGGCGACGGCGTGGTCACCGGCTACGGCATGATCAACGGCCGCCTGGTGTTCGTCTTCAGCCAGGACTTCACCGTGTTTGGCGGCGCGCTGTCGGAGGCGCATGCCGAGAAGATCTGCAAGGTGATGGACCAGGCCATGAAGGTGGGCGCACCGGTGATCGGCCTGAACGACTCCGGCGGCGCGCGCATCCAGGAGGGCGTTGCCTCCCTGGGCGGCTATGCCGACGTGTTCCAGCGCAACGTGATGGCTTCGGGCGTGGTGCCGCAGATCAGCATGATCATGGGCCCCTGCGCCGGTGGCGCGGTGTACTCGCCGGCCATGACCGACTTCATCTTAATGGTCAAGGACAGCTCCTACATGTTCGTGACCGGGCCGGAAGTGGTGAAGACCGTGACGCACGAGGAGGTCACGGCCGAGGAACTGGGCGGCGCCGGCACCCACACCAGCAAGAGCGGCGTGGCCGACCTGGCCTTCGAGAACGACGTGGAGGCGCTGCTGATGCTGCGCCGCCTGTACAACTACCTGCCGCTGAACAACCGCGAGAAGCCGCCGGTGCGGCCCAGCAACGACCCGGCGGACCGCATGGACCTGTCGCTGGACACGCTGGTGCCCGACAACGCCAACAAGCCCTACGACATGAAGGAGCTGATCGCCAAGACCGTGGACGACGGCGACTTCTTCGAGCTGCAGCCCGAGTACGCCAAGAACATCATCATCGGCTTCGCCCGCATGGAAGGCCAGACGGTGGGCATCGTGGCCAACCAGCCGCTGGTGCTGGCCGGCTGCCTGGACATCAAGAGCTCGATCAAGGCGGCGCGCTTCGTGCGTTTCTGCGATGCCTTCAACATCCCGGTGCTCACCTTCGTCGACGTGCCGGGCTTCATGCCGGGCACCAGCCAGGAATACGGCGGCATCATCAAGCACGGCGCCAAGCTGCTGTACGCCTATGCCGAGTGCACGGTGCCCAAGATCACCGTGATCACGCGCAAGGCCTACGGCGGCGCCTACGACGTGATGAGCTCCAAGCACCTGCGCGGCGACGTGAACTTCGCCTGGCCCAACGCCGAGATCGCGGTGATGGGCGCCAAGGGCGCGGTGGAGATCATCTTCCGCGAAGACAAGAACGACCCGGTCAAGCTCGCGGCGCGCGAGGCCGAGTACAAGGCCCGCTTCGCCAACCCCTTCGTGGCCGGCGCGCGCGGCTTCATCGACGACGTGATCCAGCCGCACGAGACGCGCAAGCGCATCTGCCGGTCGCTGATCATGCTGCGCGACAAAAAACTGGAAAACCCGTGGCGCAAGCACGGCAACATCCCCCTCTGACCGGCGCGGAGCACAAGAACATGTTCAAGAAAATCCTCATTGCGAACCGCGGCGAGATCGCCTGCCGCGTGATCGTGACCGCCCGCAAGATGGGCATCAAGACGGTGGCCGTGTATTCCGACGCGGACAAGGACGCCCGCCACGTGGAGCTGGCCGACGAGGCGGTGCACATCGGCGCCGCGCCCTCGCGCGAGTCCTACCTGCTGGCCGACAAGATCATCGCCGCCTGCAAGCAGACCGGCGCCGAGGCCGTGCACCCGGGCTACGGCTTCCTGTCCGAGAACGAGGGCTTCGCCAAGCGCGTCGAGGAGGAGGGCATCGCCTTCATCGGGCCCAAGCACTACTCCATCGCCGCCATGGGCGACAAGATCGCCTCCAAGAAACTGGCCAAGGAAGCGAACGTCAACACCATCCCGGGCTGGAACGATGCGATTGAGACCGCCGAGCAGGCCGTCTCCATCGCCCGTGACATCGGCTACCCGGTGATGATCAAGGCCTCGGCCGGGGGCGGCGGCAAGGGCCTGCGCGTGGCCTTCAACGACAAGGAAGCCTTCGAGGGCTTCACCTCCTGCCGCAACGAAGCGCGCAACAGCTTCGGCGACGACCGCGTGTTCATCGAAAAGTTCGTCGAGGAGCCGCGCCACATCGAGATCCAGGTGCTGGGCGATTCCCAGGGCAACGTGATCTACCTGAACGAGCGCGAGTGCTCCATCCAGCGCCGCCACCAGAAGGTGATCGAGGAGGCCCCGTCGCCCTTCATCAGCGACGCCACCCGCAAGGCCATGGGCGAGCAGGCCGTGGCCCTGGCCAAGGCCGTGAAGTACCAGAGCGCGGGCACGGTGGAGTTCGTGGTCGGCAAGGACCAGAGCTTCTACTTCCTGGAGATGAACACCCGCCTTCAGGTGGAGCACCCGGTGACCGAGTGCATCACCGGCCTGGACCTGGTGGAGCTCATGATCCGCGTCGCCGCGGGCGAGACGCTGCCCCTCACCCAGGCCGACGTGAAGCGCAATGGCTGGGCCATGGAGTGCCGGATCAACGCGGAAGACCCCTTCCGCAACTTCCTGCCTTCCACCGGGCGCCTGGTGCGCTTCCAGCCCCCGCGCGAGACCATGTGGGCGTCGGACACCGAACACCTGTATGGCGTGCGTGTGGACACCGGCGTGCAGGACGGCGGCGAGATCCCCATGTACTACGACTCGATGATCGCCAAGCTCATCGTGCACGGCAAGGACCGGCATGAGGCGATCGCCAAGATGCGCGAAGCGCTGAACGGCTTCGTGATCCGCGGCATCTCCAGCAACATCCCCTTCCAGGCGGCGCTGCTGGCGCACCCGAAGTTCGTCGCCGGCGACTTCAACACCGGCTTCATCGCCGAGCACTACGGCAAGGGCTTCAACGCCGCCGACGTGCCGCACGACGACCCGGACTTCCTGGTGGCCCTGGCTGCCTACGTCAACCGCCGCGCCCTGCAGCGTGCGAGCGGCATCAGCGGCCAGCTCCCGGGACATGAGTTCGAGGTCGGCGAAGACTATGTCGCCGTCCTCCTGGACGAGGGCGGCGAGCACCGGCGCCAGAGCGTCATCGTGCGCGACTTCAACGCCCACGAGGGCAGCAGCGTGGTGGAGACGGGCGGCAAGCGCTACGAAATCTGTAGCAGCTGGCACCTGGGCGCCGCCCGCATCCGCGGCCAGGTGAACGGCCAGCCCTTCACCGCCCAGGTGGACCGCGTGGCGGGCAAGAACCCGCTGGCGCGCCGGGTGGTGCACAACGGGACGCGGCTCGATGCCCTGATCCTCAGCCCGCGTGCCGCCGAGCTGCATGCGCTCATGCCCTACAAGGCGCCGCCGGACATGAGCCGCTACGTGCTCTCGCCCATGCCGGGCCTGCTGGTGGACGTGGCCGTGCAGCCGGGCCAGAAGGTGCAGGCGGGCGAGCGCGTGGCCGTGATCGAGGCCATGAAGATGGAGAACGTGCTCTTCGCCGCGGCGGACGGCGTGGTCGGCAAGGTCCTCGCTTCGAAGGGCGAGAGCCTGGCGGTCGACCAGCCCATCGTTGAATTTGAATAACCCCCCCGAAGCGCCTTACGGCGCCTCCCCCTAAGGGGGCGCCACCAGCGGCCCGGCAGAGCCGGTTCCGCGGTGGCCCTGGACTGGAGGCCGCGCTTCACGCGCTGTAGGAATGACATGATCAATCGACCCTTCAAGGTGCTGGGCATCCAGCAGATCGCCATCGGCGGACCCGACAAGCTGCGCCTGCGCAAGCTGTGGGTGGACATGTTCGGGCTGGAGGTGACCGGCACCTTCAAGAGCGAACGCGAGAACGTGGACGAGGACATCTGCGCCATCGGCAGCGGCCCGTTCAAGGTCGAGGTCGACCTGATGCAGCCGCTGGACCCGGACAAGAAGCCGGCCGTGCACGCGACGCCCCTGAACCACGTGGGCCTGTGGATCGATGACCTCCCGGTGGCCGTGGAATGGCTCAGCGCCCAGGGCGTGCGTTTCGCGCCCGGTGGCATCCGGCGCGGCGCGGCGGGCTTCGACATCTGCTTCGTCCACCCCAAGGGCAGCGAGGAGCTGCCGGTGGGCGGGGAGGGCGTTCTGATCGAACTGGTGCAGGCGCCGCCAGAGGTCGTGAAGGCCTTTGCCGCCCTGGCCGCCAGCGCCGGCTGAGGCCGCGGCTTGACGGGCATCAAGCCCGGCCGCGTGCACGCGGCGCCGAATCGCGGCAGGATGGCCCCCTGCGATGTTCGAATCCGCTGAAATCGGCCACAAGGTCTCCAGGAAGGACTACAAGGCGCGCGAGCCTGCCTTGCGCTCGGCCCTGCTCCAGGCCCAGTACCAGCTGCTGGCCCAGGCCCGTTCGCCGGTGATCATCCTGGTCAACGGGGTGGACGGCGCCGGCAAGGGCGAGACGGTCAACCTGCTCAACGAGTGGATGGACCCGCGCCACATCCGCACCGAGGCCTTCGGCGCCGTCGGCGGCGTGGAGGCGCAGCGGCCGGAGATGCATCGCTTCTGGCACGTGATGCCGGCCAAGGGCCGCATCGGCATCCTCTTCGGCTCCTGGTACACCGACCCCATCCTCGCCCACGTCATGGGCCACGAGCGCAAGGCCCGCTTCGCCCAGCGGCTGGAGCGCATCCGCCAGTTCGAGCGCATGCTGGCGGCCGAAGGCACGGTGTTGGTGAAGCTGTGGTTTCACCTGTCCAAGAAGGCGGTGCGGCAGCGCTTCCGCGCGTTGGAGAAGGACCCCCGCAACGCCTGGCGCGTCACCGCCGACGACTGGGAGCGGCACAAGCACTACGACGAGTTCGTGGCCGTCGCCGAGAAGGCGCTGCGCAAGACCAGCACGGGCGAGGCGCCCTGGCAGGTGATCGAGGGCGCGGACCCGGCGTACCGCGCACTCACCGCGGGCGGGATCCTGCTGGACGCCCTGCAGGGCGTGGTGAAGCCGGTGCGCCCCGCAGCGCCCCCTGCCGCAGTCCCGCCGCCCCGTCCGCCCATCGATGGGCGCACGCTGCTGGCCTCCTTCGACTACACGCGCCGCCTGGAGCGCAGGACCTATGAGCGCAAGCTGGAGGACCTGCAGTTCCGCCTGGCCACCCTGAGCCGCGATCCGCGCTTCCACCAGCGCTCGCTGGTGCTGGTGTTCGAGGGCATGGACGCCGGCGGCAAGGGCAGCACCATACGCCGCCTGACCGGCGCGCTGGACGCGCGCCACTACCGTGTCATTCCGGTCGCGGCGCCCAGCGACGAGGAGCGTGCCCAGCCCTACCTGTGGCGCTTCTGGCGGCACGTGCCCCACCGCGGCCACACCGCCCTGTTCGACCGCTCCTGGTACGGCCGGGTGCTGGTGGAGCGGGTCGAGGGCCTGTGCACCGAGGCCGACTGGATGCGGGCCTACGACGAGATCAACGCCTTCGAGGAACAACTGGCCGAGGCGGGTGCGATGGTGCTCAAGTTCTGGCTGGCCATCACGCCCGACGAGCAGCTGCGCCGCTTCGAGGCGCGCAAGGAAACGCCCTTCAAGCAGTTCAAGATCACCGAGGACGACTGGCGCAACCGCAAGAAATGGCCCCTCTACGAGGTGGCGGCGGGCGACATGCTGGAGCGCACCTCGACCGACGTGGCGCCCTGGCATGTGGTGGCGACGGACGACAAGCTCCTGGCCCGCATCGAGGTGCTTACGCGGGTGTGCGAGCGCATCGAAAAGGCCCTGGCGGGCTGAATGCGCGGGCTTGCAGGCCCTTTTCCGGCCTTAAGAAGCGGCCATCCGGCCCGAAACTCCAGTCACACGCTGACGAAATGGAGGCTGGAACCATGGCAACGAGACACGACGCGATCCATGCGGCCGACGAGGACCTGCAGGCCTTCGAGCTGCGCATGGCGCAGGACGGGCTGTGCATCAGCCGCACCTTCATGCTGTTCGACCGCCGCTACGCCCTGGAGCAACTGCGCCTGGCCCACACCTCGGCCGACGACGCCCTGCGTGAGCTGGCCATGCGCATCTTCCGGCGGCTGGAATTGCAGCGGGCCCTGCGTCCCGCGCCGCGGCACGAGCCCGCGCTGGGCTGAGCCTGCCCGTGCTCAGCCCTTGGCCGCGCGCCGCTCGCGGGCGCGGGCCAGGGCGGCCTCGATCACCGAACGCTTGCGCTCGGCCTCCACGCCGGTGGCGCTGTGCGTGAGCGCCTCCAGGCCGGCGAGCGTCTCACGGGCCTTGGCCTCCAGGCGCTCGGCCTGCTCCCTGGCCTCGCGTTCCAGGCGCAGGGTACGGAATTCGTAGCGTGACAGCGCACCGGCGGCCTCTGCGGCCGACCAGGCCTGCCAGCCCGTGCGTTCACCGGTCACGTTCTCCAGCGAGATGCAGTCCACCGGGCACACCGGGATGCAGAGCTCGCAGCCCGTGCAGTGGGGTTCCACCACGGTGTGCATGCGCTTGTGGGTGCCCAGGATGGCGTCGGTGGGGCAGGCGTCCAGGCACAGCGTGCAGCCTATGCACCAGGCCTCGTCGATCACCGCGACGCTGCGCGGGCCCTCCACGCCGAAGGCCGGGTCCAGCGCCTGCACCGGCTGGCCGGTGGCCGCCGCCAGCCGTGCGACGCCTTCAGCGCCGCCGGGCGGGCATTGGTTGATGCCGGCTTCGCCCGCGGCGATGGCCTGCGCGTAACCGGCGCAGTCCGGCCAGCCGCAGCGCGTGCATTGCGTCTGCGGCAGCAGGGCGTGGATGCGGCGCGCCTCGGGGCTCAAGCGCGCTTGCGGGCCTTCGTGGTGGCGCTGGCCGCGCGCGTGGACTTGCGGGCCGCCGCACTCGTGGCCGCACGGCCGCGCGCCCGGGGCCTGGGCTCGGCGTCCTGTTCGTTGAACTGCAGGATGAAGTCGCGCACCTGGGGGTACACGACCTCGCGCCAGCGGCGGCCGCTGAAGATGCCGTAATGGCCCGCACCCTTCACCTCCAGGTGCTTCTGGTGGTCCTTGGGAATGCCCTGGCACAGGCCGTGGGCCGCCTCGGTCTGCCCGGCGCCGGAGATGTCGTCCAGCTCGCCTTCCACCGTGAAGTGGGCGGTGGTGGTGATGTCCTGCGGCCGCACCAGTTCCGGCTCGCCGTCCTCGTTGCGGACCTCCCAGGTGCCGTGCACCAGGGCGAATTCCTGGAACACCGTGCTGATGGTCTCGAGGTAGTAGTCGGCGTCCATGTCCAGGACGGCGTTGTACTCGTCGTAGAACTTGCGGTGCGCCTCGGCGCTGGCGTCGTCGCCCGCGATCAGGTGCTTGAAGTAGTCGTAGTGGCTGGACAGGTGGCGGTCCGGGTTCATGGCCACGAACCCCGTGTGCTGCAGGAAGCCCGGGTACACGCGGCGGCCGGCGCCCGGGAAGTTGGGCGGCACCCGGTAGATGACGTTGTTCTCGAACCAGGAGAAGCTCTTGTTCATCGCCAGGTTGTTCACCGCCGTGGGCGACTTGCGGGCGTCGATGGGGCCGCCCATCATGGTCATGGTCAGCGGGGTCTTCTCGCCGCGCGAGGCCATCAGCGAGATGGCGGCCAGCACCGGGACCGTGGGCTGGCAGACGCTGATCACGTGGCAGTTGCCGTAGGTGCCCTGCAGGTGGCGGATGAACGACTGCACGTAGTTGACGTAGTCGTCCAGGTGGAACTCGCCCTGTTCCAGCGGCACGTCGCGCGCGTTCTTCCAGTCGGTGATGTAGACCTTGTGGTCCTTGAGCATGGTGCGCACGGTGTCGCGCAGCAGGGTGGCGTAGTGGCCGGACAGCGGTGCCACGATCAGCACCGCCGGCTGGCCCTTGAGGCGGGTCAGGGTGGCCGGGTCGTCGGTGAAGCGCTTGAACCGGCGCAGCTCGCAGAAGGGCTTGTCCAGCTCCACGCGTTCGTGGATGGCGACTTCCACGCCCTCCACGTCTACGGTACGGATGCCGAACTCGGGCTTCTCGTAGTCCTTCCAGAGCCGGTACATCAGGTCGTACCCGGCCGCGGTGCGCTGGGCCAGGGGAGACTGCCCGAAGGGCGACAGCGGGTTGCCATAGAGCTTGGAGGCCGCCTGGGCGAAGTCCGCGAAGGGCTCCATGAAGGACCGCTGGGTCTCGAAAAGTTGGTAGAGCATCTGGTGTCCCGTATGTTGCAATGCAATATACAGCGATCCGGCCTCGCCGGATGCGCGGAAAACTACTGACAAAGAGGGGGGTTTAGCGCGAGCTGGGCCAGAATGCTCACGCAACCGCAGGAACCAATCATGAATCGGCGAAGTTTCATGGCGCTGACGGCGCTCGCCGCATCTGGAGGGGGGATGATGGACGACCTTGCGCAGGCCGCGGGCCTGGCCACCCTGGCCTCGCTCAGGCCCAGCCCCCGGATGCCTGTGCTGTTCATCGGCCACGGCAGCCCGATGAACGCCGTGGGCGACAACCGCTGGCGGCGCGGCTGGCAGGCCCTGGGCGCCGAATTCGGCCACGGCCTGCCCCAGCCGCAGCTGATCCTGTGCATCTCCTCGCACTGGATCACCCGCGGCTGGTGGCTGACCGGCATGGCCGCCCCGAAGACGATCCACGATTTCGGGGGCTTCCCACAGGCGCTGTTCGACCAGCAGTACCCGGCCCCGGGCGCGCCGGCCTTCGCCCACGAACTGAGCCGCTCCGTGTTCCAGCCCCAGCTGCAGGTCGACGAGGGCCAGTGGGGGCTGGACCACGGCACCTGGTCCGTGCTCAAGCCCATGTTTCCGCAGGCGCGCATCCCGGTGGTCCAGCTGAGCATCGACTACGACAAGGCGCCGGCCGAGCACTTCGCCCTGGGCCGCCTGCTCAAGCCCCTGCGCGAGCGGGGCGTGCTGATCGTGGGCAGCGGAAACATCGTCCACAACCTCGCCCAGGTCCGGCGCGAGGTGCCCGACGGCCAGGCCTACGACTGGGCCGTGGACTTCGACCAGCAGGTCAAGGCCCGGGTGGACAAGGGCGACCTGGCCGGCCTGCGCGACTTCCAGGCCTGGGGACCGTCCGCGCGGCAGGCCCAGCCCACGCACGACCATTACCTGCCGCTGCTGCACGCCGCGGGTGCGGTGGATCCCGGGGAGCGGGTGCGCTACCTCAACGACAGCTTCCAGCTGGCCTCGCTGTCCATGCGCAGCATGGTGTGGCACGGGGCTTGAGGTCGCTTCTCTGGCGCCAGGGTCCAGGCCTGTCGGCGTCTGAACCGGGCGCACGGACGGTCTTACTCGCCCGGACCGTGACGGGCGGGGCCCATTCCGCTCATGTCCCCCGCCGTGCCGCGCGCGGCACGGCTCCTCCTTGACTTCGCTGCATGGGCCCCACCCATCCCGGTCCTCAAGCATCGGTGCGCCCACGCGCGTTGCGCCCATGCGAGGTGCGCCCAGCGCTGGCGAGCCAGCACCTCCAGGGCCGGGGCAGGGGCGGCTCATGGAGCGAAGTCAAGGAGGAGCCGCGCGCAGCGCGGCGGGGGACATGAGCGGAATGGGCCGCCCCGGTCCCGGCCCGGGCGCGAACCAGCGCCTGAACGACGCGGGGGCCCGGGCGTGGGCGGGGTTCGAAAGACGCTCCTACCCGAGCGTGAATCAACGCCACACGCCGGCCCCGGCGTGAACCGATGCGGTCAACGCCCCCGGCGGCGGTTCCCGCTCAGCCGACGACCTTGGCGATCGACTCGCAGACGTAGTCGATGTTCTTGCTGTTCAGCGCGGCCACGCAGATGCGGCCGCTGTCCACGCCATAGACACCGAACTCGCTGCGCAGGCGCACCATCTGGTCCTTGCTGAGACCGGAATAGCTGAACATGCCGACCTGCTGGGCGATGAAGGACATGTCCTGCTTCACGCCGGCGGCCTTGAGCTTTTCGACCAGGGCCACGCGCATCTGCTTGATGCGCTGGCGCATGCCCGCCAGTTCCTCTTCCCACTGGGCGCGCAGGGCCGGGGTGTTCAGCACCGTGGCCACCACCTGGCCGCCGTGCGTGGGCGGGTTGCTGTAGTTGGTGCGGATCACGATCTTCAGCTGGGACAGCACGCGCGAGGCCTCCTCGGCGCTGGCGCACAGCACCGACAGGGCGCCCACGCGCTCGCCGTACAGGCTGAAGCTCTTGGAGAACGATGTGGAGACGAAGAAATCCTGGCCGGAGGCCACGAACTTGCCGATCACCGCGCCGTCCTCGGCGATGCCCGAGCCGAAGCCCTGGTAGGCCATGTCCAGGAAGGGCACCAGCTTCTTCGCCTTCGTCGCGGCGACCACCTGGTCCCACTGGGCGGGCGTCAGGTCGTAGCCGGTCGGGTTGTGGCAGCAGGCGTGCAGCACCACGATGGTGCCTTCGGCGGCCTGGTTCAGGGCCGTCAGCATGCCGTCGAAATTGATGCCGCGACGCGCCGCGTCGTAGTAGGCGTAGGTCTCGACGGTGAACCCGGCGTTGGTGAACAGCGCGCGGTGGTTCTCCCAGCTGGGGTCGCTGATCAGCACCTTGGCACTGGGGCTGATGCGCTTGAGGAAGTCGGCGCCGATCTTCAGGCCGCCGGTGCCGCCCAGGGCCTGCACGGTGGCCACGCGCTTGCCCTTGACGGGCTCGGAATCGGCACCAAATACGAGGCCCTGCACGGCGGCGTCATACGCGGCGATGCCGTCGATGGGGAGGTAGCCACGCGCCTTGGGGGCTTCCATCATCTGCTTCTCGGCCGCCCGCACGCATTCCAGCAGGGGCAGCTTGCCGTTGTCGTCGTAGTACACGCCCACGCCGAGGTTCACCTTCTTGGGGTTGGTGTCGGCGTTGAACTGCTCATTCAGACCCAGGATGGGGTCGCGGGGGGCCATCTCGACGGCAGAGAAGAGAGACATGGAATTCCTTGGGATGTTGGGCTCGCGGCCGTGCGCTGGCACGGCCGGCCGGATGTGCGGTACGCTGTCCGGCTTCCCTGAATTTTAGCCGCGCCTGCCAACCCCATTCCCATGCCTGAGATTGCCGACGCCACCGAGACGAAGAAGGGCCAGTTCGTGAGCTTCCCCGGCTCGCCCTTCGAGCTGTTCCAGCCCTATGCGCCGGCGGGCGACCAGCCCGTGGCGATCGAGAAGCTGGTGGAGGGGGTGAACGACGGCGAGGTGTTCCAAACCCTGCTGGGCGTCACCGGCTCGGGCAAGACCTTCACCATGGCCAACGTGATCGCCCGCCTGGGCAAGCCGGCCATCGTGTTCGCCCCCAACAAGACCCTGGCGGCCCAGCTGTACAGCGAGTTCCGCGAGTTCTTCCCGAAGAACGCGGTGGAGTACTTCGTCAGCTACTACGACTACTACCAGCCCGAGGCCTACGTCCCGCAGCGCGACCTGTTCATCGAGAAGGACAGCTCGATCAACGAGCACATCGAGCAGATGCGGCTGTCGGCCACCAAGAGCGTTCTGGAGCGCCGCGACACCGTGATCGTGGCCACCGTGTCGGCCATCTACGGCATCGGCGCCCCCGAGGACTACACCCAGATGCGCTTCATCTGCCGGGTGGGCGACAAGATCGGCCAGCGCGACGTGATCGGCCAGCTGATCCGCATGCAGTACAACCGCAACGAGCAGGATTTCTCGCGCGGCACCTTCCGCGTGCGCGGCGACACCATCGACGTCTTTCCCGCCGAGCACAGCGAGCTGGCGGTGCGGCTGGAGCTGTTCGACGACGAGATCGAGTCCATCCAGCTGTTCGACCCGCTCACCGGCCGCATCCGCCAGAAGGTGCCGCGCTTCACCATCTACCCCTCCAGCCATTACGTGACGCCGCGCGAGAAGGTGGTGTCCGCGGTGGAAAGCATCAAGGCGGAGCTTGCGGAGCGCCTCAAGGAGCTGGTGGCCGATGGCAAGCTGGTGGAAGCCCAGCGACTGGAACAGCGCACGCGCTTCGACCTGGAGATGCTGGCCGAGGTGGGCCACTGCAAGGGGATCGAGAACTACACCCGCCACCTCTCTGGCGCGCCCCCCGGTGCGCCGCCTGCGACCCTGACCGACTACCTGCCCAAGGACTCGATCATGTTCCTGGACGAGAGCCACCAGATGATCGGCCAGCTGGGCGCCATGTACAACGGCGACCGGGCCCGCAAGACCACGCTGGTGGAGTACGGCTTCCGCCTGCCCTCGGCCATGGACAACCGGCCGCTGAAGTTCGAGGAGTTCGAGGCGCGCATGCGGCAGGTGATCTTCGTCTCCGCCACGCCGGCCGCCTACGAGCAGGAGCATGCCGGCCAGGTGGTGGAGCAGGTGGTGCGCCCGACCGGCCTGGTGGACCCGCAGGTCGAGGTGCGGCCCGCCACCCACCAGGTGGACGACGTGCTGCAGGAGATCCGCATCCGCACTGAGAAGAACGAGCGGGTGCTGATCACCACCCTCACCAAGCGCATGGCCGAACAGCTCACCGACTACCTGGGCGACAACGGGGTCAAGGTGCGCTACCTGCACTCGGACATCGACACCGTGGAGCGGGTGGAGATCCTGCGCGACCTGCGACTGGGCACCTTCGACGTGCTGGTGGGCATCAACCTGCTGCGCGAGGGCCTGGACATCCCCGAGGTGTCGCTGGTGGCCATCCTGGACGCCGACAAGGAAGGTTTCCTGCGCGCCGAGCGCTCACTGATCCAGACCATAGGCCGGGCGGCGCGCAACCTGAACGGCCGGGCCATCCTGTACGCCGACCAGATGACCGAGTCCATGAAGAAGGCCATCGGCGAGACCGAGCGGCGTCGCGCCAAGCAGATCGCCCACAACGAGGCCCACGGCATCACTCCGCAGAGCATCCGCAAGGAAGTGCGCGACCTGATCGACGGGGTCTTCAGCGAGAAGGCCAGCCGCGAGCAGGAAAAGCATGAGCTGCAGCGCGCCATGGCCCAGGACCTGTCCGAAAAGGACGTGGCCAAGGAGATCAAGCGCCTGGAAAAGCTCATGCTGGAGCACGCCCGCAACCTGGAATTCGAGAAGGCGGCGCGGGTTCGCGACCAGCTCGCCGTGCTGCGCGAGCAGGCCTTTGGCGGGCCCGGCCACGACAACGTGATCCCCATCGCCTCCGCTGGCCGCAGCTGAGCGGCCGGGCCGGCCCGCCGGGGCACCTCATCCGGCCCCCTCCTGACATTCTGGTGGCGGGAGCAGGAACTCCCACCCGCTGTTGCGAGTCAGTACCCGAGCGAATTGGCGGGTCTTCTGGTATACTTGACCGAAAGACTCAAGAAACAGCAAACGAGGGATAGCCAAGCAAAGGAGCTTGCGATGCGTCTCACCACGAAAGGCCGCTTTGCGGTCACCGCGATGATCGATCTGGCACTGCGCCAGAACAATGGACCTGTGACGCTGGCGGCCATCAGCCAGCGCCAGCAGATTTCGCTGTCCTACCTGGAACAGCTGTTCGGCAAGCTGCGCCGCCATGAGCTGGTGGAATCCACCCGCGGGCCGGGCGGTGGCTACACGCTGGGCCGCAAGGCCGGCGACATCACCGTCGCCGACATCATCGTGTCGGTCGACGAGCCGATCGATGCCACCCAGTGCGGCGGCAAGGAAAACTGCCAGGGCGACGGCGGCCGCTGCATGACCCACGAGCTGTGGGCGCAGCTGAACCAGCGCATGGTCGAATTCCTGGATTCCGTGACCCTGCAGAAGCTGGTCGACGACCAGCTCGCCAAGGGCGTGCAGGTGGAGGACAAGCCGGTCGCCAAGCGCGCCATCTCGTCCCAGCCGGTGGTCAAGCCGATCCGCGTGAACGCCCCCAATTCGGTGTTCGCGCTCGGCAATTCCTTCGCCAAGTCCTGAACCCGAAGTCCTGATTCATTTCCCGCAAGAAGAAGACATGACGCCCCATTTCCCGATCTACCTGGATTACGGAGCCACGAACCCTGTGGACCCGCGCGTGGTCGACGCGATGATCCCCTGGCTGCGCGAGCACTTCGGCAACCCGGCTTCGCGCAGCCACGCCTGGGGCTGGGAAGCGGAAGAGGCCGTGGAGAAGGCGCGCCAGCAGGTGGCCGACCTGATCAACGCCGACCCGCGCGAGATCGTCTGGACCTCGGGCGCCACCGAGTCCGACAACCTGGCGATCAAGGGTGCGGCCCACTTCTACCAGGGCAAGGGCAAGCACCTCATCACCGTCAAGACCGAGCACAAGGCCGTGCTGGACACCATGCGCGAGCTGGAGCGCCAGGGCTTCGAGGTCACTTACCTGGACGTGCAGGAAGACGGCATGCTGAGCATGGATGCGCTGAAGGCCGCGATCCGGCCCGACACCATCCTGATCAGCGTGATGTGGGTGAACAACGAGATCGGCGTCATCCAGGACATCCCGGCCATCGGCGCCATGTGTCGCGAAAAGGGCATCATCTTCCACGTCGACGCCGCCCAGGCGACCGGCAAGGTGGAGATCGACATGAAGAAGGTGCCGGTCGACCTGATGAGCCTGGCCTCGCACAAGACCTACGGCCCCAAGGGCATAGGCGCCCTGTACGTGTGCCGCAAGCCGCGCGTGCGCATCGAGGCGCAGATGCACGGCGGCGGCCATGAGCGCGGCATGCGCTCGGGCACGCTGCCCACCCACCAGGTGGTGGGCATGGGCGAGGCCTTCCGCATCGCCAAGGAAGAAATGGCCCAGGACAACGAGAAGGCGCGCCGCCTGCAGAAGCGCCTCCTCGACGGCCTCAAGGACATCGAGCAGGTGTTCATCAACGGCAACCTCGAGCACCGGGTGCCGCACAACCTGAACATCAGCTTCAACTTCGTCGAAGGCGAGTCGCTGATCATGGGCATCAAGGGCCTGGCGGTCTCGTCCGGCTCGGCCTGCACCTCCGCCTCGCTGGAGCCCAGCTACGTGCTGCGCGCCCTGGGCCGCAGCGACGAGCTGGCCCACAGCAGCCTGCGCATGACCATCGGCCGCTTCAGCACCGAAGAGGAAATCGATTACGCCGTCAACACGATCCGCGAGAACGTGGCCCGCCTGCGCGAGCTGTCGCCCCTGTGGGAGATGTACCAGGACGGCGTGGATCTCTCGACCATCCAGTGGTCGGCGCACTGAATCTGAGGAGAATAGAACATGGCTTACTCGCAAAAAGTTGTTGATCACTACGAGAACCCGCGCAACGTCGGGTCCTTCGACAAGGGTGACGATTCCGTCGGCACCGGCATGGTGGGCGCGCCCGCCTGCGGCGACGTGATGAAGCTGCAGATCAAGGTGAACCCGAGCACCGGCGTCATCGAGGACGCGCGTTTCAAGACCTACGGCTGCGGCTCCGCCATCGCGTCCAGCTCGCTGGTGACCGAATGGGTCAAGGGCAAGACCCTGGACGAGGCGGCGGCACTGAAGAACAGCCAGATCGCCGAGGAACTGGCCCTGCCGCCGGTGAAGATCCACTGCTCCATCCTGGCCGAGGACGCCATCAAGGCCGCGGTCGAGGACTACAAGAAGAAGCACGTGCAGTGAGCGAGACCACGATGGCGATCACCCTGACGGAGGCCGCGGCCCGGCACGTCAGCCGCTACCTCAGCAAGCGGGGCCGCGGCGTCGGCGTGCGCCTGGGCGTGAAGACGACCGGCTGCTCGGGCCTGGCCTACAAGCTCGAGTACGTCGACGAGATCGCGCCCGAGGACCTGGTCTTCGAGGAACACGGCGTGAAGGTCATGGTCGATCCCAAGAGCCTGGCCTACATCGACGGCACCCAGCTGGACTTCGTGCGCGAAGGACTGAACGAAGGCTTCAAGTTCCACAACCCGAACGAGCGCGACCGCTGCGGCTGCGGCGAAAGCTTCCGCGTCTGACGGGGGCCGGCCGTGCAGCTGCAGTCGGATGATTTCGAGCTGTTCGGCCTGCCTGCGCGCTTCGCGCAGGAGCGCGCCGCGATCGATGCGCGCTGGAAGGAACTTCAGCGCGAGGCGCACCCCGACCGCTTCGCGTCCCAGGGCGCTGCCGCGCAGCGCGTGGCGCTGCAGTGGTCGGTGCGCATCAACGAGGCCTACCAGCGCCTGAAGGACCCGCTCAAGCGGGCCGCCTACCTGTGCGAGCTGCGCGGCGCCCCCATCGAGGCCGAGAGCAACACCGCCATGCCGGCGGCTTTCCTCATGGAGCAGATGGAATGGCGCGAGGCCCTGGACGAGGCCGGCAGCGAGTCCGACCTGGACGCGCTGCAGGAGCAGCTGGGCCGAGCCCGCCGCGCCGCGCTGGAGGCGATCCGCGTCGCGCTGGACGAGCAGGCTGACGCCGCGGCTGCAGCCCGGCAGGTGAGAGCCCTGATGTTCATCGAGCGTTTCGCGCAGGACGTCGATGCCCGCTTCGAGCAACTGGGACAATAACGCCCCATGACGTCCCCAAGAGGCCCGCACTGATGGCCCTGCTCCAGATCTCCGAACCCGGCCAGTCCCCCGATCCGCACCAGCGGCGCATCGCGGTGGGCATCGACCTGGGCACCACCCATTCGCTGGTTGCGGCTGTCCGCCACGGCGTGGCCGAGTGCCTGCCCGACGGCGAGGGCCAGGTGATCCTGCCCTCGGTGGTGCGCTACCTCGAGAACGGCGGCCGCCAGATCGGCCACGCCGCCCAGGCGGCGCAGGCCGAGGACGCCGAGAACACGATCGCCTCGGTCAAGCGCTTCATGGGCCGCGGCCTGGCGGACATCGCTGGCCGCGAGAAGCTGCCCTACCGTTTCATCGACAAGCCCGGCATGGTGGCCCTGGCCACGCGCGCGGGCGAGAAGTCGCCGGTGGAGGTGAGCGCCGAGATCCTGGCCACGCTGCGCTACCGCGCCGAGGACAGCTTCAACGACGACCTCTATGGCGCCGTGATCACGGTGCCTGCCTACTTCGACGACGCGCAGCGCCAGGCCACCAAGGACGCGGCGCAGCTGGCGGGCATCAACGTGCTGCGCCTGATCAACGAGCCCACCGCGGCAGCCATCGCCTACGGCCTGGACAACGCCTCCGAGGGCGTCTATGCCGTCTACGACCTGGGCGGCGGCACCTTCGACATCTCCATCCTGCGGCTGTCGCGGGGGGTGTTCGAGGTGATCGCCACCGGCGGCGATTCCGCCCTGGGCGGGGACGACTACGACCGCGCGCTGGCCGACCTGGCGCTGGCCAGGGCGGGCCTCGCCTCCGCCAGCGCGGGTGACAGGGCCGCGATCAAGATGGCGGCCCGCGCCGCCAAGGAGCGCCTGTCCAGCGAGGATGCGGTGGTGCTGGAAGCCCTGATGGCCGGCCAGCCCTTGCGCGTCGAGCTCACGCGCGCCGACTTCGAGTTCGCCACCCAGGACCTCACGGCCCGCACCATGGCCGCCGTGCGCAAGGCCCTGCGGGACGCGAAGCTGGCACGCGACGAGGTGCAGGGCGTGGTGATGGTGGGCGGCTCCACCCGCATGCCGCAGGTGCAGGCGGCGGTGGCCGAATTCTTCGGCCGGGCGCCCCTGAACAACCTCAACCCCGACGAGGTGGTGGCCCTGGGGGCCGCCATCCAGGCCAACCAGCTGGCGGGCAACGATACGGCCGGCGACCTGCTCCTGCTGGACGTGATTCCCTTGTCGCTGGGTGTGGAGACCATGGGTGGGCTGGTGGAGCGCATCGTCGCCCGCAACGAAACCATTCCCACGGCCAAGGCCCAGGACTTCACCACCTACAAGGACGGCCAGACCGCCATGGCCATCCACGTGGTGCAGGGCGAGCGCGACCTGGTGCAGGACTGCCGCAGCCTGGCGCGTTTCGAGCTGCGCGGCATCCCGCCCATGGCCGCCGGGGCCGCCCGCATCCGTGTCACCTTCACGGTCGATGCCGACGGCCTGCTGGGCGTCAGCGCCCGGGAGCAGGGCAGCGGCGTGGAAGCGCGCATCGAGGTGAAGCCCTCGTACGGGCTGTCGGACGACGAGATCGCGCGCATGCTGCGCGAAAGCTTCAGCACCGCCGAACAGGACGTGAAGGCGAGGGCGCTGGCCGAGGCCCGGGTGGACGCCGACCGCATGCTGCTGGCCACGCGCAGCGCCCTGGAGGCCGACGGGCAGCTGCTGCCCGCGCAGGAGCGCGCCCACATCGATGCGCTGATGGAATCGCTGCAGGCCATCGCGCGCAACAGCAACGACGCCGCCGCGATCGAGCAGGCCACCGAGGCGCTGGCCAAGGGCACCGAAGCCTTCGCCGCCGAGCGCATGAACCACAGCATCCAGAAAGCCCTCGCCGGGCGCAACGTCGAGGCGATCTGAACCATGGCCGTGATCCGAATCCTGCCCCATCCCGAGTACTGTCCGGAGGGCGCGGAGATCCAGGCGCCCGCAGGCACTTCGATCTGCGAGGCGCTGCTGGACAACGACATCAAGATCGAGCATGCCTGCGACATGAGCTGCGCCTGCACCACCTGCCACGTGATCGTGCGCCAGGGCGGCAACTCGCTCAACGAGCCCGACGAGAGCGAGGAAGACATGCTGGACCGCGCCTGGGGCCTGGAGCCGCAGTCGCGCCTGTCGTGCCAGGCCATCGTGGCGCAGCAGGACCTGGTGGTCGAGATCCCGAAATACTCGATCAACCACGCCAAGGAAAACCACTGAGCGCGGGCCTGGCCTGAGGCCATGCCCCGCCGGGTCCCTTGGCGGTTGTACGGGCCGTCAGGCGATCGAGAAGCCGCCGTCCACCGGGATGGCCGTGCCGGTGATGAAATCGCTGGCCGGGCTGGCCAGGAAGGCGGCGATGCCGGCCAGGTCTTCCGGCACCCCCCAGCGGCCGGCGGGCGTGCGCGCGAGCACGCGCTCGTTCAGGCCCGCCACCTGATCGCGTGCGCCCTGGGTGAGCTCGGTGTCTATCCAGCCCGGCAGCACGGCGTTCACCTGGATGTTGTCCACGGCCCAGGCCGTGGCGATGGAACGCGTGAACTGCACGATGCCGCCCTTGCTCGCGCCGTAGGCGGCAGCGTAGGGCGCACCCAGCAGGGACATCATCGAGCCGATGTTGATCACCTTGCCGCCCTGGCGCCTGAGCCAGGGATGGGCCGCCTTGCTGCACAGGAACGCGCTGGTGAGGTTGGTGTCCATCACGTGGCGCCATTCGTGCAGCGTCAGCTCCTGGGGCAGCTTGCGCACCGTGGTGCCGGCGTTGTTCACCAGGATGTGCAGCGCCCCATGCTTGTCGCCCACCTGGGCGACCATGCGCTCCACCTCGCCCTCGTCGGTCACGTCGGCCTCCAGGGCCTCGGCCTTCAGGCCCAGGGTGCGCAGCCGGTGGGCCGCCTCGCGCGACTTCTCGGCGTTGCGCCCGGCCAGCACCACCGTCGCCCCGGCGCGGGCGATCCCCTGCGCCATGCCCAGCCCGATGCCGCCGTTGCCGCCCGTGACCAGGGCCACCTTGCCATGAAGATCGAACATTCGTGCTTTCCTTCGCTGTGCGCGTGTGAACGCCTCAAGCATAATCCGCGGCCATGCGACAGATCGTCCTCGACACCGAAACCACGGGCCTGTCGGCGGAAGCCGGCGACCGCATCATCGAAATCGGCTGTGTGGAACTGGTCTCGCGCAAGCTGACCGGCAACAACAAGCACTTCTACCTCAACCCCGAGCGCGACAGCCACGAGGACGCGCTGAAGGTGCACGGCATCAGCAACGAGTTCCTGCGCGACAAGCCCAAGTTCGCGGCCGTGGCCGAGGACCTTCTGGCCTACCTGCAGGGGGCCGAGATCATCATCCACAACGCGGCCTTCGACGTCGGCTTCCTCAACAAGGAGCTGGAGCTGTGCGGCCTGCCGCCGCTGCGCGCGCATGTGGCCCAGGTGACCGACACGCTGGCCATGGCCAAGGAGATGTTCCCGGGCAAGCGCAACAGCCTGGACGCGCTGTGCGACCGCCTGGGCGTGGACAACTCGGCCCGCACGCTGCACGGCGCCTTGCTGGACGCCGAACTGCTGGCCGACGTGTACATCAACCTCACGCGCGGCCAGGATGCGCTGCTGATCGACATGGCCCCCGGCGAGGCCGTGGGCGGCATCCGCACGCAGGTCGACCTGCGCGCTTTCACGCTGCCAGTGTTGCTCGCGAACGAGCAGGAAGCCGCTGCGCACGAGGACGTGCTCAAGCAGCTGGACAAGGCCAGCGGCGGCAAGACGCTGTGGCGGAGCTGGTCTGAATCTGTGGCATAATTTCGGTTTCCGGCGCTGGTGAACTTCAGCAGCGACGAGGGTGATTAGCTCAGCGGTAGAGCACTGCCTTCACACGGCAGGGGTCGCAGGTTCAAACCCTGCATCACCCACCAAAGAAACAAAAGCAAACGCCACCTTCGGGTGGCGTTTTGCTTTGCGTCGTGAGCAGGCACGCCACGGCTGGCACGCCTCCCCGATGCCTCTTATGATGAGTTGCCGCGATAACTCAACCAGATGCGGGGGATGCATGCCGGGGACTCAAGAATCATTGCCGGCCGACGGCGTCCACCGCGTGGTGATCGTGGGCGGCGGCGCGGGCGGGCTGGAGCTGGCCACGCGCCTGGGTGACACGCTGGGCCGCAAGGGCAAGCTGCAGGTCACGCTGATCGACAAGAACCGCACCCACGTCTGGAAGCCCAAGCTGCACGAGATCGCGGCCGGCAGCATGGACCTCGGGCTGCACTCGGTCGACTACCTGGCCCAGGCCCACTGGCACGGGTTCCAGTTCCGCATCGGCGAGCTGGAGGGCCTGGACCGCGACCGCCGCGTGGTCCAGTTGCGCCCCTGGCTCGACGAGCGCGGCCGGGAAGTGGCACCCGCCTCCGAGGTGCCCTACGACACGCTGGTGCTCGCCATCGGCAGCTTGAGCAATGACTTCGGAACCCCGGGCGTGCGCGAGCATGCGATGCGCCTGGAGTCGCAGGCCGATGCCAAGGCCTTCCACTCGCGCATGATCAATGCCTGCCTGCGCGCCCAGCTACAGCCCGGCCCCGTGGGGCAGGGCCAGCTGCACGTCGCCATCATCGGCGCGGGGGCGACAGGCGTGGAACTGGCCGCCGAGCTGCACCGCTCGGTGCGGGAAATGGTCTCCTACGGGCTGGACCGCATCGACCCGCAACGCGACCTCAAGGTCATGGTGATCGAGGCGGCCGAGCGCATCCTGCCCGTGTTGCCCGAGCGACTGTCCAAGGCGACCACGCACCTGCTGCACAGCCTGGGCGTGGAGGTGCTGACCAACGCCCGGGTGTCGGAAGTCACCCCGGGCGGCGTCTGCCTGGCCGATGGGCGTGTGCTCGCGGCCGAACTGGTGGTCTGGGCCGCGGGCGTGAAGGCGGCTGACTTCCTCAAGGACATCGGGGGCCTGGAGACCAACCGGCTCAACCAGCTGGTCGTGTTGCCCACCCTGCAGACCACGCGCGACCCCGACATCTTCGCCATCGGCGACTGCGCGGCCTGCCCCTGGCCGGAGGCCGGGCCGGGCCGGCCGCCCGTGGTGCCCCCGCGCGCCCAGGCGGCGCACCAGCAGGCCAGCCACCTGCGGGTCCAGATCCGGCGTCGCCTTGCGGGCCGCCCGCTGGTGCCCTACCGCTACCGCGATTTCGGCTCGCTCGTCTCCCTGGGCGAGTACAGCACCGTGGGCAACATGATGGGCGGCCTGATCGGCGGCAGCATGATGATCGAGGGCGGCTTCGCCAAGATGATGTACCTCTCGCTGTACAAGATGCACGAGCTCGCGCTGCACGGCTGGGCCAAGGTCGCACTGGACACGCTGGCCCGCCTCATCACGCGACGCACCGAGCCGCACGTGAAGCTGCACTGAGTCCTGGCGCCTGCACGCAGGGCCGGGACGCGGGTAGTTATTGTCGTGCGCGGCGCGATGTCGTGCTGCCCCCGGCTCGTGGTCACTCCCGTTGACACCCTACAAGCCCAAGCGCATCCTTGCCGCCCAACAAGGGGGTGGGATGAGGCGTTTTTCAAGAACCTGGCTGTTTCTGTTCTTTGCCGCGACGCTCGCGCTCGCGGGCTGCGCCTCGCAAGACTTGCGCAAGGCGCCCCGGCCGGAGGACGTCGGCCTGTCGACGCCGGCGCTGCAGGCCTACACGGAGGCGCTTCGCGCCAAGGTGGACGCCGGCGAGATCCCCGGTGCGGTGCTGCTGGTGGCCCGCGACGGCAAGGTGGCCTGGGAGCTGGCGCTGGGCTGGCGCGACCGCGAGGCCAAGGTGCCCATGAGCACCGACTCGCTGTTCCGCATGGCCTCCATGACCAAGCCGGTCACGGCGGTCGCGGTCCTGATGCTGGTCGACGAGGGCAAGATCCGGCTGAACGACCCGCTGTCGAAGTTCATCCCCGAGTTCGCCGGCGTGCAGGTCGGCGTGGAGTCGGTGGACGCGGCCGGCAAGCCGCAACTGGCGCTGGAGCCCGCGAAGGCACCGATCCGCATCATCGACCTGCTGCGCCACACCTCGGGGCTGACCTACGGCATCTTCGGCCACTCCCTGGTGAAGTCGCGCTACAACGCCGCGAACCTGTTCGACAGCAACCAGACCAATGCGGAGTTCGGCGCGAAGATCGCGCGCCTGCCGCTGCAGTGGCAGCCCGGCTCGCACTGGGAGTACAGCATGTCCTTCGACGTGCTGGGCCGCGTCGTCGAGGTGGCCTCGGGCATGGAGTTCAGCGAGTTCCTGCGTGCCCGGCTCTTCACGCCGCTTCGCATGGACCACACCGGCTTCAGGGTGGACGCCGCGCAACTGCCCCTGCTGGCGCAGCCCCAGGTCAACCCTGCCACCGGCAAGCGGCCGGCCATGTGGGAGGTCGAGAAGTCGCCGCGCTGGGCCGCGGGCGGCCACGGGCTCGTGTCCACCGCGGACGACTACGCGCGCTTGTGCCAGATGCTGCTCAACGACGGTGTGCTCGACGGCGTGCGCATCCTCAGCCCGCAGTCGGCGCGCATGCTGCACACCGACGTCCTGCAGACGCCGCTGCCCGGCCCCACGCCGAAGGTGAGCATCTCATCGCCCTCCGTCGACAACGGCAACGGCTTCGGGCTGGGCGTCGTGGTCCGCACGGCGCAAGGCGGCAATGACATCCCCGGCTCCATCGGCGACTACGGCTGGTTCGGCTTCTACGGCACCCTGTTCTGGATCGACCCGAAGCAGAACATGTTCGCCATGCTCCTGGTCCAGGTGCCTTCGCCGGCGAACCTGCCCCTGCGCCGCGCGGCCCGGGAAGCCGTGTACCGGGCCGTCCTGAAGTGAGGGGCCCGACCCGCCTGCGGGCCTGAGCGGCCGGGGCTCGGCCAGCCCGTCAACCGCCTCAGGACCGGTGGCGCATCGCGGCCAGCGGCAGCCGCAGTTCGCCCAGGGCCCAGACGCCCCAGGCGGCCACGCCCAGCACCGCGCCCAGGCCGCACACCGCGGGCCAGCCGCGCCAGGTGTAGGCCCAGCCGGACAGCGCGGAGCCCAGGGCCCCGCCGATGAAATACAGCGTCATGTACACGGTGGTGATGCGGCTGCGCGCGCGCTCGTCCAGGCGGTAGATCTCGCTCTGGTTCGAGATGTGGGTGCCCTGCAGGCCGAGGTCCAGCACGATGACGCCGGCCACCAACGCCGCGGTGGACGAGGGCGCGGCCGCCAGGGCGGCCCAGCTCGCCACCGTGACGACGAGGAAGCCTCCCGTCGAGAGGCGGGCCCAGCCGCGGTCGGCGATGCGGCCCGCGAAGCGCGCGCTGAGCGCACCGACCACGCCGGCCAGCGCGACCGAGCCGATCGCGGCCTCCCCCGCGCCGCGCGAATCCTTGAGCATGAAGCCCAGCGCGGTCCAGAAGGCGGCGAAGCCGGCGAACGAGAGGCCGCCGACCAGTCCTCGCCGGCGCAGCACGGGCTCGTTCAGGGCCAGCTGCACGATGGACACCATCAGCGCACGCCAGCCGCCCGTGGCCGTGGGTGGCACGCGCGGCAGGCGGCGGCCGCACATCCAGGCGAACAGGGCCATCAGCGCCGCGGCGATCAGGTACACCGCGCGCCAGCCCATCAGCTGGGCCACCACGCCCGAGGCGAAGCGCGCCAGCAGGATGCCCAGCAGCAGGCCGCTCATCACGGTGCTCACCACGCGGCCGCGCCGCGCGACGGGCGCCAGGTGGGCGGCCATGGGCACCAGGACCTGCGCGGCAACGCTGGTGAGCCCCACCAGCACCGAGGCGGCCATCAGCATGTAGACATTCGGCGCGAGCCCCATGCCGCAGAGGAAGACGGCGGTGAGGCTGGTGCAGGCGACCAGCAGGCTGCGGCGCTCCAGCAGGTCGCCCAGCGGCACCAGGAACAGCAGGCCGCAGATGTAGCCCAGCTGCGAGACGGTGACGAGAAAGCCCGCGTGGCTCGCGCCGATGCCGAACTGTTGCGCCAGCAGCGGCAGCAGGGGCTGCACGAAGTAGTTGCTGGCGACGCACAGGCCCGCGCCGGCGGCCATGAGGCGCACGGTCTGGGGCGACAGGGGCGCGGCGGGATCGCCGCCCGGGGCGGCAGGGGTCGTCTGGGACACGGAAGGGGATGCAGCAGCGGGGAAGGGACGCGCATTGTGGGCCCTCGCCACCTTGCTGGCTTCCAGTCAGGTTCAAGCCCCCGCAGCCCGACCCTGTGTCTCAGCCTGAGAACATTTGCAGGGTTCCGGGTTAACCCCGGCTGGGCCAGCAGCGAAATTCACTATGTTGCGTTCGGGGCTGGCGAAAGCCGACCCCCACGCGACAAGGCCGGGCGCGATTCCCCGGCCGCAGGAGAAGAGAGCGAGACCAGGCATGGCAGTCAATTTCAAGATCAATGGCAAGGCCGTCTCGGCCAATGCCGAAGCGGATACCCCGCTGCTGTGGGTGATCCGGGACGAGATCGGACTCACCGGGACCAAATTCGGTTGCGGCAAGGCGCTGTGCGGCGCCTGCACCGTGCACCTGAACGGCAAGCCCGTGCGTTCCTGCCAGACCCCGCTGTCCGCGGTGCAAGGCCAGGACGTCGCCACCGTCGAGAGCCTGTCCACCGACAACACCCACCCGCTGCAGGTGGCGTGGATCAAGCACGACGTGCCGCAGTGCGGCTACTGCCAATCCGGCCAGCTGATGAGCGCCGCCGCGCTGCTGGCCGGCAACAAGAACCCGACCGACAACGACATCGACCAGGCCATGAGTGGCAACGTCTGCCGTTGCGGCACCTACCCGCGTGTTCGCGCGGCCATCAAGGACGCCGCCGCGTCCATGCGCAAGGCCTGAAGGAGCACACGGACATGAACCAAACGACCGAAACCTCCCGCCGCGGCTTCCTCAAGGGCACCGCCGCACTCACCGGCGGCCTGCTGGTGGGCGTCGCCGTCCCCGGCCTGAACAAGCCGGCGAACGCCGCCGCCACGCTGCACACCCCGAACGCCTGGGTGCACATCTCCGACGACAACGTCATCACGCTGCTCACCGCGCGTTCCGAGATGGGCCAGGGTGTCTACACCTCCATGCCCATGCTGATCGCCGAAGAGCTGAACGTGCGGCTCGACCAGATCCAGGTCGCGGTGGCGCCGCCCGACAAGGCCTATACGAACGACCTGCTGGGCGCGCAGATCACCGGCGGCTCGACCTCCGTGCGCGACGGCTGGGAGAAGCTGCGCATCGCCGGCGCCCAGGTGCGCGAGATGCTGCTGATGGCGGCTGCCAAGCGCTGGAACGTGGACCGCAGCGCGCTGCGCGCCGAGGACGGCATGGTGCTGGGCCCGGACGGCAAGAAGGCCACCTACGGCGAGCTGTCGGCCGACGCCTCGACCATGCCCGTCATCGCCAAGCCGGCGCTGAAGGACCCCAAGGATTTCCGCATCGTCGGCAAGCGCACCCGCCGCCTGGACACCCCCATGAAGGTGAACGGCACGGCGCAGTTCGGCATCGACGTGAAGCTGCCCGGCATGGTCTACGCCAGCATCGAGCAGTGCCCCGTGATCGGCGGCAAGCCCAAGTCCTATGACGACTCGGCCGTCAAGGGAATGCCCGGCGTGCTGGCGGTGGTGCAGGTGGCCGATGGCGTGGCCGTGGTGGCCGACAGCTACTGGCGCGCCCAGAAGGCCCGCCAGCAGCTGAAGGTGACCTGGGACGAAGGCAGCGTCGCCGCCCTCGACCACAACAGCATCATCGGTGGCACCCGCGCCGCGCTGGACACCGTGGAGCCGATCGACATCGTCAAGCCCAAGGGCGACGTGAAGACCGCGATGGCGGGCGCCGCCAAGGTGGTGAAGGCCGAGTACGTGACGCCCCTGCAGGCCCACGCGCCCATGGAGCCCATGAACTTCACCGCCAGCTACGAGAACGGCAAGGTGCTGGTGATCGGCCCCACGCAGTTCCAGCAGGGCGCGCAGGGCGCGGTCGCGGCCGCGGTGGGCGTCAAGCCCGAGGACGTGACGCTGCGCACCACCTTCCTGGGGGGCGGTTTCGGCCGCCGCCTGGAGCTGGACTTCATCAGCCAGGCCGCGCAGATATCCAAGGCCGTGGGCCGTCCGGTCAAGCTGGTGTGGAGCCGTGAGGACGACATGTCGCACGACTTCTACCGCCCGGTGGGCGTGAACCGCCTGCAGGCCGGCCTGGACGCCAACGGCATGCCGGTGGCGCTGCACTTCCAGGTGGCTTCCCAGTCGGTGACGCAGCGCGCCTTCGGCCTGCCGCCCAAGACGCTGGACCCGTTCATGGCGGAGGCCTCGGTCACCGGCTACGCGGTGCCCAACACCCGCCACGACCTGATCATCCATGACACCGGCTTCCGCGTCGGCTACTGGCGTGCGGTCAGCCACAACATGAACGCCTTCGCCAACGAGAGCTTCATGGACGAACTGGCCCACGCGGCAGGCAAGGACCCGTATGAGTACCGCCTGGCCCTGCTGAAGGACCAGCCGCGCTTCGCGAACGTGCTGAAGCTGGCGGCGCAGAAGGCCGGCTGGGCCACGCCGCCCGCGGCCGGCCGCGCCCGCGGTATCGCGCTCATGGAAGGCTATGACACCTACATGGCGCAGGTGGCCGAGGTCAGCCTGGACAAGGACGGCGAAGTGCGCGTGCACCGCGTGACCATCGCCGCCGACGTCGGCCAGATGGTCAACCCCGACACCGTCGAGGCGCAGATCATGTCGGCTGTCGTGTTCGGCATGGGCGCCGGCCTCAAGCAGGAGATCACGATGGAGAAGGGCCGCGTGCAGCAGTCCAACTTCCACGACTACCCGGTGGTGCGCATGTACGAGACGCCGGTGATCGACATCGTGCTCGTCAAGAGCACCGAGAAGCCGGGCGGCATCGGTGAGCCTGCCACGGCGCTGGTGGTGCCGGCGATCGCCAACGCGGTCGCCACGCTCACCGGCAAGCGCGTGCGCAAGCTGCCCATGACGGCGCAGGCGATCCGCACCGCCACGGCCTGAACGAGACTCCGAGGGGAACTGCGGCGCCTTCGGGCGCCGCTTTTTTTTGCTCAGGCGGGCGGGGCGCCGCGGGCCAGGTGCTGGGCCAGGTGGTCCACGAAGGCCCGCACGCGCGACAGGTGCTGCAGCCGTGCCGGGTAGACGGCGTGGATGTCCGCCGGCGGCGCCTGCCATTGGGGCAGCAACTGCACCAGCCGGCCGCTGCGCAGGTAGCGCGCCACGTCCCACTCGGCCCGCAGCACCACGCCCAGCCCGGCGAGGGCCCAGCCCACCGCCACTTCGCCGTCGTTGGTGGACAGCCCCCCGGCCAGGCGCACGGCTTCCTGGCGCCGCCCGGTGGCCAGTCGCAACAGGCCCTGCACGTCGTCGGCCTGGCGGATCGCGATGAAGTCATGCTGGGCCAGCTCGGCCGGGCTGCGTGGCGCGCCGCGGGCGGCCAGGTAGCCGGGCGATGCACACAGCAGGCGCCGGTTCGGGGCCAGCTGGCGCGCCACCAGTCGGGAGTCAGGCAGGGCGCCGAAGCGCACGCAGACATCCCAGGCGTCCTCCGCCGCGGCGGGCGGCGAGGCCGAGAGCTGCAGCTGCACGTCGACCCGCGGGTGCCGCCGGCGGAAGCTGGCCACGGCCGGAGCCACCTGCATGCGGCCGAAGCCCAGCGTGGCATTGACGCGCAGCAGGCCGGCGGGTTCCTGGGTGGCGCCCTGCAACTGCTGGCCCAGGGCTTCGATCTCGCCGACGATGCGGCGCCCGCCCTGGAGCAGGGCCTGGCCTTCGGGCGTCAGCGCCAGGCGGCGCGTGGTCCGGTGCAGCAGCGTGACGCCCAGCTTCTGCTCCAGCGCCGCCAGGCGCTTGCTGATCGCGGGGGTGGTCAGCCCCAGCTCGCGCGCGGCGGCCGTGAGGCTGCCGCAGCGCACCAGCAGGCTGAAGAACTGCAGGTCCTGGGAGGCGAGGGGCGTGGGCGGGGTCATTGTTGAATCCAGGCTCAAGAATGCCTTGAATCCTGTCGTGTGTGCAAGGCCGGCCACCGGCCTACAGTGGCGGCTCCATGGAGGTTCATCTCATGAAGCGCTACAAGATCGCCTGCATCCCCGGCGATGGCATCGGCAAGGAAGTGGTTCCCGCGGGGCAGCAGGTGCTGCAGGCCCTGGCCGAGGGCGGCGCCGGGTTCGCCTTCGAATTCCGCAGCTTCGACTGGGGCGGCGACTTCTACCGCGCCCATGGCCGCATGATGCCGGAGGACGGCCTGGAGGCGCTGCGGCCCATGGACGCGATCCTGTTCGGCTCGGCCGGCGACCCGCTCATCCCCGACCATGTGACGCTGTGGGGCCTGCGGCTGAAGATCTGCCAGGGCTTCGACCAGTACGCCAACGTGCGGCCCACGCGCATCCTGCCGGGCATCGACGCCCCGCTCAAGCGCTGCACCCCGGCCGACCTCGACTGGGTGATCGTGCGCGAGAACTCCGAGGGCGAGTACGCCGGCGTGGGCGGACGCGCCCACCAGGGGCATCCGATCGAGGTGGCGACCGACGTGAGCATGATGACGCGCGCCGGGGTGGAGCGCATCATGCGGTTCGCCTTCCGCCTCGCGCAGTCGCGCCCGCGCAAGCTGCTGACGGTGGTGACCAAGTCCAACGCGCAGCGCCACGCCATGGTCATGTGGGACGAGATTGCCCTGCAGGTCAGCCGTGAGTTCCCCGACGTGCGCTGGGACAAGGAGCTGGTGGACGCCTGCACCGCGCGCATGGTGAACCGCCCGGCCTCGCTGGACACGCTGGTGGCCACCAACCTGCATGCCGACATCCTGAGCGACCTGGCGGCCGCGCTGGCCGGCAGCCTGGGCATCGCGCCCACCGGCAACATCGACCCGGAACGCCGCTACCCCAGCATGTTCGAGCCCATCCACGGCTCGGCCTTCGACATCATGGGCCAGGGCCTGGCCAACCCCGTGGGCACCTTCTGGAGCTGCGTGATGCTGCTGGAGCACCTGGGAGAAGCGGAGGCGGCTAGCCGCCTGATGGCGGCGATCGAATCCGTCACCGCCGACCCGGCGCTGCACACCCGGGACCTGGGCGGCCGCGCGACCACCGCGCAGGTGACCGAGGCCGTCTGCGCGCGCCTGCGCCGCTGAGAGAGCGCGCACCCGGGACGCGAGGACGCCGACCGGGGCGACACAACCCACCCCAAGGA
>NZ_JADDOJ010000003.1 GCF_015159745.1 Ramlibacter aquaticus | reverse complement strand
GTCGATGCACAGCTCTTCGGCGCCGGCGGGGTTTTTTGTGTCCGGGCCCGGGCGCGCCCCGCTCAAGATTCGCCCGCCGGCGCCGAAGAGCTGTGCATCGACACCCGTGCCCGGGCCGGGCCCGGCGGAAAAGCACGGCCATCCGGCCTCTTTTCGAGGCCAGCGCAGGGCAGGGGTGTTCCTAGAATGAGTTTGAGTCGGAGGAACGCATGACCCAGCCCCAGACATCGATCACGGCGCCCGAGCTGGACGCCGACGGCCTGCTCGCGCGCCAGGCCATCCTCGACGAGAAGATGTCGGTGGTGGGCTATGCGCTGCTGGACCGCTCGGGCCGTGCCCCGGGGCCGGCCCGCGATGCCGACTTCCTGATGCACGCCCTGTCGCTGGCGAGCAGCACCGCCGTCGCCGACAAGCTCACGCTGTTTCTGCGCTGCAGCCATGAAACCCTGGCCAGCCCGCACCTGGAGCTGGTGTCGCCCGAGCGGCTGGTGCTGGAGATCGCCCTGCCGCCGGCGGTGGAAGCCGAGCGCATCGCCGCCGTGGCCGCGCAGTTGAAGGCCGCGCGCGACAAGGGCTTCCGCCTCGCCTTCGACCACCAGGCCCTGGCCCCCGCCTGGGCCAGCTGGCTGGCGCATGCCTCCTTCGTGCGCCTGGACCTGGAGCGCCTGCCCGCCGGCGTGATCGAGCCGGTGCTCAAGCACGTGGCCCGGCTGGCCATGAAGAACCTCAAGGTCATCGCCTCGGGCGTGGAGACGCGCGAGCAGCACGCCAGCGCCACGGCCCTGGGCGTGCGCCTGTTCCAGGGCCAGTGGTTCGCGCGTCCGGTGCTGGTGCGCAACCAGCCGGTGCGGGCCCAGCACGCCAACATCCTGCAATTGATCCACCTGCTGCGCAACGACGGCGAGCTGGAGCAGATCGAGGAAGTGCTCAAGCGCGACCCGCTGCTCTCTCTGAACCTGCTGCGGCTGGTGAACGCAGCCTCCAACGGCCTGCGCCACGAGGTCACCTCCTTCCGCCAGGCGACCATGCTGCTGGGCCTGCAGAAGCTCACGCGCTGGGCGGCCCTCATGCTGGCGGCCAGCGGCGAGGGCGGATCGCCCGCGCTGGCCCGCATCGCCGCCACGCGCGGCCGCCTGGCCGAGCTGCTGGTGGGCGAGCGCCTGGACGAGAAGGAGCGCGACCAGGCCTTCGTGGTCGGCATCTTCTCGCTGCTGGACGCGATCACCGGCCAGCCGCTGGAGGCGGTGCTGGAGACCGTGAAGCTGCCCGGGCCGGTGAACGATGCGCTGCTGCATCGCAGCGGCCCCTTCGCGCCCTACCTGGACCTGATCGAGGCCTGCGAGTCCGCCGACGAGGAAAGCTTCGCCCGCGCCGCGCTGGTGCTGGGCCTGTCGAACCACGACGTCAACATGGCTCACCTCCAGGCCCTGGCCTGGGCCGAGAACATGCTGTCATGAGCCACGACGCCAGCGTCCACTTCCGCGACTCCGCGCTGCCCATGCACGTGCGGGTGGTGCTGGCCGACGACCACGAACTGGTGCGTACCGGCATCGGCGCCCTGCTGGGCGCGATCGACGGGGTGGAGGTGGTGGCCGAGGCCGAGGACGGCGGGGCCCTGCTGAAGCTGGTGGAGGGCCTGTTGCCCGACGTGGTCATCAGCGACCTCAGCATGCCCGGGGTGGACGGCTACGCCGCCATCGCCGAGATCCATGCCCGGCACCCCCACGTGAAGATCATCGCCCTGTCCATGCACGACACCGCCGAGGCGGTGAAGCGTGCGGTGCACAGCGGCGCCTGCGGCTACCTGCGCAAGGACGCCCAGCCCTTCGAGCTCGCGCATGCGATCCGCAGCGTGGTCACCAAGGGCAACTACTTCAGCCCGGCCATCGCCCAGGCCCTGCTGGCGCCGGCCGAACCCAGCGCCGAGGAGGAACTGACCGGGCGCCAGGTGGAGATCCTTCGCCTGCTGGCGCGCGGCCTGGCCTCCAAGCAGATCGCCTACCAGCTCGGCCTCAGTTCCAAGACGGTGGACGTGCACCGGGCCCGCATCATGGCGCGGCTGGGTGTGAACAATCTTTCCGCACTCACCCGCTATGCCTTGCGCAAGGGCCTGATCGCGGCCTGATGCCATGGGGAGTGCGCTCGCCAGGCTGGGACAGGACGACACCGGCCGTGCAGGCGGCTGGGCCGGTCCCCTGCTCGCGCTCACGGCCGACTGGGCCTGGGAGGCCGACGCCGGCCACCGCCTGACGCGGCTCGCGCGCACGGACGGCGGCCCGGGCTGCGGCCTCGCGCACTGGCTGGGCCTCGCGCCCTGGGAGCTGCCGCAGGCGGGGGACGCCGCGGCGCAGCGTGCCTGCATGGAAGGCCAGCAGGCCTTCAGCGGTTTCCAGACCTGCCACGAGGATGCCCACGGCCGCCGCGTGTGGCTGCAGTGGACCGGCACGCCCCGGCGCGCGCGCGGGCGCTTCGCCGGCTGGCGCGGCATCGCCCGCGACATCAGTGCCCAGAAGGAAGCCGAGCGCGCGCTGAACGAGAGCGAGATGCAGCTGGCGGCGGTGATCGACGCGGCCAGCGAGGCCATCCTCAGCGTGGACGAGGCCGGCTGCGTGGTGCTGTTCAACGGCGCCGCCGGCCAGATGTTCGGCTGCCCGCGCGCCGACGCGCTGGGGGCCTCGCTGGAACGCTTCGCGCCACAGGCGCTGCAGTTCATCCGCACGGTGCGCCGCCCCAGCGCCCCGGCGGCGCCCAGCCTGGTGCGCTCGCTGGCGGTGCAGGCCCAGCGCTGGAACGGCGAAGCCTTCCCGGCCGAAGTCTCGATCTCGCGCGTCGAGCACGGCGGCCGCACCTACCACTGCCTGATGCTGCGCGACCTCGCGCCCCGCCTGGCGGCGGAGGAGGCGCGCCAGGCCCTGGAGCTGCAGCTGCGCCAGTCGCAGAAGATGGAGGCCCTGGGCACCATGGCCGGCGGCATCGCGCACGACTTCAACAACATCGTCGCCGCCATCATCGGCAACGCGGCGCTGGCCAAGGCCAGCTGCGGCCTGACGCCCGGCGCGCCCTTCCTGACCGAGATCGAGAAGGCCGGCCTGCGCGCGCGCGACCTGGTGCAGCGCATCATGGCCTTCAGCCGCAAGCAGCCGGCCGTGTTCAGCACCCAGGCGCTGCAGCCGCTGGTGGAGGAGGGCGTGCAGCTGCTGCGCGCCACGCTGCCCTCGGGCATCGCGATCGAATCCAGCATGCCCGCCGAGCGCGTGCACGTGCGCGCCGACCCGACCCAGATCACGCAGGTGCTGATGAACCTGGGCACCAACGCCTGGCAGGCGCTGGGTTCCGAGCCGGGCCATATCCGCATCACCGTGGAAGCCGCCGGGCGCGAGGTGCGCCTGTCGGTGAGCGACGACGGCTGCGGCATGGACGCGGCCACCCAGTCGCGCATCTTCGAGCCCTTCTTCACCACCAAGGCCAAGGGCGAGGGCACCGGCCTGGGCCTGCCGGTGGTGCACGGCATCGTGCAGTCGCACGGCGGGCGCATCGCGGTGCACAGCGAACGCGGGCAGGGCACCACCTTCGACATCTGGCTGCCGGTGACCGCGGCGCCGGAGGCCGGTGAACCCGAGGCCGTGCCCAGTGCCGTGCAGCCGCCCGCCCAGGGCGGCGGCCGCCACGTGCTCTACCTGGACGACTACCCGGCGATGGTCTTCATGATGCGCGCCACGCTGGAGTCGCTGGGCTACCGCTTCACGGGCTTCGAATCGCCGCGCGACGCGCTGGACTGGCTGCGCCAGAACCTGGGCGAGGTGGACCTGGTGGTCACCGACCACAACATGCCGGGCGGCTCGGGGCTGGAGCTGGCCCATGCGATCCGCGCGCTGCGCCCCGGCCTGCCGGTGATCCTCGCGTCCGGCTACATCACGGACGAACTGCGCGAGGGCGCGCGCCGCGCCGGCGTCGCCGACGTGTTCGACAAGCCGCGCGGCATCGAGGAGCTGTGCGGCCTGATCGGCAAGGTGCTGGCCGCATGAGCGACTCCACCGACGCCATGCTGCGCCTGCTGGGCATGATCCCGCTGGCCGCCCAGCAGAAGATGGTGGGCCTGTACCGCGAGACGCTGGCCTCGCAGCTGGCGGCGCTGGGCCAGGCCTTGCAGGCCGAGCCGCCCACGCCCGCGGCGCAGGCGCTGGCCCACAAGATCGCGGGCTCCGCGGCCATGATGCAGGACGCCGCCCTCGCCGGCGCCGCCCGCGGCATCGAGGGCGCGCTGGTCGCGGCGGACGCCGCCCAGGCCCGGGCGCGCTGGCCGGAGGTGCAGCGCTTCGCGGCGGAGACCATGGCCGCGCTGGCGACGGCCTATCCCTGAGCGCGGGGCGGGCGCCGCGCCGGCGCCGGCGGTCAGGACACCAGCCCGTGCTGCTGCGCGTAATGCGCCAACTCGTGGTTGCTGGACATCTTCATCTTCTCCAGCAGCCGCGCCCGGTACACGCTCACGGTCTTGGGCGGCAGGTCCATGCGCGCGGCCAGTTCGGTCAGCGTGATGCCCGAGGCGACCAGCCGCAGCAGCAGCAGTTCGCGCGGCGAGAGCCGCTCGTGCGGCTGCGCGGCGGCGTCCCCGCGCGAGACGCCCTCGGCCAGGGCCGAGGCGGTGGCGCCGGAGACCCAGCGGCGGCCCAGCGCCACCGTGCGTATGGCGTCCACCAGCACCGGTGTCTCGCTGGACTTGGAGACGTAGCCCCAGGCCCCGGCGCGCAGCGCCTGCACGGCGTACGGGTCTTCGGGGTACATGGAGACCATGAGCGCGCGCGGCGGCTGGGGCCGCCCGCGCACCAGGTCCAGGATGTCGAAGCCGGAGCGGCCGTCCAGGTTGATGTCCAGCAGCAGAACGTCGAAGGGCGTGCGGTCCAGCGCCGGCTGCAGCGTGTCCCAGCCGGCGGCCTCGCCGGCGATCTCGAAGCCCTCGTCCACCAGCGCGTCGCGCATGCCGCGGCGTATCAGGGCGTGGTCGTCGACCAGGAAGAGGCGGTTCATGCGGCCTCCTGCGGCCGGGGCACGCGCAGGGCGCGGCGGTGCGTGGGCAGCCAGACCATGAGCGTGGTGCGGCCCTCGTGGCTGGAGATGTCCAGCGCGCCGCCGACGGCGAAGGCGCGCTCGGCAAGGCCGCGCAGGCCCAGCGATTCCGGCTTGCGCAGGGCCGCCGGGTCCAGGCCGCGGCCGTCGTCCGTCACCTCCAGCGACACGGCCGCCTGGCCGTGGTGCAGGCCGATGGCCACGCTGCGCGCCTGCGCATGCTTGGCGATGTTGGTCAGCGCCTCCTGGCAGGCGCGGTACAGCGCCAGCGCGATGGGCGCCTCCAGCTCGCCGCGCGGCGCGTTGTGCTCGAACTCGGTGGCCACGCCGGTGCGCTCGCGGAACTGGCGTACCAGCGATTCGATGGCGGCCGGCAGGCCCGCGTCCAGGATGGGCGGGCGCAGGTTGTGCATCAGGCGCTGGGTGGTCTCGTGCGCCTGGGCCAGGGACTGCTGGGCGCGCTGCAGCCGGGGCAGCGCGGCCGCGTCCACGTGCCGGCCCAGGCTCTCCAGGTCGAAGCGCACCGCCGTCAGCGTGCCGCCGATGTCGTCGTGGATCTCGCGCGCGATGGCCGAGCGCTCCTCGTCGATGGCCGCCTGCAGGCGGTGCGAGAGATTGCGCAGCTGCTCCTGCGACTGGGCCAGCCGGGCCTGGGTCTCGGCGCGCTCGCGCCGGGCGCGCGAGGCCTCCACGGCGTTGCGCACCGCGGTGCCCAGGCGGGCCAGGCGGCCCTTGATGAGGTAGTCGTCCGCGCCGCGCTGCATGGCGCGCACCGCCATGTCCTCGCCGATCACGCCCGAGACGATGATGAAGGGGGGCGGGCTGGGCAGCTCGCGCACGATGCGCAGGGCCTGGTGGCTGGTGAAGCCGGGCAGCCGGTGGTCCGAGATCACCAGGTCCCAGCCGCGCTGCAGGGCCTCGCGCAGCTGGGCCGCGCTTTCCACGCGCTCGGCCGTCACCGCCACGCCCTGCGACGCCAGCGTGACCAGCAGCATTTCGTAGTCGAGTTCCGAATCCTCGATGACCAGCAGGCGCACGTGCGACAACTCCTTGATGCCGGGACGATACCGGCCGGGGGCCGGCTGCAGCGCGCGAAAAGACGGGCTTTGCGCCCGCTTTCCGCCGCATCGTCCAAGCCCGGGTCTTCCCAGAATCCTCCGCATGGCCGCGGTCCGTGCGGCCGGCACTGACTTCCGGAGACCGATCCATGACATCCGTACTCGCCGTTGACGATTCCGCCTCCATGCGGGCCATGCTTGCCAGCACCTTGCGGCAGGCCGGCTACGACGTGGTCGAAGCCGTGGACGGCCTCGACGCGCTCGAGAAGCTGCAGGGGCGCCCGGTCGACGTGGTCCTCACCGACCACAACATGCCCCGCATGGACGGGGTGGAGCTGACCCGCTCCCTGCGTGGGCAGGAGAAGTTCCGCCGCCTGCCCATCCTCATTCTCACCACCGACTCGGACGACCGCACCAAGCAGGCGGGCCGCGAGGCCGGGGCCACGGGCTGGCTCGCCAAGCCCTTCGACCCGGCCCGGCTGATCGCCACCATCCGCAAGGTCGCCCCGCAGGAACAGGAGCCTGGCCATGTCTGACGGCACTTCCGATTTCGACCTGACCCAGTTCTACGGCGTCTTCTTCGAGGAAGCGGCCGAGAACCTGGAGAACTTCGAGCGCCTTCTGCTCGGCCTGGACGTGCAGGCGCCGGCCGAGGAGACGCTGCACGCGATCTTCCGCTGCGCGCACTCCGTCAAGGGCGGCGCCGCCACCTTCGGCTTCGCCAACGTGGCCGAGCTCACCCACGCGATGGAGACGCTGCTGGACCAGCTGCGCCGCCACGAGCAGCCGGCCACCACCGACATGGTGGACACGCTGCTGAAGTCGGGCGACCTGCTGCGCGCGCTGCTGCACTGCCACCAGCACGGCGGCGTGCCGCCGGACGCGGGCGAGGTGCTGCAGGCCCTGGCCGCGCACACCCAGGCGCCCGGCGGCGCCGCCAGCCACGCCCCCGCAGCCGCCCAGCCCAAGAAGGCGGCCCGGCCGCGCACGCAGAAGAAGAAGGCCGCGGCGGCCCCGCCGCCCGGCGAGCGCGAGCTGGCCATGACGGTGGGGCCGCTGGCCGACCCCTCGCTGGCCGACGACATCCTGGAGCTGTTCGGCGAGGTGGCCGGCGGCGGCACGCTGGAGCGCGTGGACGGCGCGCCCGAGAAATTCGCGCGCTTTCACCTGCGCACCAGCTCCAGCGACGCCGACATCCTGGACCTGTGCAGCTTCCACGTGCCGCGCGAGAGCATCGCGCTGGCGCCCTGGGAGGGTGAGCCGGAAGACGCAGCGCAGGAAGCCGGGCCCGCGCCTGCCATGCTGGAGGTGGCGGCCGCCGAGGTGCGCGCCGTGCAGGCACCGGCCGCGGCCCCGGCCAGCGCCCCGGTTGCGGCCCAGGCCGCCGGCGGGGGCGCGACACCGCGCACCACGCCCAGCGAGACCCTGCGCGTCTCGCTGGAGAAGGTGGACCAGCTGATCAACCTCATGGGCGAACTGGTCATCACCCAGGCCATGCTGGCGCAGAAGGCCAGCCGCCTGGACGCCCAGTCGCGCGAGCACCTGATGGCTGGCCTGTCCGACCTGGAGCGCACCACGCGCGACCTGCAGGAATCCGTGATGTCGATCCGCATGATCCCCATGTCGGACGTGTTCAACCGCTTCCCGCGCATGCTGCGCGACCTGGCCGCGCGGCTGGGCAAGCAGCTGGAGCTCAAGACGGTGGGCGAGGCCACCGAGATGGACAAGGGCCTGATCGAGAAGATCACCGACCCGCTGACCCACCTGGTGCGCAACTCGGTGGACCACGGCATCGAGCTGCCCGCCGAACGCATCGAGATGGGCAAGCCGCCGCAGGGCACGCTCACCCTGAGCGCCTGCCACGAGGGCGGCTGCATCGTGATCGAGGTGCGCGACGACGGCCGCGGCCTGGACCGCGAGCGCATCCTGGACAAGGCCCGCCGCAACGGCATGGCACTGCCCGACAACATGACCGACGGCGAGGTCTACCAGCTGATCTTCGCCCCCGGCTTCTCCACCGCCGAGGCCGTGACCGACATCTCCGGCCGCGGCGTGGGCATGGACGTGGTCCGGCGCAACATCCTGGGCCTGGGCGGCACCGTGGAGCTCGATTCCGAGCTGGGCCGCGGCACCTGCGTGCGGGTGCGCCTGCCGCTGACGCTGGCCATCATGGACGGCATGTCCGTGGGCATCGAGGACGACCTGTACCTGCTGCCACTGTCCAGCGTGGTCGAGTCCTTCCAGCCCCAGCCCGGGGCGATCCGCACCATGGCCAACCGGCACCGGGTGGTCAAGGTCCGCGAGGACCACCTCCCCGTGCTCAGCCTGGCCGAGGCCATGGGCTACGGCCCGGTGGAAGCCGTCGCCGGCGCCGCCGCGCCCATGCTGGTGCTGGTGCAGGCCGAGGGCCGCCAGGTGGCCCTGGAGGTCGAGCGCCTGGTGGGCCAGCAGCAGGTGGTGGTCAAGAACCTGGAGACCAACTACCGCAAGGTGCAGGGGGTCTCCGGCGCCACCATCATGGGCGACGGCAGCGTCGCCCTGATCCTGGACGTGGGCGCCCTGGTGCGCCGCGCGCACGACAAAAGTTCAAGTCCGGCCGCCGGCGGCCGAAGAGACGAGAGAGGCCTGGAGCCCGCCGGGACCCACGCCGCAGAACCGATCCCCGCCTGATTGAGGAGCCAACCATGGACATGACCAAAGAAGGGGCGATCATCGCCCGCCAGGACGCCAGCCGCAGCGCGGCGGCCGCCGTGAACGCCGCCGCCCGCGCCGGCGAATACCTGACCTACCGGCTCGGCAACGAGGAATACGGCGTGGACATCCAGCGCGTGCAGGAGATCCGCTCCTACGAGGCGCCCACCCGCATCCCCGGCGCCCCGTCCTTCGTCAAGGGCGTGGTCAACCTGCGCGGCGTGATCGTGCCCATCGTCGACCTGCGGCTGCGCCTGGGCGCGGCCACCGCCGAATACGACCGCTTCACCGTGGTCATCGTGCTGGCGGTGCGCCAGCGCGTGGTCGGCGTGGTGGTGGATTCGGTCTCCGACGTGCTGGACCTGGAGGCCTCGGCCATCAAGCCGCCGCCGGAGCTGTCCGGCGACGAGGGCTCCGAATTCATCACCGGCATCGGCAGCGTGGGCGAGCGCATGCTGATGCTGGTGGACATGGAGACCCTGCTGGGCTCCGCACTCGGTACGGTTCCCGAGGTGCAGTGAGATGGCGGCATCGTTGCGCCTGCGCGCCCGGCTGGCCGCGGCATTCGGTGCTGTCCTGCTGATGCTGCTCGCGGTCGCGGCGATCGCGATCCTGGAGATGCGCAGCCTGCAGGCGATCGACGCCCGCCAGGCCGCGCTGCACGCCACGCGTGCCGACGTGGCCGCCTGGGCGGCCGCGACCCGGCTCAACGTGGTCCGCGCCGTCACCCTGGCGAAGGCCGGCAGCCCGCCGTCCATCGCCCCGTGGCTGGACGCTGAAATCAAGAAGACCTCCGCGTCCATCACCGGCTTGCAGAAGCGGCTGGACGTGGCCCTGGACCTGCCGCAGCACAAGGACGTGCTGGCCGGCATGGCCGAGCGGCGCAAGGAATACCTGTCCGTGCGTGCCGCGCTGCTCAAGCGCATGGCCGACCCCCGGGACGTGGCCGCCGCGCAGGCCGAGGTGGACACGCGCCTGTCGCCACTGGCGGACGCCTACCTGGGCGAACTGGACAAGCTCGCCGCCGGCGTGGATGCGCAGGTGCAGGCCCTGGACGCCGAGCGGCTGGCCGCCGTTCAGCGCGCGCAATGGCTGCTGCCCAGCCTCACCCTGGCGGCGCTGCTGCTGGGCGCCGTGCTGGCGACCGGCGTGGCCAACGGCCTGGCCCTGCCGCTGCGCGAGGTGCAGGAGGCGGTGCGCCGCATCGCCGGGGGCGACCTGTCGCAGCCCGTGGCCGTGACGCGCAGCGATGAAGTCGGGCAGCTGCAGCAGGCGGTGGCCGGCATGCAGGACAGCCTGCGCCAGATGGTGGGCGGCATCCGCAGCGGCACCGAGGGCGTGGGCAGCGCGACCAGCCAGATCGCCTCCGGCAACCAGGACCTGTCGGCCCGCACCGAGCGCGCCGCCAGCAACCTGCAGCAGACCGCCGCGACCATGGCCCAGCTGTCGGACGCGATCCGCGAATCGGCCGGCTCGGCCAGCCGCGCCAACGAACTCGCCGCTACCGCCGCCGAGGTGGCGCGCCAGGGCGGCGACATCGTGTCCCAGGTGGTGGGCACCATGGCCGAGATCAATGCCGGCTCGGGCCGCATCTCCGAGATCACGGGCGTGATCGATTCGATCGCCTTCCAGACCAACATCCTCGCCCTCAACGCCGCGGTCGAGGCCGCGCGGGCCGGCGAGGAGGGCCGCGGCTTCGCCGTGGTGGCGCAGGAAGTGCGCAGCCTGGCCGGCCGCTGCGCCGACGCGGCGCGCGAGATCCGCGGCCTGATCGAGGAGAGCGTGCGCAAGGCCGAGACCGGCGCGCGCCTGGTCAAGGACGCGGGCGGCACCATGGCCGCGATCCAGCACAGCGTGCAGGACGTGAGCCAGGCCATCGCCGGCGTCACCGGCGCCACGGCCAGCCAGGCCACCGGCATCGGCGAGGTCACGCGCGCCGTCGCCCAGCTCGACGACATCACCCAGCAGAACGCGGCCCTGGTGGAGCAGGCTTCGGCCGCCGCCGAGAGCCTGCGCGAACAGGCCCAGTCCCTGGGTCGCCTGGTGGGCTCCTTCCGGTTGGCGCCCGGCATGGCCTGAGGCCTTACCCCCACATCCCGGTCCCTTCCATGCGCACCAACCTCCCCGTCACCGGCCGCGAGCACCGGCCCGACCCCCAGGACATCCTGGTCTCGGCCACCTCGCTGGACAGCCACATCCGCTACTGCAACCCGGCTTTCGTGCGCGCGAGCGGCTTCGAGAGCGAGGAGCTGCTGGGCCAGCCGCACAACCTGATCCGCCACCCCGACATGCCGCCGGAGGCCTTCCGCGACCTGTGGGCCACGCTGAAGGCCGGCCGGCCCTGGTCCGGCCTGATCAAGAACCGGCGCAAGGACGGCGACCACTACTGGGTGCGTGCCAACGTCACGCCCATGCTGGAGGCGGGCCGGCCGGTGGGCTACATGTCGGTGCGCTCCATCCCCTCGCGGGCCGAGGTGGAGGCCGCCGAGGCGCTGTATGCCCGCATGCGCGAGGACCAGCGCGCGGCCCGGGTCCGGCTGGCCCTGCGCGGCGGCCACGTGGTGCGTGCCGGCTGGCGCGGCCGGCTCGCCGCGCTGTCGCGGCCCGGCCTGGGCGCCTGCATGACGCTGGCCCTGGCCGCCCTGGCGGTGGCCAGCGCCGGCGTGGCCGTGCTGACCGAAGGCCGCGGGCCGCTGGCCATGGGCCTGGGCCTGGCGGCGCAGGCCGGCGCGGTGGCCGGCCTCGCGGCCTGGCTGACCCGCAGGATCACGCGGCCGCTGGCGGCCTGCACGCAGATGGCCAACCGCATGGCGGCCGGCGAACTGCGCAAGATGGCGGTGAGCGGCCGGCGCGACGGCATCGGCGAACTCGAGGGCGCGCTGGCGCAGCTGAACGTCAACCTGCAGGCCATGGTGGGCGATGTGCGCACCGCGGCCACGGACATCACCGAGGCGGCCGCCGAGATGGGGCGCGCCAGCGCCGACCTCTCGGTGCGCACCGAAGCCCAGGCCGCCAGCCTGGAGCAGACCGCAGCCGCCATCGACCAGATCGCCGCCACCGTGCGCCGCAACGCCGACAGCGCCACCAGCGCGACCCAGCAATCGGTGCGTGCGGGCGAGGTCGCCGAGCGCGGCAGCGCCGTGGTGGGGCAGGTGGTGGCCGGGATGCGCGGCATCGAAGGCGCCGCCGGCCGCATCGCCTCCATCAACAGCGTGGTGGACGGCATCGCCTTCCAGACCAACCTGCTGGCGCTGAACGCCGCCGTGGAAGCGGCCCGTGCGGGTGAGCAGGGCCGGGGCTTCGCGGTGGTGGCGCAGGAGGTGCGCGGGCTCGCCCAGCGCAGCGCCGACGCCGCGCGCCAGATCCGCGACCTGGTCGAGGAGACGCGCCGCGCCGTGGGCGAGGGCGTGGGCACCGCCGGCCACGCCGGCAAGACACTGGACGAGGTGCTGCAGGCCGCCCGCGAGGTGGGCAGCCTGGTGGAAGGCATCTCGCACGCCAGCAGCGAGCAGTCCACCGGCATCGGCGAGGTCAACGCCGCCGTGGCCCAGCTGGACGCCGCCACCCAGCAGAACGCGGCCATGGTGCAGCGCACCTCGGCGTCCGCCAGCCAGCTGGCCTCCCAGGCCGAGGGCCTGCGCGACGCGGTCAAGCTCTTCCGCGTGCTCGAGGAGACCGTCTGATGGGCGCCGCACTTCCCCAGGGCGTGGTGGCCGGCCTGCCGGGCGACCGCGACATCGCCTTCGGCGCCGACGATTTCCAGCGCGTGCGCGCGATGATCCGGGCCAAGGCCGGCATCGACCTGCACCCCGGCAAGCAGAACATGGTCTATGGCCGGCTGTCGCGCCGCCTGCGCGAGGTCGGGCTGGGCAGCTTCAAGGAATACCTGGACCGGCTGCAGCGCGAGAGCGACCCTGAATGGCAGGAGTTCATCAACTGCCTGACCACCAACCTCACGGCCTTCTTCCGCGAGTCGCACCACTTCGACCTGCTCGCGGCCGAGCTGAAGAAGGGCGGCGTGCGCCGCATCTGGTCCTGCGCGGCCTCCACCGGCGAGGAGCCCTGGAGCATCGCGATCACGGTGCAGGAAGCGCTGGGCGCCAACGCCAGCGTGACCATAGACGCCAGCGACATCGACACGCGCGTGCTGCAGGCCGCGCGCGAGGCCACCTACACCATGGAGAACGCCACGCCCCTGGGCGAGGCGCGGCTGCGCCGCTTCTTCCTGCGCGGCTCGGGGCCCAACGAGGGCAAGGTGCGGGTGCGGCCCGAAGTGCGCCGCATGGTGAACTTCAAGCCCTTCAACCTGCTGGGCGGCAACTGGCAGCTGGAGCCCTACGACGTGGTCTTCTGCCGCAACGTGATGATCTACTTCGACCGGCCCACGCAGCGCCAGGTGCTGCAGCGCCTGCACGCGGCCATGCGGCCCGGCAGCGTGCTGTACGTCGGCCATTCGGAGAATTTCTCCGAGCACCGCGACCTGTTCCAGCTGAGCGGCAAGACCGCCTACCGACGGGTCGGCCCATGAGCGCCCTGCTGCACGCGACCATGCCCGCCGAGCAGGCGCGGGCGCTCGCCGCGCTGCGCGCGCGGCCGCGGCGCGAGCACGAGGCCTCCTTCTACTTCTACGAGCCCGCCTTCGAGCGTGCGGCGGTGAAGGTGCTGCCCGGCGAGTTCTTCGTCTACGACGAGGACGTGGCCGTCAGCACCACGCTGGGCTCCTGCGTCGCGGCCTGCCTGCACGACCCGCACAGCGGCCTGGGCGGCATGAACCACTTCATGCTGCCCGACAGCGGCGACGCCTCCGCGGGCGGGCGTTTCGGCGCCTTCGCGATGGAGCTGCTGATCAACGAGCTGATGCGGCGCGGTGCGCGGCGCAGCGGCCTGCAGGCCAAGATCTTCGGCGGCGGCAGCGTGATGAAGAGCCTGGCCGGCACCCTGATCGGCGAGAAGAACGTGACGTTCGTGCGCAGCTTCCTCGCGGCCGAGAACATCCCGGTGCTGGGCAGCGACGTGCTGGAGATCTACCCGCGCAAGGTGTGCATGTTCCCGAAGAGCGGCAAGGTCATGTGCCGCCGCCTGCCGGCCACGCACCATGGTGAATTCGAGGCGCAGGAGGCGCGCTACCGGGCCCGCCTCAAGCAGGAGCGCAGCGGCGACGTGGAGTTGTTCTGATGACGATTCGAGTGGTGGTGGTGGACGATTCCGCCCTGGTGCGCAGCGTGCTCACCGACCTGATCAACCGCAGCGGGGACATGCAGGTGGTGGGCACCGCGGGCGACCCGTTCGAAGCGCGCGAGCGCATCCGCGAGCTGGACCCCGACGTGGTCACGCTGGACGTGGAGATGCCGCGCATGGACGGGCTGGAGTTCCTGGAGCGCCTGATGCGGCTGCGGCCCACGCCGGTGGTCATGGTCTCCACGCTGACCCAGCGCGGCGCGGACGTGACGCTGCGGGCGCTGGAGCTGGGCGCCGTGGACTTCGTGCCCAAGCCCAGCTTCAACCTGAAGGCCGGCCTGGACGACATGGCCCGCGACATCGTGGGCAAGCTGCGCGTGGCCGCGCGGGCCCGCGTCGGCCGCCACCTGCATGCACCGCCGCCGGCGGCGCCGGCCGGTGTGCGCAAGCCGGCGCCCGGCTCCCGGGTGTCCACCGACAAGCTGGTGGCCATAGGCGCCTCCACGGGCGGCACCGAGGCCATCCGCGAGATCCTCACGGCGCTGCCGACGACCATGCCGGGCATCGTCATCACCCAGCACATGCCGCCGGGCTTCACCGCGAGCTTCGCGGCCCGTCTCGACAGCCTCTCGCGACTGCACGTGAAGGAAGCCGTGGACGGCGAACCCGTGCTGCAGGGCCATGCCTACATCGCGCCGGGTGGACGCCACCTCTCGGTGGCCCGCCACGCGGGCGGCGGCTGGGTGACGCGCGTCGCCGACGGCGAGCCCGTCAACCGCCACAAGCCCTCGGTGGACGTGCTGTTCCGCTCGGTGGCCCAGCACGCCGGGGCCAAGGCCGTGGGCATCATGCTCACGGGCATGGGGGCCGACGGCGCCACGGCCATGCGCGTGCTGCGCGACGCCGGCGCCTGGAACCTGGTGCAGGACGAGGCCAGCTGCGTGGTCTTCGGCATGCCGCGCGAGGCGATCAACGCCGGCGCCGCCAACGAGGTGCTGCCGCTCAAGGAGATCGCGGCGCGCCTGGCCTCGCGGGTGGGCGTGACCCTGGCGGGCTGAGCCCGCGGCGGTCAGCCAGGCCCGAACCTCACAGCGCCTGCAGCGCGGACTGCACCCGGCCGCGGCCCCACGCGGCGGCCAGCCGCCCCAGCAGGCCGCGGCCGTCGCCCTGCCAGCTTCGCGCATGGCGCTCCCCGCACAGCGTCAGCGTGACGGGCTGCCCGGCGTCCAGCGACTTGAGCAGCGCGGCGCACTCGCCCGCGTCCAGCTGGCGCCAGGCGGCGGCCCAGGCCTCCCAGTCCCCCAGCATGGCGGCGTCGCGCAAGGTGTGCACGATGCGCAGGCCCGCCGGTGCCTGGGGCGCACAGCCCGGGGGCAGGGCGCCCGCGCCGCTGACCCAGAACGAATTCACCGGCAGTTGCCCGCCCGCGCTGCGCTCCTCGTTCACCGGGTGCGTGTAGAGCAGCATCTGCATCTCCTGCTGCAGCCGGCGCAGGGTGCGTGCCTCGGCCGCGCGCGGCAGCCAGGCGTCCACCCGGTTGCCGATGACGCGGTCCAGCGAGGCGCTGGCCAGGCCGCGGAACACCTCGCCCTCGGCCAGCCACTGCGTGGGCGCCTCGTAGCGCACCTGCAGCCCGTCCTCGGCGAAGTAGGGCTGCATGGCGGCCAGCAGGGCCTGCGATTCGGCGGGCGTGAGCGCCATCGCCCGGGGATGGCCCATGGCGATGTGGTCCTGCGCGACCTGCCAGTGGCAGGGCGTGAGCCAGGCCCAGGCGGCGTCGCCGGGGTTCTCCCCGGCCTGGCGCGCCTGCCAGGCGGCGAAGGGGATGTGGCCGTCCTCGGCCGGCAGGCCGCAGGCGCGCGCCAGCACCCGCTCGTGGGGCAGGCACAGGTCGGTCGCGGCACCGGCCTCCAGCGGGCCGGGCGACAGCCGCGCGAGCAGCTTTTCGAGGTGGGGGAGGCTGAGCCCGGCGCGGGCCCGGGCACAGGCCTCGCCGTTGGCGGTGGCGAGCGGTACGAGCAACTGGACAGTGTCCGACATGGGCTTATTGTCCGGGATGCCACAATCCGGGGCTGGACCCCGACCATTCATGACGTTGCGCATCCCGTACGAACTCGCACTCGGCTGGCGCTATACGCGCGCCGGACGGGCCACCCGCCGCAACGGCTTCATCTCCTTCATCTCCGGTGTCTCCATGCTGGGCATCGCGCTGGGGGTGGCCGCGCTCATCATCGTGCTGTCGGTGATGAACGGCTTCCAGAAGGAGGTGCGCGACCGCATGCTGGGCGTGGTCGCGCACGTGGAGGTGTTCGCCGCCGGTGGCGGCGCGCTGCCCGACCTGGCCGGTGCCATCGCCCAGGTGCGCCGCCATCCGCAGGTGGTGGGCGCGGCGCCCTTCATTGCCGCGCAGGCCCTGGTGGCGCGCGGCGAGGACATGCGCGGCGCCCTGGTGCGCGGCATCGACCCCGCGCTGGAACCCGAGGTGACCGACGTGGCCGCCACCATCAAGCCCGCGCTCGCGCGCCTGGTGCCGGGCAGCTTCGGCGTCATCGTCGGGGTCGAGCTGGCGCGCCAGCTGGGGGTGCGCGAGGGCGACCCGCTCACCCTGGTGGCGCCGGGCGGCCAGGTCACGCCGGCCGGCGTGCTGCCGCGCCTGAAGCAGCTCACCGTGATCGGCACCTTCGATTCCGGCCACTACGAATTCGACAGCAGCCTGGTGATGATCAACGTGGAGGACGCGGCGAAGATCTTCCGCCTGGAAGGCCCCAGCGGGCTGCGCCTGAAGCTGCGTGACCTGAACCAGGCGCCCCAGGTGGCGGCGGAGCTGGCGCAGCAGATGGGGCCGGACGTGGTCGTGAGCGACTGGACGCGCCAGAACCGCACCTGGTTCGCCGCCGTGCAGGTCGAGAAACGCATGATGTTCATCATCCTCACGCTGATCGTCGCGGTGGCGGCCTTCAACCTGGTGAGCACGCTGGTGATGACCGTGACCGACAAGCGCGCCGACATCGCGATCCTGCGCACCCTGGGCGCGAGCCCGTCCAGCATCATGGGCATCTTCGTGGTGCAGGGCGCGGCGGTGGGCGTGATCGGCACCCTGGCCGGCCTGGGCCTGGGCCTGCTGGTGGCCTTCAACATCGACGTCATCGTGCCGGCGCTGGAACACCTCTTCCACGCCAGCTTCCTGCCCAAGGACATCTACCTCATCAGCCGCATGCCCAGCGACCCGCAGCGCGGCGACATCGTGCCCATCGCGGTCATCTCGCTGGTGCTGGCCTTCCTGGCCACGCTCTACCCGAGCTGGCGCGCCAGCCGCGTCAACCCGGCGGAGGCGCTGCGCTATGAGTGAGTTCGTGCTGCGCGCGCAGGGCCTGTCCAAGCGCTTCGCCGAGGGCGGCCTGGACGTGCAGGTGCTGCGCGGGGTGGACATGGAGGTGCGCGCGGGCGAGACCGTCGCCATCGTGGGCGCCTCGGGCTCGGGCAAGAGCACCCTGCTGCACCTGCTGGGCGGCCTGGACACGCCCAGCAGCGGCGAGGTCGAGCTGGTGGGCGAGGCCTTCTCGCGCCTGGACGCGGCCGCCCAGGGCCAGCTGCGCAACCGCCACCTGGGCTTCGTCTACCAGTTCCACCACCTGCTGCCGGAGTTCAGCGCGCTGGACAACGTGGGCATGCCGCTGCGCATACGCCGCCTGCCGCCGGCCGATTGCGCGGCGCAGGCACGTGCCACCCTGGAGGCCGTGGGCCTGGGCCACCGCCTGCACCACCGGCCGGCCGAGCTCTCCGGCGGCGAGCGCCAGCGGGTGGCGATCGCGCGCGCACTGGTCACGCGGCCGGCCTGCGTGATGGCCGACGAGCCCACCGGCAACCTGGACCGCGGCACCGCCGACGAGGTTTTCGCCATGATGCTGCGGCTGGCGCAGGACGTGGGCACCGCCTTCATCATGGTCACGCACGACGATTCGCTGGCCGCGCGCTGTGGCCGCCAGCTGCGGCTGGTGGCGGGCGTTCTGCAGACGCACTGACCGGCCCGGGCAGCGGCTGCGCCGCTGGGCCTTCAGAGGATGCGGTTGAACCAGAACAGCGAGAGCCCGGCCGAGAGCAGGGCCAGCACCGCCGCCGCCATCGCGAACAGGGCCGAGATCTCGGTCTCCTTCTTCTCCAGCGTGAGCTTGGAGCTGAGCGACTCGTAGACCTTGTGCAGGTCTTCCGCGGTGCCGGCGTAGAAGTACTCGGCGCCGGTCTTGTTGGCGATGGCCTTGAGCGTCTCCTCGTCCAGCCGCACGCGCATGGACCAGCCCTCGAAGCCGATGGTCTCGCCGTCCACCGTGCCTATGCCCACGGTGTAGACCTTCACCCCGCGGTCGGCCGCCACCTTGGCGGCGTCCAGCGGGTCCACGCCGGTGGTGCGCTGGCCGTCGGTGAGCATGATGATCGCGGCCGAGGAGAAGGAGCCCGGCGCCACCGGCGTGAAGTCCTTCTTCTCCTTGCGCTCGGCGTCGATGGCGGTGCCGCGCTGGCGGTCGCGGCCCGACTGCAGGGAAGCCAGGTCGATGCCCGCGTCCGGGAACAGCGTGGCCAGCGAGATGACGATCGCGTTGCCCGTGGCCGTGGCGCGCTGCAGCTGGAAGCGGTCGATGGCGGTGACCAGGTCCTCGCGGTTGGTGGTGGGCAGCTGCGCCACCTGGGCCGAGCCGGCGAAGGCGACGATGCCGACCTTCACATGGCGCGGCAGCTGCTTGAGGAAGGCCTTGGCCGCGTTCTGCGCCGCTTCCAGCCGGCTGGGCAGCACGTCGGTGGCGCGCATGGAGCCGGAGACGTCCATGGCCAGGATGATGGTCTGCTGGTTGGAGGGCAGCAGCACCACCGCCATGGGCCGCGCCGCCGCCACGCACAGCGTGGCGATGGCCAGCAGGAACAGCACCGGCGGCACGTGGCGGCGCCAGCCCGGCCCGCTGCCCAGGGCCTCGCGCACGATGGCCAGCGAGGCGTAGCGCACCGCCAGCTTGCGCTTGCGGCCCAGCAGCCAGAGGTAGAGAACCACCAGCAGCGGCAGCGCGGCGAGGAACCACAGGTTCTGGGGCCAGAGGAAGTTCATGCGGCCGCCTGCAGGTGGGCCGGGAACCCGGCGCCGGAGGACAGGCGCGAGCGGCGCCTGCGCATCTCGGCGAAGCGCAGCACGGCCTCGGCAAGGTCGCCTCCGGTGGACAGCTCCAGCGCGTCCACGCCGGCCTGCGCCAGCGCGGCACGCAGCTCGGCCTCGCGCTGTGCGGCCACCCGGGCGAAGCGGCGTCGGAAGCCCGCGTCGTGCGTGTCCACCAGCAGCTGCTCGCCCGTCTCGGCGTCGCGCAGCGTCAGCAGGCCCAGGTCGGGGATGTCCAGCTCCATGGGGTCCAGCACGCGCACCGCGACCACCTCGTGGCGTTGCGCCAGCTGGGCCAGCGCGCGCTCCCAGCCCGGTTCGCTGATGAAATCGGAGACGACGAAGATCGTGGAGCGGCGCCGCACCAGGGCGGCGGCCGCCTGCAGCAGGTCGTGCAGGCGGGTGGGGCCCTGGGCCTGCGTCGCCGGGCGCTGCTGGATCGCGTCCAGGATGTGCAGCACGTGGCGGCGGCCGGCGCGGCTGGGGATGAAGCGATCCACGCCGCTGCCGTAGAGCACCGCGCCCACGCGGTTGCCGTGCCGCGTCAGCATGCGCGCCAGCACGGCCACGAACTCGGCCGACACGTTGCGCTTGCGCTGCTCGCCCGAGCCGAAGTCCACCGAGGGGCTGAGGTCGACCAGGAACCAGGCCGCCATCTCGCGGTCCTCGGTGAAGACGCGCACGTGCGGCTGCTGCAGCCGGGCGGTCACGTTCCAGTCGATGTGGCGCACGTCGTCGTGGTGCTGGTACTCGCGCAGGTCGGCCAGGTCCAGCCCGGCGCCGCGCATCAGGGTGCGGTAGTCGCCCTGCAGCAGGCCGTCCAGGCGGCGGATCACGGTCCACTCCAGGCGCCTGAGCACCTGCTCGGCCTGGCCGGCCACGGGCGCGGCGGCCTGGGGCGCCGGCTCGGCGGGCGCGGGACCGCGCAGCTTACGCAGCCAGCTTTTCATGTTCCAGCGGTTTGGCAGGGGCGGGGATGCGCGCCATCACCTTGCCCACGATGGCGTCGGCCGACAGGCCCTGCGAGAGCGCCTCGTAGGAGAGCACCAGCCGGTGGCGCAGCACGTCGGCGACCAGGTCGGTCATGTCCTCGGGCAGGGCATAGGTGCGGCCGCGCAGCATGGCCAGCGCCCGCGCGCCCTCGACCAGGCTGATGGTGCCGCGCGGGCTGGCACCGAAGGTGATGAAGGGCACGAGTTCCTTCAGGCCGTGCCGGTCGGGCCAGCGCGTGGCCGACACCAGCTTGACCGCGTACTGCACCAGCGAGGGATCGACATAGACGCGCCGGCATTCCTGCTGCAGGGCCGCGAGCTGCTCGGTGCTGGCCACCGCGGACACCTCGACCGCCGGGCCGGTGACCCGCTCGACGATCACGTACTCCTCCTCGTCGGTCGGGTAGTCGACCAGCACCTTCATCATGAAGCGGTCGACCTGGGCCTCGGGCAGCGGGTAGGTGCCCTCGGTCTCGATCGGGTTCTGGGTCGCCATGACGACGAAGGGCCGCGGCACCTTGTGCGTCTCGCCGGCGATGGTGACCTGCCGCTCCTGCATGACCTCCAACAGCGCGCTCTGCACCTTGGCGGGCGCGCGGTTGATCTCGTCGGCCAGCAGCAGGTTGGTGAACACCGGGCCCAGCGAGGTGCTGAAGTCGCCGCTCTTCTGGTTGTACATGCGCGTGCCCACCAGGTCGGCGGGCACCAGGTCGGGCGTGAACTGGATGCGCTTGAACTGCCCGCGCATGGTGTTGGCCAGGGTCTTCACGGTCAGCGTCTTGGCCAGCCCCGGCACGCCCTCCACCAGCAGGTGCCCCTGGGCCAGCAGCGCGACCATCACGCGCTCCAGGAAGCGGTCCTGGCCGACCACCACGCGCTTGACCTCGTAGAGGATCTGCTCCATCAGCTGGGCGGTGTCTGCGTCCTGGCGGGTGGCTGTCATGGGTGTGGCGGTCCTCGGGGTTCAGAACGGGGGCAGGCCGGCGGCCTGGGCGGCGTTCTCGATGGGCACGGCGAAGCCGATGCCGATGAAGGTGCGTGCGCTGGTCGGGTTGAGGATGGCGGTGACGATGCCCACCACCTCGCCGTCCATGGTCACCAGCGGGCCGCCGGAGTTGCCGGGGTTGGCGGCGGCGTCGAACTGGATGAGGTTGGTCATCTCCTGCTTGCCCTCGGGCGAGCGGAAGGCGCGCTTGAGGCCGGACACCACGCCGCCCGAGGCGGAGGGGCCGATGCCGAAGGGAAAGCCCACCGCCAGCACCTTGTCGCCGGGCGCGAGGTCGGCGGTGGAGCGCAGGGTGGCGGGGATCAGGTCGTCCGGCAGCTTGTGCGCCTGCAGCACGGCGAGGTCGTTCTCGGGCTGCACGCCTGTGATCGCGGCGTCGGCCTCCAGGCCGTCGGCGAAGGTGACCTTGACATGGTCGGCCCCCGAGACCACGTGCAGGTTGGTGAGGATCACGCCCTTGTCGACGATCACCACGCCGGTGCCCACGCCGGACTCGACCTCCTCGTCGGGCCCGCCGTCGGCGGTGGCGTCGGTGGCCGGGCCCAGCGGCTTGGGCACGTGCGGCCGGCCGTGCGGGCCGGCGGCCTCGCGGTGCGCCTCGGCCACCCGGCTGCGCTTCACGTAGCTGACCACGCGCACCACGGAGGGCTGGATCTTCTCGTACGCACGGGCGTACTCGGAGGGCATCACCTGCGTCTCCAGCGTCTTCATGACGGCGGCGTTGATGTCCTTCTGGGTGATGCGGTGGATGCCGTTGCGCTGCGACTGCACCCAGCTGAAGGCCAGCAGGCCCGCCAGCAGCAGGATGGCCAGCCACAGCAGGCGCGGGCTGGCCAGGGTGTTCGCGACCCGCTGGCGACGGCTGGGCGCGGCGGGGGCGGGGATGTCAGCGGGCTCGGCGGGAGCCGCTGCGGTTGCGGCGGCCTGTGCCGGGCCGGCAGGCGCTGGCGACCCGTCCATGGAGCGGGCGCCGCCCGCGGGGCGTTCCGTGCGGCTCGAACTGTAGAGGGCCGTCCTGCGCATGCGCTCTCACCTGCAAGAGTGAAATCGCACGGTATCACGGTTTGCCGGCGGCTGCACGGTGCCCGCGGGCCTTCGGGCATGATCGCGACATGGCCGCATGGATTGATACACATTGCCACCTGGACGCGCCCGAATTCGACGCCGACCGGGACGCCGTGCGCGAACGGGCGCGCGCCGCCGGGGTGGCGCACTGCATCCTGCCGGCCGTGGACTGCGGCAACTTCCAGGCCGTGCGCGAGCTGGCCCACCGCCACGGGGACAGCTATGCGCTGGGCATCCACCCCTTGTTCACGCCGCAGGCCCGGGACGCCGACCTGGACCAGCTCGACCGGGCGCTGGCCCAGGCCCGCGACGACCCGCGGCTGGTGGCCGTGGGCGAGATCGGGCTGGACTACTTCGTGCCGCACCTGGACGCCGCGCGCCAGGAGCATTTCTATGCCGAGCAGCTGGGCCTGGCGAGTCGCCACGGCCTGCCCGTGATCGTGCACGTGCGGCGTTCGGCCGACCGGCTGCTGCGCCAGCTGCGGCGCATTCCGGTGCGCGGCATCGCCCATGCCTTCAACGGCAGCCTGCACCAGGCGCGCGAGTTCGTGCGGCTGGGCTTCAAGCTCGGCTTCGGCGGCACGCTCACCTTCGAGCGCGCGCTGCAGGTGCGCCGACTGGCGGCCGAGCTGCCGCTGTCCGCCCTGGTGCTGGAGACGGATTCGCCCGACATCCCGCCGCACTGGCTCTACCGCACGGCGGGCGAACGCGAGGGCGGCCAGCCCCAGGGCCGCAACGAGCCGGCCGAGCTGCCGCGCATCGCGGCGGTGCTGGCCGGCCTGCGCGGCATGGACACGGCCGAGCTGGCGGCCGCCAGCCGCGCCAACGCCGCCGAGGCCCTGCCGCGCCTGGCACCCCTGCTCGCGGGCGTGGCCGCATGAAGGCCGCCAAGACCCGCCCGGCCGAGCTGCCGGAGGTGAACTTCTCCGACTACGGCGACGCGCGCTACCTGCACCTGGGCACCGAATGGGTGCAGGGCTCCATGCGTCGCACCAAGCCCTTCGACCTGCACCTGGAGTACGTGCAGCGCATGATGGCCTGGCTGCTGTTCGTGGACGCCGACACGGTGGCCGAGCGGCACGCGATGCAGCTCGGCCTGGGCGCCGCATCGCTGACCAAGTTCTGCTGGCGAAAGCTGCGCATGCGCACCACCGCCATCGAGCTCAATCCCCAGGTGGTGGCGGCCTGCCGCCTCTGGTTCCGCCTGCCCGAGGACGACGAGCGGTTGTCGGTGGTCCTGGGCGACGCGGGCGAGGTGGTGGCCCACGAACATTGGCGCGGCGAGGTCGACGCCCTGCAGGTGGACCTGTACGACCACCAGGCCGCGGCCCCGGTGCTGGACAGCCAGGCCTTCTACGCCGACTGCCGGCGCCTGCTCACGGCCGACGGCTGCATGACGGTGAACCTCTTCGGCCGCGATGCCAGTTACGAGCGCAGCCTGGCGCGCATCGTGGCGGCCTTCGGCGAGGACTGCGTCTGGGCCTTCCGGCCGACGCGCGAGGGCAACACCATCGTGCTGGCCCTGCGCGAGGCGCGCCACCCGGTGCGCGGCGAGCTTGCCCGGCAGGCGGAGATCATTGAAACTCGATGGGGCCTGCCGGCGCGAAAGTGGCTGCGGGTCTTCAAGCCCGTCCGATGACACTTCCCGCATGACGCTCCCCGCCACCCCGCCGAGTTCCCGCAAGGCCGCGGCGCAGGGCCCCCTGGACTGGCGCCGCCTGGTCGAGTGGCTGGCGCAGGACGGCGTGATCTCGCAGGCCGAGGCCCAGCGCACCATCGGCCGCTGCTCGCAGGCCGAGAGCGCGCAGCACCCCCTGGTGCGGCTGGCCGCGGTCGCCATGCAGCGCGCGGCCGACGGCAAGGCGCTGGACATCGAGGCCATCACGCAGTGGCTGGCCACCCGGACCGGGCTGGACTACCTGCGCATCGACCCGCTCAAGGTGGACGTGGGCAAGGTGGCGGACACCATGAGCGCGGCCTATGCCGAACGGCATCGCGTGCTGCCGGTGCAGGTGACGCCCACCGAAGTGGTGGTGGCCACCTCCGAGCCCTTCCTCACCGACTGGGTGGACGAGGTCCAGCGTCAGGCGCGCCGCGGGGTGCGCCGGGTGCTGGCCAGCCCGCAGGACATCCAGCGCTACACCGCCGAATTCTTCGCCCTGGCCAAGTCGGTGCGCGCGGCGCAGAAGTCCGGCGGCGGCACCGGCCCCGCGAGCTTCGAGCAGCTGGTGGAGCTGGGCCGCAGCAACCGCCAGCTGGACGCCAACGACCAGGGCGTGGTGCAGGTGGTGGACTGGCTCTGGACCTACGCCTTCGACCAGCGGGCCAGCGACATCCACCTGGAGCCGCGGCGCGAGCAGGGCGTGATCCGCTTCCGCATCGACGGCGTGCTGCACCCGGTCTACCAGATGCCCCAGGGCGTGCTCAACGCCATGATCGCCCGCATCAAGCTGCTGGGCCGCATGGACGTGGTCGAGAAGCGCCGCCCGCAGGACGGCCGCATCAAGACGCGCAACGCGCGCGGCGACGAGGTCGAGATGCGGCTGTCGACCCTGCCCACGGCCTTCGGCGAGAAGATGGTGATGCGCATCTTCGACCCCGACGCCACGGTGAAGAACCTGGACGCGCTGGGCTTCTCCGCCCATGACGCCGAGCGCTGGGAGCAGCTGGTCGCGCGGCCGCATGGCATCGTGCTGGTCACCGGCCCCACCGGCTCGGGCAAGACCACCACCCTGTACGCCACGCTCAAGCGCCTGGCCACGGAAGAGGTGAACGTCAGCACCGTGGAAGACCCGATCGAGATGATCGAGCCGGCCTTCAACCAGACCCAGGTGCAGGCCCAGCTGGACTTCGGCTTCACCGAGGGCCTGCGCGCCCTGATGCGGCAGGACCCGGACATCATCATGGTCGGCGAGATCCGCGACCTGGCCACCGCCGAGATGGCGGTGCAGGCCGCGCTCACCGGCCACCTGGTCTTCTCCACCCTGCACACCAACGACGCGCCCTCGGCCGTCACGCGCCTGATGGAGCTGGGCATCCCGCCCTACCTGCTCAACGCCACCTTGCTGGGCGTGCTGGCGCAGCGCCTGGTGCGCACGCTCTGCGCCAACTGCCGCGTGGCCGTGCCAGCGCCGCGCCGCGAGGACCTGGACGAGGTGGTCAAGCCGTGGAAGGTGAGCGGCGGCTACAAGCCCTTCCAGCCGGTGGGCTGCGTGGAGTGCCGCATGACGGGTTTCCGGGGCCGCATGGGCCTGTACGAGCTGCTGTGCGTGAGCGAGGCCTTCAAGGAGAAGGTGGCCCACGATCCGTCCATGGCCACGCTGAGGCGCCAGGCCGTCGCCGACGGCATGCGGCCGCTGCGGCTCGCCGGCGCGCTGCGCGTGGCCGAGGGGCTGACCACGCTGGAGGAAGTGCTCAGCACCACGCCACCGCTCGAATGAGCGCCGTGGCCCGCGCCGGCGCCCGCCGGCCGTGCCATCCCCTTCGTCTGCATTTCGAGGTTCGCAAGGCATGAAGATCAAGAGCGAGCAGGACTTCTTCTCAGGACTCATGTTCCTCATCGCCGGGCTGGCCTTCGCCTTCGGGGCCACGCGCTATGCCCTGGGCGAGGGGGCGCACATGGGCCCGGGTTACTTCCCGCTGGTGCTGGGCCTGCTGCTGGCGGCGCTGGGCGCCTTCATCCTGTTCGGCTCGCTGGTGGTCGAGACCGAGAACGGCGAACCGGTGGGGCGCTGGGCCTGGCGGCCGCTGCTCTTCGTGATCGGGGCCAACCTGCTTTTCGGCGTGCTGGTGGGTGGCCTGCCAGCGTTCGGCCTGCCGGCGATGGGCCTCATCGTCGCGATCTACGTGCTCACCTTCATCGCCAGCCTGGCGCAGAAGGGCAACTTCCACTGGAAGCCGGTGCTGCTGCTGGCCACGGTGCTGGCCTTCGGCAGCTGGGCCGGCTTCGTCGGCGTGCTCAAGCTGCAGCTGCAGGTCTGGCCGGCCTTCCTGACGGGTTGAGGGCGGCGGCATGGACCTGTTCCACAACCTCGCGCTGGGCTTCGCCACCGCGGCCACGCCGCCGAACCTGCTGTACGGCTTCATGGGCTGCCTGCTGGGGACGCTGATCGGCGTGCTGCCCGGCATCGGCCCGGTGGCCACCATCGCCATGCTGCTGCCGGCCACCTACGCGCTGCCGCCGGTGTCCGCGCTCATCATGCTCTCGGGCATCTACTACGGCGCGCAGTACGGCGGCTCCACCACCGCGATCCTGGTCAACCTGCCGGGCGAGTCGTCCTCGGTGGTGACCTGCATCGACGGCCACCAGATGGCGCGCCAGGGCCGCGCCGGGCCCGCGCTGGCGGCGGCGGGCATCGGCTCCTTCTTCGCCGGCTGCGTGGGCACGCTGATGCTGGCGGCCTTCGCCGCGCCGCTGACGGCGCTGGCCTTCCGCTTCGGCCCGGCCGAGTACTTCTCGCTGATGATCCTGGGCCTGATCGGCGCGGTGGTGCTGGCCTCGGGCTCGCTGGTCAAGGCCATCGCCATGATCGTGCTGGGCCTGCTGCTGGGGCTGGTCGGCACGGACGTGAATTCCGGCGTGGCCCGCTATTCCTTCGACATCCCCGAGCTCACCGACGGCATCGGCTTCGTGGTGGTGGCCATGGGCGTGTTCGGCTATGGCGAGATCATCAGCAACCTGGCCCGGCCCGCGGCCGAGCGCGAGGTGCTGGGCGCGGGCCTGTCCACGCTGTGGCCCACGCGGCAGGACGTGCGCACCATGGTGCCCGCAATCCTGCGCGGCACGGCGCTGGGCGCCCTGCTGGGCGTGCTGCCGGGCGGCGGCGCGCTGCTCGCCTCCTTCGCCTCCTACGCGCTGGAGAAGCGGGTGCGCGGCCGCCCGGGCGAACTGCCCTTCGGGCGCGGCAACATCCGCGGCGTTGCGGCCCCCGAGTCGGCCAACAACGCGGGGGCGCAGACCTCCTTCATCCCGCTGCTGACCCTGGGCATCCCGCCGAACGCGGTGATGGCACTGATGGTTGGCGCGATGACCCTGCACAACATCCAGCCCGGCCCGCAGGTGATGGCCAGCAACCCCGAGCTGTTCTGGGGCCTGGTCGTCTCCATGTGGCTGGGCAACCTGATGCTGCTCGTGCTGAACCTGCCGCTGATCGGCCTGTGGGTGCGGCTGCTGCGCGTGCCCTACCGCTACCTGTTCCCGGCCATCGTGCTGTTCTGCGCCATCGGTGTCTACGCCACCAACAACAACACCTTCGACGTCTGGATGGTGGCGCTGTTCGGCGTCGTCGGCTATGTGTTCAGCCAACTGGGCTGCGAGCCCGCGCCCCTGCTGCTGGGCTTCATCCTGGGCCCCATGATGGAAGAGAACCTGCGCCGCGCGCTGCTGCTCTCGCGCGGCGACTGGACCGTGCTGGTGACGCGGCCGATCTCGGCCGGGCTGCTGGTGGCGGCCGGCATCCTGGTGCTCATGGTGGCCCTGCCCACCATCAAGGCGCGCCGCCAGGAGGCTTTCGTGGAGGACTGAGCAGGCCGGGCGCGGGGGCGGCGACAATCCATGCCGATGTCCCAGAATGCCCGTGCTTCCCTTCCCGGTCTCCTGATGGCGCTCGCGGGCGCCATCGCCTTTTCTGGCAAGGCCATCATCGTCAAGCTGGCCTACCGCGTGGGCGGCGTGGACGCCGTCTCGCTGATCATGCTGCGCATGCTGTTCGCGCTGCCGCTGTTCGCCGGCATGGCCTGGTGGGCCAGCCGGGGCCGCCCGCGCCTGGCCGGGCGCGACTGGCTGGGCGTGGTCGGCCTGGGCGTCTCGGGCTACTACCTGGCGAGCTTCCTGGATTTCGCCGGCCTGCAGTACATCACCGCCTCGCTGGAGCGGCTCATCCTGTACCTCAACCCCACGCTGGTGATGCTGCTGGGCTGGCTGCTGCACGGCAAGCGCTTCAGCCGCCGCCAGCTGGCGGGCATGGCCCTGAGCTATGCCGGGGTGATGCTGGTCTTCGGCCACGAGGTCGGCTTCGGCGGCCACGACGCGGCGCTGGGCGCGCTGCTGGTCTTCCTCAGCACCATCAGCTATGCGATCTACCTGGTGTACTCGGGCGAGATGGTGCAGCGCCTGGGCTCGCTGCGCCTGGTGGGCCTGGCGACCAGCGTGGCCTGCCTGTGCTGCATCGCGCAGTTCGTGCTGCTGCGGCCTGTGTCCAGCGCGCTGGCCGTGGCGCCGGCCATCGTCTGGCTGTCGGTGCTCAACGCCACGCTGTGCACGGCCGTGCCGGTGCTGCTGGTGATGATGGCCATTGAGCGCATGGGGGCCGCCGCCACCGCCCAGACCGGCATGGTGGGCCCGCTGGCGACCATCCTCATGGGCGTGGTGGTGCTGGGCGAGCCCTTCACGGCCTGGATCGCGGCCGGCACGGTGCTGGTGATCGCCGGCATCACCGTGTTCACGCGCGCACCCCGGCCGGCCTGAGGCGAGGGCAGACGCGTTCGAGCTCAAGGGCTGCGGGTGCGCGACGGGGCCGGCCCCGCAAGGCTGCGAGAATTTGGCTTCGGGCACTGCGGCAAACGCGTGCCCCTGCGTTGCAATCAACTCTTTCAAGGACGGCAGGACACCATGGATCTGGGTATCACGGGCAAGTGGGCGCTGGTGGGCGGCGCCAGCAAGGGGCTGGGCTTCGGTTGCGCACAGGCGCTGTCGCGCGAGGGCGTGAACGTGGTGCTGGTGGCGCGCGGCGCCGAGGCGCTGGCGCAGGCCGTGGCGGCGCTGAAGGCGGACCCGCAGCGGCCCGCCGCGGCCGAGGTGCTCTCGGTTGCCTGCGACATCACCACGCCCGAGGGGCGGGCGCAGATCTTCGCGCTGCGCCGCGACTGGGACATCGTGGTCACCAACGCGGGCGGCCCGCCGCCCGGCGACTTCCGCGACTGGGATCGTGACACCTGGATCCAGGCGGTGGACGCGAACATGCTCACGCCGATCGAGCTCATCAAGGCGACGGTCGATGGGATGGCGGCGCGCGGCTTCGGCCGCATCGTGAATATCACCTCCAGCTCGGTGAAGGCGCCCATCGACATCCTGGGCCTGTCGAACGGCGCGCGCAGCGGCCTGACCGGCTTCGTCGCCGGCGTGGCCCGCATGCAGAAGCTCGCGGCCGCCAACGTGACCATCAACAACCTGCTGCCCGGCGCCTTCGACACCGACCGCCTCAAGGCTACGCTGGCCGGCGCGGTGAAGCGCACCGGCCAGCCCCTGGAGACCATCGCCGACAGCCGCCGCAAGGCGATCCCGGCGCAGCGCTTCGGCCAGCCGCCCGAATTCGGCGCCACCTGCGCCTTCCTGTGCAGCCAGCACGCGGGCTACATCACCGGGCAGAACGTGCTCATCGATGGCGGGGCCTATCCGGGAACCTACTGAGCCCGCAGGGGTCGCGCCGCGGGCTTGGGCATGACAAGATGGGCCTCGACCCGCCGGTGCCACGGCCTGGCGGGCGATGTCGTGCCACAGGCACCCACCATGAGGAGACACCCCATGAAGAAGCTCAGGTCCATCGCCCTGGCGCTGGCGGCCACCGCCCTCGCGCTCGGTTCGGTGGCTGCGCATGCGCAGTTGAAGCAATACGACTCCACGAACAAGAAGTTCTGGGAGAACCCGCCACCCGACTGGTTCCTGGGTGACGAGACCCAGGCCCAGAAGGGCCTCGCGCCGCCCGCAGGCCCGGCCCTGCCCGCGTCGATGGAAGAGCTGCAGAAGAACCTGCAGGCGGTGAAGCTGCCCAAGGGCTTCAAGATCGAGGTCTACGCGCAGGGCGTGCCCAGCGCGCGCCAGATGGCCTGGGGCGACAAGGGCACCCTGTTCGTCGGCTCCTTCGCCGCGGCCAGCGTCTACGCCATCGTGGACAACGGCGGCAAGAAGGAGGTCAAGACCATCCTCAAGGGCATGAAGATGCCCACCGGCATCGCCTTCCGCGACGGCGCGCTCTACGTCGCCGACATCGACCGCATCCTCAAGTACGAGAACGCCGAGGCCAACCTCGACAAGATGCCCGAGCCCAAGGTCGTCTACGACGACATGCCCAAGTACATCCCGCACGGCTGGAAGTACCTGACCTTCGACAAGGACGGCTGGCTCTACGTGCCCTTCGGCCCGCCGTGCAACGAGTGCCTGCCGCCCACCAGCCTGTCGCAGGTGCGCCGCGTCAATCCGGCCGACGGCACCGCCGAGATCGTGGCCCTGGGCGTGCGCAACAGCGTGGGTGGGGACATCGACCCGCGCAGCGGCCAGTACTGGTTCACCGAGAACGCGCGCGACTGGATCAGCGACGACCTGCCCAACGACAAGCTCAACCGCGTCGCGCGCATCGGCTCGCACTACGGCTACCCGTACTGCCACCAGGGCGACATCCCCGACCCGAAGTACGCCATGGGCCACAAGTGCTCGGAGTTCGTGCCGCCGGTCGCCAAGCTGGGCGCGCACGTGGCGCCGCTGGGCATGAAGTTCTACACCGGCAGCCAGTTCCCGGCCGAGTACAAGAACAACATCCTGATCGCCGAGCACGGCTCCTGGAACCGCCACAAGTACCAGGGCGGCCGCATCATGCGCGTGATCACCGATCCGGAGGGCAAGAAGGTCAAGCAGGAGGAGTTCGCCACCGGCTGGATCAACGGCGACCAGTCCTACACCGGCCGCCCCGCCGACGTCGTGCTGGCCAAGGACGGCTCCATGCTCGTGTCCGACGACTGGGCCGGCGCGGTCTACCGCATCAGCTACGGCAAGTGACGGTGCGGCAGTCCCTTCGCGCGCTGGCACTGGCCCTGGCCACGACGGCCCTGGCCGGCGGGGCGCTGCCCGCGGCCGCGCAGCAGGCGGTGCCCGCGGCGGTGCAGGCCTGCGTGGCCTGCCACGGCGCGGAGGGCATCTCCCAGATGCCCGGCGTGCCTTCGCTGGCCGGCCAGCCCGAGGGCTTCCTGCAGTGGCAGCTGGTGTTCTTCCGCAACGGCGTGCGCCACAACCCAGTGATGGAACCCATCGCCGGCGCGCTCAAGGACGACGACATCCGCGTGGCGGCCGGCTTCTTCGCCAAGAAGCCGCCCGCGCCGCTGTCCTCGGCCGCGGTGGACGGCGACGCCGTCTACCAGGCCGGGCTGAAGCTGGTCCGCGCGAACCGCTGCGCGGCCTGCCACAAGGACGACTTCTCCGGCGGGCAGGCAGCGGGCCGCCTCGCCGGCCAGCGCGAGGAGTACCTGCTCAAGGCGCTGCGCGACTACAAGGCCGGTGCGCGCACCGGCGGCGGGGTCGCGCAGATGGCCGACGTGGTGTACCCGCTGGGCGACGAGGACCTCAAGACGCTGGCGCACACCATGGCGCTGTGGCGGCCGGGGTCCTGAGGCGCCATGCTGCGCGCGCCGTACGGCGCGTGGCCCGGACCCGACGGCGCCAAGGGGCCGCTTTTTTTGCTCCCGCGCCCCCGCCTCAGGCGCGGCGTCGCGACGAGAGCACGATGCCGCCCACGATCAGCGCGAAGGCCAGCACGTGGTACAGGTGCGGCACCTCGCCCAGCAGGGTGGCCGACATCACGGCCGTGAACAGCGGCGTCAGGTTGGCGAAGAAGCCGGCCACGCTGGGCCCCATGGCCTGAACGCCCAGGCCCCAGCAGCGGTAGGCCAGCACCGCCGGCCCCACGGCCACGTACGCCAGCGCCGCCACCAGCGGCCAGCCCCAGTGGATCTGCGCGTCGCTGAACTGCCATTCGGCGGCCGCGAACAGCCCCGACCAGGCCAGGCCGTAGGCGATCTGTGCCATGAGGAAGGCGGCCCAGTCGGCGCGGATCGCCGGCGGATCGCCCGGCCGCACCAGCAGCCAGCTGTAGAAGGCCCAGGCGGCGGTGGCCAGCAGCACGTAGAAATCGCCCGGCACCAGCCGCACGTGCAGCAGGGTGTCCAGGTCGCCGCGGCTGAGCACCGTGAGCACGCCCACGATGGACAGCAGGCCGCCGGCCCACTGCCGCGCCTGCACCGGCTGGCCGAAGAAGAGGGCGCCCACCACCAGCATCCAGATCGGCATGCTGGCGGCCACCAGGGTCACGTTCAGGGGCGTGGAGGTCTTGAGCGCCAGGTACTGCAGCGCGTTGTAGCAGCCCACGCCCAGCAGCCCCAGCACGGAGAAGCGCCGCCACTTCGTCCACAGCCCCGAGCCGGGCCGCAGCACCCAGCCCGCCAGCGGCAGCAGGATGAGGAAGGCCAGCGCCCAGCGCATGAAGTTCAGCGTGGCCGGCGGCACCAGGCCGTTCACCAGCCGGCCGGTCACCGCGTTCCCGGCCCACAGCAGCGGCGGCAGCGTCAGCAGGAAGGCGATGCGGGGCGTGAGGCGCTGGGTCATGGGCAGCCCGCACTCTACCCGAGCGCCCGCGGTGCGCGCCGGTCCGGCGCGCCTGTCCCGGCGCCGGGCGGCGCGGGCGGTTTCGTGGCACCATGTGGCCGCCCGAATCCGGGATGCAACAAGAACCCAAGGAAGAGACACATGACCCGAGCCGTCCAGATCACCCAACACGGCGGGCCCGAACAGCTGCAGGTGGTGGACGTCACCGTCGGCGCGCCCGGCCCCGGCGAGATCCGCATCCGCCACAAGGCCGTCGGCCTGAACTTCATCGACGTGTACCAGCGCACCGGCCTGTACCCCATGCAGTTGCCGGCCAAGCTGGGCATGGAAGCCAGCGGCATCGTCGAGGCGGTGGGCGAGGGCGTGACGCACCTGAAGGCGGGCGACCGCGCGGCCTATGCCAGCAACCCCCCCGGCTCGTACAGCGACGAGCGCGTGATGCCCGCGCGCAACGTGGTCAAGCTGCCCGACGCGATCGACTTCGACACCGGCGCGGCCATGATGCTCAAGGGCCTGACGGCCCAGTACCTGCTCAAGCGCACGCTGCCGCAGGGCGGCCTGAAGGAAGGCGACTTCGTGCTCTTCCATGCCGCCGCCGGCGGCGTCGGCCTGATCGCCTGCCAGTGGGCCAAGGCCCTGGGCCTGCAGCTCATCGGCACGGCCGGCTCGGACGCCAAGTGCCAGCTCGCCAAGGAGCACGGCGCCGCGCACGTCATCAACTACTCGAAGGAAGACTTCCTGCCCCGCGTGAAGGAGATCACCGGGGGCCGCGGCGTCAAGGTGGTGTACGACTCCGTCGGCAAGGACACCTGGGACAAGTCGCTGGACTGCCTGGCCCCCTTCGGCCTCATGGCCAGCTTCGGCAACGCCTCCGGGCCGGTGCCGCCGTTCTCGCCCGGCATCCTGGGCCCCAAGGGTTCCATCTACGTCACCCGCCAGACCCTGTTCACCCACATCGCCACGCGCGAGGTGAACCAGGAGATGGCCGATGACCTGTTCGCCGCGGTCACCAGCGGCAAGGTGAAGATCCGCATCGACCAGCGCTACAAGCTGGAAGACGTGCAGCAGGCGCACCGCGACCTGGAAGCGCGCAAGACCACCGGCTGCACCATCCTCACCCTGTGAGCGACTGGCGCGCGCGCGTGCGTGCGGCGGCCGACCAGCCGCCCGCGCGGCCCCGCGTGCCGCTGTGGTGGGCCCAGCATCGCATCGGCTCGGTCGAGCCCGGCCTGCTGGAGCCCCTGGGCCTGGCCCCCGAGGTGCTGCGGCCCGGCCGCGACGGCTGGGTGCTGGGCGGCGACTGCAGCGCCAGCCTGCACCTGCTGGCGCACGCGCTGCGCGAGGCCGGCCTGTCGCACGCCTGGCGCGACGAGCAGCTCGCGGTGGCCGGCGAGGCCGGCGAGATCGTGGGCAGCGTGGAGCGCGGCGTGGTGCGGCCGCTGGGCATCCCCACCCTGGCGGTGCACCTGATGGCCCGCGCGCCCGACGGCCGCCACTGGGTGCAGCAGCGCTCGCTGACCAAGCCCAACGACCCGGGCCTGTGGGACACGCTGATGGGCGGCATGGTGCCGGCCAGCGACAGCGTGGCCCAGGCCCTGGCGCGCGAGACCTGGGAGGAGGCCGGCCTGCAGCTGACCCAGCTGCATGCGCTGCACCACGGCGGCCGCTTCCTCATGCGCCGCCCGACCGGCGCGGGCGCGGCCGGCTACGTGGTCGAGTGGGTCGAGTGGTACGGCTGCGTGCTGCCGGACGGTGTCGTTCCGCGCAACATGGACGGCGAAGTGCAGGATTTCCGCTGTTTGCCGCCGGATGAGCTGGAGCGCATGCTGGACGCCGGCGCGTTCACGGTGGAGGCCGCCTGCGTGCTCGCGGCCGCCGGCGTTTGACCCGTTCGCCGGGACGCGGCGGCACGGCTGGGCCAGCCCCTTCCTACAGGCGCCGTGCCCCGAGGACGGCACGCTGCCCTTCCATGGCCGCCTAGAGTGGCTGCCTGGAGGTCAACATGAGCGTGCGGGCGTATATCGTCGAGGACAGTCCCACCATCCGCGAGAACCTGATCGAGACGTTGCAGGAACTGGCGAGCGTGGAACCGGTGGGCATGGCCGACACCGAGCGGGAAGGACGGCAGTGGCTGTCCAGCCACGATGGCCAGTGGGACCTGGCCATCGTCGACCTGTTCCTGCGCGAGGGCAACGGTCTGGGCATCCTCGCGGCCTGCCGCAAGCGCCGGCCCGGGCAGCGCATGGTGGTGCTCAGCAACCACGCGACCCGCGACATGCGCACCCGCTGCCACCAGCTGGGCGCGGACGCCTTTTTCGACAAGTCCACCGAGATCGATGCGCTGGTGGACTACTGCGTGGCCGTGCAGGACCACTGAGGCGCGGGCCGCGCCCGCGGCGCGCCTCAGCGCGTGCGCCGCACGCGCAGGAACTCGTCCAGGATGAGGCCGATGGCACCGATGGTGATGCCGCTGTCGGCGACGTTGAAGGACGGGAAGTACCAGCCGTGCCAGTGCACCTGGATGAAGTCCACCACGTAGCCGTGCACCAGGCGGTCCAGCACGTTGCCGATGGCGCCGCCCATGATGCAGGCCAGCGAGAACGAGAACAGCCTCTGCCCGGCGTGCGAGCGCAGCAGCAGCACGATCACCACCGCCGCCGCGAGCCCGATCGCGGTGAACACCCAGCGCTGCCAGCCCGAGGCGGCGGCCAGGAAGGAGAAGGCCGCGCCCGTGTTGTGCGCCCGCACGATGTTGAGGAAGGGCGCCACGTAGGTGCTGTCACCGTACTTGTAGAAGCCCAGGATGAGCACCTTGGTGAACTGGTCGGCGAGGAACACCACCAGCGCCAGCAGCAGCCAGGGCATCCAGCCGCCGCGCCCGCCCGCTTTGCCGCGGGCCATCAGGCGAACACCCGGTCTTCACCGGCGCCGAACAGGTTGCTCACGCAGCGGCCGCAGATCGTCGGGTGCGCCGGGTCGGCGCCCACGTCGTCGCGCCAGTGCCAGCAGCGCTCGCACTTGGTGGCCGTGGAGGGCGCGACGCGGATGCTGAAGTCGTCGCCGGGCGCCACGGCCGCGGCCGAGGTGATGAGCACGAACTTCAGGTCATCGCCCAGGCTGGCCAGCGCGGCCAGCAGTTCGCCATGGCTGGCCATGGGCACGTGCAGCGCGACATTGGCCTGCAGCGAGGAGCCCACCTGGCCCGCCTCGCGCAGCGACTCGATCTCCTTGTTGACCATCTCGCGCGCGGCGCGCACCTGCGCCCACTTCTGCAGCAGGGCGTCGTCGACGTCGCCGAAGCGCCAGAACTCCTCCAGGAAGATGGACTCGCTGCTGCCGTAGAGCTTCCAGGCCTCCTCGGCGGTGAAGCTGAGGAAGGGGGCCATCCAGCGCAGCATGGCGTGGGTGATGTTCCACAGCGCGGTCTGCGCGCTGCGCCGCGCCAGCGACTTGGGCTGCGTGGTGTAGAGCCTGTCCTTGAGCACGTCCAGGTAGAAGGCGCCCAGGTCTTCCGAGCAGAACACCTGCAGCTTGGCCACGACGGGGTGGAACTCGTACACCTCGTAGTGCGCCAGCACCTCCTGCTGGAACTGCGCGGCGCGCGACAGGGCCCAGCGGTCGATCTCCAGCATCTCCTCGGCCGAGACCGCGTCCTTGGCCGGGTCGAAGTCGCTGGTGTTGGCCAGCAGGAAGCGCAGGGTGTTGCGGATGCGGCGGTAGGCGTCCACCACGCGGGCCAGGATCTTGTCGTCGCCGGCGATGTCGCCCGAGTAGTCGGAGGCGGCCACCCACAGGCGGATGATCTCCGCGCCCAGCTTCTTGCTGGTCTCCTGGGGGTCCACGCCGTTGCCCATGGACTTGCTCATCTTGCGGCCCTGCGAGTCCACGGTGAAGCCGTGGGTCAGCAGGCCGCGGTAGGGCGCCCGGCCGTACATGGCGCAGGCCGTGAGCAGCGAGGAGTGGAACCAGCCGCGGTGCTGGTCGTGGCCTTCCAGGTACAGGTCGGCCTCAGGGCCGCTCTCGTGCGCGGCGCCCTCGTGCGAGTGCCTGAGCACCGTGGTGTGGGTGGTGCCGGAGTCGAACCACACCTCCAGGATGTCGCTGCTCTTGGTGTAGTGCGGCGCGTCGCCGGCGCAGCCGGCCTTCGCGAACACCTCTTCCGTGCTCGCCTTGCTCCAGGCCTCGATGCCGCCGGCCTCGACCATGTCGGCGGCGATGTCCAGGATCTCCATGGTCCTGGGGTGCAGCTCGCCCGAATCCTTGTGCAGGAAGAAGGGCAGGGGCACGCCCCAGCTGCGCTGGCGGCTGATGCACCAGTCGGGGCGGCCGCCGATCATGTCGCGCAGGCGGGCCTTGCCGTTCTCGGGATAGAACTGCGTCTCCTCGATCGCGGCCAGCGCCAGCTGGCGCAGGGTCTGCGGCGCCTTGTCCTTGGTGAACACGCCTTCGCCCTCGTCCATGCGGATGAACCACTGCGCGGCCGCGCGGTAGATCACCGGCGTCTTGTGGCGCCAGCAGTGCGGGTAGCTGTGGGTGATGGTCTCGGTGGCGAACAGGCGGCCGGCCTTGTCCATGGTCTCGATGATGACCGGGCAGGCCTTCCAGATGTTCATGCCGCCGAACAGGGGCAGCTCAGGCGCGTAGCTGCCGTTGCCCTGCACCGGGTTCAGGATGTCGTCGTAGGCCAGGCCGTGGGCCACGCAGCTGTTGAAGTCTTCCACGCCGTAGGCGGGCGAGGAGTGCACGATGCCGGTGCCGTCCTCGGCCGTGGCGTACTCCGCCAGGTAGACGGGCGACAGGCGCTTGTAGCCCTCGTCCACGTGGTAGAGCGGATGGCGGAACGCCAGGCCGCCCAGCGCCTTGCCGGGGGTGGTGGCCAGCACCTGGCCCTGCAGCTTGTAGCGCTCCAGCACCTTGCCCACCAGCGACTCGGCCACGATCAGGCGGCCGCGCGGCGTCTCCACCAGCGCGAACGTGATCTCGGGGTTGAGGTTGAGCGCCTGGTTGGCGGGCAGCGTCCAGGCGGTGGTGGTCCAGATCACGGCGAAGATGTCGGCGCCGTGGTCGGCCGGCAGGCCGAAGGCCGACAGCACCTTGGCCGGTTCGTGGGCCAGGAAGCCCACGTCCAGGGTCTGCGATTTCTTGTCGGCGTACTCGATCTCGAACTCGGCCAGCGAGGAGCCGCAGTCGAAGCACCAGTACACGGGCTTGAGGCCGCGGTAGACGAAGCCGCGCTCGATCACGCGCTTGAAGGCGCGGATCTCCTCGGCCTCGTTGACGAAGTCCATGGTGCGGTAGGGATGGTCCCAGTCGCCCAGCACGCCCAGGCGCTTGAAGTCGCCCATCTGCAGCGCGATCTGCTCGGTGGCGAAGGCGCGGCTCTTGGCCTGCATCTCGTCGCGCGGCAGGTTGCGGCCGTACTTCTTCTCGATCGCGTTCTCGATCGGCAGGCCATGGCAGTCCCAGCCCGGGATGTAGGCCGCGTCCATGCCCTTGAGCTGGCGCGACTTCACGATCATGTCCTTGAGGATCTTGTTGACCGCGTGGCCCATGTGGATCTGGCCGTTCGCATAGGGCGGGCCGTCGTGCAGCACGAACTTCTCGTGGTTGCAGCGGGCCGCGCGCAGCTTCTTGTACAGGCCCTGCTCCTCCCACGCCTTCACCCAGCCCGGCTCGCGCTTGGGCAGGTCGCCGCGCATGGGGAAGGGGGTGTCGGGCAGGTTCAGGGTCGCGCGGTAATCGGTCTTGTCGGTCATGGAAACCTCGGATGCGGCAAGGGGGAGCCGGGTCGTGCCCGGCACGGCCACGGGAACAGGCGTGGCGCCTGGCCCCCGGGCGCACCCGGGGCGCGGGAAGGCCGCGTCTAAATTCGGTCGCGCGTGGTCTGGCGACGGGTGGACGCGAAGAAGGCGCGTGCGTCGTCGCAGTCGCGCCGGATGCCGGCGGTGAGGGCGTCCAGGCTCGCGTACTTCAGTTCGTCGTGCAGCTTGTGCAGAAGGTCCACGCGGATGATTTTACCGTAGCCCCCCTCGGCGCCCAGGCCGGCGGGCCAATCCAGGCAGTGGGTCTCCAGCAGCACCCGCCCGCCGTTGACGTCGCCCGGATCCAGCGAGGGCCGTATGCCCAGGTTGGCCACGCCTTGCAGCGGCGCGTCGGCCAGGCCGTGCACCAGCACCGCGAAGATGCCGCTGGCCGCCGGTTTCCAGTGGGAGAAGCGCAGGTTGATGGTGCGAAAGCCCAGCTCGCGGCCCAGCTTGCGGCCGTGCACCACGTGGCCGCTGATGCTGTAGGGACGCCCCAGCAGGGCGCCCACGCCTTCCATGTCGCCGCGTGCCAGGGCCTCGCGCACCGCTGAGCTGGAGACCCGCAGGCCGTGCACCTCGTAGCTGTTCATGCGGGCGACGTCGAAGCCCAGCCGCGCGCCCGAGGCGTCCAGCATGGCGTAGTCACCGGCGCGCCGGGCGCCGAAGCGGAAGTCGTCGCCCACCAGCACGTAGCGCGCGCCCAGGCCGCGCACCAGCACCTGCTGGATGAAGTCTTCGGGAACCTGCGAAGACAGCCGGGCATCGAACGGAAGAACCACGCACTGGTCGACCGCGCAGCGTGACAGCTCGGTCAGCTTGTCGCGCAGGGTGGCGATGCGGGCCGGGGCCAGTTCGGGCTTCCTGGTCACGCCGGCGAAGTAGTCGCGCGGGTGCGGCTCGAAGGTCAGCACGCAGCTGGGCACGCCGCGGTGCCTGGCCTCGCTGTTCAGCAAGGCCAGCATGGCCTGGTGGCCCCGGTGCACGCCGTCGAAGTTTCCGATGGTCACCGCGCTGGCGGGTGCGATGCCGGGATGGTGGAAGCCTCGGAAGATCTGCATGGCCTGGGCGGCGGGCGTTATGGTTTTGATAGCAAACGTGCGGCCACGCCGGCGCACCGGCAAGGCGGTGTCTGCCATGGTGCGGACACTGAAACAAGGTATATTGTGCTGCAGAGCGCGGCCGTCGCGCCGCGCAGCACCGTACGTGTTTCTTTCGGAATGGAAGGAGTCGTGTCTTGAAGGTGTTGAAGCTGTCGGCCCAGGGTCTCCCCCAATCCTGGATCTCGCTCGAGCAGGCGGTGCTGCACTACGCCGCCGGTGAAGTGCGCTGGGAAGCCGGCGCGCAGGTCGCCCTCTTCCGTGGCGGGCACAACGCGGTCACCGGCGAGCAGTCGCAGATCGCGGTGTCCAGCATCATCGGCACCAAGGGCGTGCCCAACATCAACCCCTTCGACCTCAAGCCCGGCCTGACCAACGGCAAGCTCTTCGCCCGCGACCGCAACGTCTGCGCCTACTGCGGCGACGAGTTCCACGAGGAAGAGCTGACGCGCGAGCACATCATCCCCTTCGCGCAGAACGGCAAGGACCACTGGATGAACGTGGTCACCGCCTGCCGCGCCTGCAACCACCGCAAGAGCAGCCGCACGCCCGAGCAGGCCCGCATGCCGCTGCTGTACACGCCCTACGTACCCAGCCTCTGGGAGGACTTCATCCTGCGCAACCGCCGCATCCTGGCGGACCAGATGGAGTTCCTGATGGCGCACCTGCCGAAGAACAGCCGGCTGCACGGGTAGCGGCGGCCTGGGCCCAGCCGCCCCCGCGGTGCGCCCCGGCACAGCCGCAGGCGCCTGCGCTCACTGCGCCGCGGCCTGCGCCTGCGCCGGCGCGCTCTCGAAGGCCACCTGGCCGGTCTCCAGCAGCGACTTCAGGTTGGACACGATCTTGGGCCAGCCGCCCGACACCGCCTCCACCAGCATGGAGCCCTCGCGCTCGATGGAGTGGGTGATGGTCAGCTTGCAGGCCTCGCCCAGGGCCTCGATCTCCATCACGCACAGCGAAGGCCCCTCGGCCTTGAGCTCTGGCCGTTTCACGTGCGACCAGCGGATCACCAGCCGGCGCGGCCGGTCGGCCTCGACGATCTCGCCCGCGTCCCAGACCTCGCCGCTCTGCGACAGCAGTTGCCAGGACGAACCGGGCCGCCACTGGCTTTCGCAGTGCATGCCGAACCAGTACCGCTTCATGAATTCCGCGTCGGTCAGGGCGGTCCAGAGCTTGTCCGGCGTGGTGCGGATGTAGCTCACGTAGAGGAAGGTCGATCTAGCCATCGCTGTTCTCCAGTCCTTGCTTGAGGTTGCGAAGCGCCTGCAGGCGGGGTTGCTCGAACTTCGCGATCCACCGGTCGTAGATCTGCTGCAGGGGCACCGGGTTGAGGAAATGCAGCTTTTCACGGCCGCGCCACACGGTGGCCACCAGGTTGGCGGCCACCAGCACCTCCAGGTGCTGCGTCACGCCCTGCCGGCTCATGTCCAGGTGGCCGGCGAGCTGCCCCAGGCTCTGACCGTCGTGGGCATGCAGCAGGTCGAGCAGCTTGCGCCGGCCCGGGTCGGCCAGGGCCTTGAAGAGCAGGTCGGTGTCAGGGATCCGGGAAGCCATGGCAAAGCGGGAAGCAGTCTGGGGTGCGGGTTCATTATGCAAGTAAATACTTGCATGTCAAGGGCGCCGAATGGGCAAGAAAAAAGCCCGGCAGTGCCGGGCTTGTGGGGCTCAGGGGGGGCGCCTGTTCAGGCAAAGACGCCGGCCGTGTCCTGCATGTGGGCCGACACTTCGCCCAGGTGGTGCAGGGTGTCGCCGAAGGTCAGTTCAACCTGGGTCAGCTTCTTGAAGTAGTGGCTGCCGATGTACTCCTCGGTCACGCCGATGCCACCGTGCAGCTGCACCGAGGCCTGGCTGATGAAGCGCGCGGAGTTGCCCAGCTGGTACTTGGCCCGCGACATCGCGCGGCGGCGCTCTTCGGCCGGCGCGTTGAGCTTGAGGCTGGCGTAGTAGCTCATGGAGCGGGCCAGCTCCAGCTGCATCTTCATGTCGGCGACGCGGTGGCGCAGCGCCTGGAAGGTGGACAGCGTGACGCCGAACTGCTTGCGCGTGTTCATGTACTCGACGGTGAGGTCCACCGTCTTGTCCATCACGCCCACCGTTTCGGCGCACAGGGCCGCGATGCCGATGTCCACGGCGTGCTGCAGGGCCGCCAGGCCGTCGGTGGTCACCAGGGTGGCCGGGCTGTTGGCGAACTTGACTTCCGCGGCGCGGCCGCCGTCGATGGTGAGGTAGCCGTTGGCGCTCACGCCCGCGGCGGAGCGCTCGACCAGGAACAGGGCCATCTTGCCGCCGGCGATGGCCGGCACCAGGAAGGCGTCGGCCTGGTCACCCGCGGTCACCACGCTCTTGGCGCCGGACACGGTCCAGCCGCCGCCGGCCTGCTGGGCCTGCGTCTCGCAGACGTCCAGCTTCCAGCGGGCCTTGCGCTCCACGTAGGCCAGCACGACCAGCGCCTCGTTACCGGCGATGCGCGGCAGCCAGGCCGCCTTCAGGTCGGCGCCGGCGTAGCCGCTCAGCACGCCGCCGGCAATCAGGCTCTGGGCGATGGGCTCGTGCACCATGCCGCGCCCCAGCTCCTCCATCACCACCATGCCTTCGACCGGGCCCATGCCCATGCCGCCGTCGTCCTCGGAGACGTACAGGCCCGTCAGGCCCAGGCCCGCCAGCTCGGTGTACACGTTGCGGTCGAAGCCGCCCGCGCGGGTGATCGCGCGGCGCTTGTCGAAGTCATAGCTGCGGTCCACCCACTTGCGCACCGCGTCGCGCAGCTGCTGCTGGTCGTCGGAAAATTCGAAATCCATGGTTGTCTCCTCAGCCCAGCACGGTCTGCGCCACGATGTTCCGCTGCACCTCGTTGGAGCCGCCGTAGATCGTCGTCTTGCGCATGTTGAAATAGGTGGCGGCCAGGGGCGCGCAGTGGGCCGCGCCCACGTACTCGCCCTGCCAGCCGGCTTCCATGGCCTCGCGGATGAAGGGCACGGCGTAGGGGCCGCAGGCCAGCATCATCAGCTCGGAGTAGCGCTGCTGGATCTCGCTGCCGCGGATCTTGAGCAGGCCGGCGATGTCCAGCGAGTTCTTGCCCGACTTCTCGGCCGACAGCACGCGCAGCACCAGCATCTCCAGGGCCACCACGTCCACTTCCAGCTTGGCGATCTCGTCGCGGAAGCGCATGTCGTCGTAGACGCCTTCGGCCTTGGCGATGCGCTTGAGGCGCTCGAGTTCGCGCTTGGCGCGGTTCACGTCGGCGATGTTGGTGCGCTCGTGCGAGAGCAGGTGCTTGGCGTAGGTCCAGCCCTTGTTCTCCTCGCCGATCAGGTTCTCGGCCGGCACCTCGACGTTGTCGAAGAAGACCTCGTTCACCTCGTGGCCGCCGTCCAGCATGATGATGGGACGCACGGTAACGCCGGGCGACTTCATGTCGATCAGCAGGAAGGAGATGCCGGTCTGCGGCTTGCCCTCGGTGCTGGTGCGCACCAGGCAGAAGATCCATTCGCCGTACTGGGCCAGCGTGGTCCAGGTCTTCTGGCCGTTGACGATGTACTTGTCACCCTTGCGCTCGGCGCGGGTCTTGAGGCTGGCCAGGTCGGAGCCCGAACCCGGCTCGCTGTAGCCCTGGCTCCACCACACCTCGCCGCTGGCGATGCCGGGCAGGAAGCGCTTCTGCTGTTCGGCATTGCCGAAGGCCATGATCACGGGCGCCACCATCACGGGGCCGAAGGGCACGACGCGCGGGGCGCCGGCCAACGCCAGTTCTTCCTCGAACAGGTGCTTCTGCACGGCGTTCCAGCCGGGGCCGCCGAATTCCTTGGGCCAGCCGTAGCCCAGCCAGCCCTTCTTGCCGAGGATCTTCGCCCAGCGTTGCATGTCGTCGCGGCTGAGGTGCAGCGAGTTGTGCACCTTGTGCGAGATGTCCTTGGGCAGGTTCTCGTGCACCCAGGCGCGAATGTCTTCTCGGAACTTCTGTTCCTCGGGGGTGAAAGCCAAATCCATGGGTTGTGTCTCCAGAGAGTTTGCGATTATCCGTACGACCGTGCTTTTTTGCTTGTCCGGGCGGCGACAGCCCGCGCACCCGGCCGGAGGGGGCCAGGACGCGGCTGGGATAATCCGGCCCGAATGAAGAACATTGTCATCCTGATTTCGGGCGGCGGCAGCAACATGGCTGCGATCGTGCGTGCCGCTCGTGACGGCCGATGGCGGGAACGGTACGGCGCGCAGGTCGCGGCGGTCATCAGCAACCGGCCGGACGCGGCCGGCCTGGCCCTGGCCCGGGCCGAGGGCATCCCCACCGTGGTGGTGGACCACCGGGAGCAGCCCAGCCGTGAGGCCTTCGACGCCCGGCTGGCGCAGGAGATCGAGCGCCACCAGCCCTGGCTGGTCGCCATGGCCGGGTTCATGCGCATCCTGGGCGACGGCTTCGTGGCCCGTTTCGCCGGCCGCATGGTCAACGTGCACCCCTCCCTGCTGCCGGCCTTTCCCGGCCTGGACACCCACCGCCGGGCCATCGAGGCCGGCTGCCGCTTCGCCGGCGCCACGGTGCACCGGGTGACGGCCGACCTGGACCACGGGCCCATCCTGGCGCAGGCGGTGGTGCCCATCCTGCCCGCCGACACCCCCGAGACCCTGGCCGAGCGCGTGCTCAGCCAGGAACACCTGATCTATCCGCGGGCCATCGCCGGCCTGCTGGCCACGGAAGGCTGACCCCATGCATCCCAAAGCCCTGCTGGACGCCTGCACCGAACTGGTCGGGCAGGTCCTGCGCTTCGAGCACCCCGCCGACGCGGTGGTCTCCCGCTTCTTCCGCGAGCACCGCTCGCTGGGCCCGCGCGAACGTGCCACCCTGGCCGAGACGGTCTACAACGTGCTGCGCCGCAAGCTGCAGTTCGAGCATTTCGCCCCGTCGGGCAGCGGGCCCCGGGCGCGCCGCCTGGCCATCCTGGGCTTCGAGGGCCCGCGCGACTTCCTCAAGGCCGCGCTGTCCGACACCGAAAAGGCCTGGCTGGACCAGTGCGACGCCGTCCGCCCGCAGGACCTGCTGGAGCGGCACCGCCACAACCTGCCGGAGTGGCTGGTGCAGCCGCTGCGCGAGCAGCTGGGCGAGCAGTTCTGGCCGCTGGCCGAGAGCCTGCTGCGCACCGCGCCCCTGGACCTGCGCGTGAACACCCAGGTCGCCAAGCGCGAGGAGGTGCGCAAGGAACTGGCCGCCGCCGGCATCGCGGCCACGCCCACGCCCTATTCGCCCTGGGGCCTGCGCCTGGCCGACAAGCCGGCGCTGACGAAGCTGGATGTGTTCACCCGCGGCGCCATCGAGGTGCAGGACGAGGGCTCCCAGCTGCTGGCCCTGCTGCTGGACGCCAAGCGCGGCGAAATGGTGGTGGACTTCTGCGCCGGCGCCGGCGGCAAGACCCTGGCGATCGGCGCGGCCATGCGCAGCACCGGCCGGCTTTATGCCTTCGACACCTCGGCCCACCGGCTGGAGGCGCTCAAGCCGCGCCTGGCCCGCAGCCAGCTCTCCAACGTGCACCCCGCGGCCATCGCGCACGAGCGCGACGAGCGCATCAAGCGCCTGGCCGGCAAGATCGACCGCGTGATCGTGGACGCGCCCTGCTCGGGCCTGGGCACCCTGCGCCGCAACCCCGACCTGAAGTGGCGCCAGTCGCCGCAGGCCGTGGCCGAGATGACGGCCAAGCAGGCCGCCATCCTGGCCAGCGCGGCCCGCCTGCCCAAGCCGGGCGGCCGTCTGGTCTACGCCACCTGCAGCCTGATGCCGGAGGAGAACGAGGCCATCGCCCAGGCCTTCACGGCCGCGCACCCGGACTTCAGGCCCCTGGCTGCGCAGGAGATCCTGGAGCAGCTCAAGGTCCAGGACGCGGCCTCGCTGTGCAGCGGGGAGGGCGGGCTGTACCTGCGCCTGTGGCCGCACCGGCACGCGACGGACGGGTTTTTCGCCGCCGCCTGGGTGAAAAATTGATGCGAATCAAGGGAAAAGGCCTGGGCTGTGCTTAAACACAGCTGGTTTTCACGGGCCCCGCCCTAAAATCAGTGTTTGGCTGGGGCGAGTCTCGTCCCGGCCGTTCTGCAATTGGAAAAGAGAGATATTTCCTGATGATGCTTCCTGACTGGCCTGTGCTGGACGCCGCGGTGACCTGGCTGGCCAACGGCCTCTGGCACCTGAGCTGGTGGCAGGTCGTGCTCTACACCCTGGTGACCACCCACATCACCATCGCGGCCGTCACGATCTTCCTGCACCGCACCCAGGCGCACCGTGCGATGGACCTGGGCCCCATTCCCTCGCACTTCTTCCGCTTCTGGCTGTGGCTGGGCACGGGCATGGTCACCAAGGAGTGGGTCGCGATCCACCGCAAGCACCACGCCAAGTGCGAGACGCCGGACGATCCGCACAGCCCGCAGACGCGCGGCATCGAGACCGTGCTGTGGCGTGGCGCCGAGCTGTACCGCGCCGAGGCCAAGAACCAGGACACCATGGCCAAATTCGGCCACGGCACGCCCAACGACTGGATCGAGCGCAACCTGTACACCCGCTACTCGTGGCAGGGCGTGGGCCTGATGCTCATCCTCGACCTGGCGCTCTTCGGCGCGCTGGGCGCCACGGTGTGGGCGGTGCAGATGCTGTGGATCCCGATCACCGCGGCCGGCATCATCAACGGCATCGGCCACTACTGGGGCTACCGCAACTTCGAGGCGCCGGACGCGAGCACCAACGTGTCGCCCTGGGGCATCATCATCGGCGGCGAAGAGCTGCACAACAACCACCACACCTACCCGACCTCGGCCAAGTTCTCGGTCAAGAAGTACGAGTTCGACATCGGCTGGATGTACATCCGCATGTTCGAGCGCCTGGGCTGGGCCAAGGTGCGCAAGGTGCCGCCCAAGCTGCGCCTGGGCGAGGTGCAGCCCGTGGCCGACGAGAAGACGCTGGAGGCGCTCATCGCCAACCGCTACGAGGTGATGGCCGGCTATGCGCGCGAACTGCGCCGTGCCTGCAAGGCCGAGATCGAGAAGGTGCAGGGCAAGCCCGCCGACCTGTCCCTGCTCAAGGCCGCCAAGCGCTGGCTGCCGCGTGACGCCGACCGCGTGCCGGCCGAGGCCGTGCCTCAGCTGGCGCAGGCCCGTGCCCAGCACCCGGTGCTGGACAAGATGGTCACCATGCGCGAAGAGCTGCGCCAGATGTGGATGAACACCTCGCACAGCCGCGAGCAACTGGCCGCCGACCTGCAGGGCTGGTGCCGCCGCGCCGAAGAAAGCGGCATCGCCCAGCTGCAGCAGATCTCGCTGCGCCTGCGGGCCGCGCGCGCCTGACGAAGGCGTCCCGCTCCTTCGAAAAAGCCCCGCTGTGCGGGGCTTTTTTCATGGGCGTCGGCGAGGGGTTTCGCCGTTGTCTGGCGCTCCATGGTCGTCGGCGAGCGGTGTCGCCGACGGCTGGCGCTCTTGCCTGCGGCCAGCGCTTGCCGGTGGCGCTCGTGACCCCGCCAAAGAAAAAGCCCCGCGACGCGGGGCTTTGTTCGTGGGAAGCAGGCTGAATTACTTCAGCTTCATTTCCTTGTACTCGACGTGCTTGCGAGCCTTGGGGTCGAACTTCATGATCGACATCTTTTCAGGCATCGTCTTCTTGTTCTTGCTGGTGGTGTAGAAGTGGCCGGTACCCGCAGTGGATTCCAGCTTGATCTTTTCGCGTCCGCCTTTGCTAGCCATGTCGGTGCTCCTTGATTAGGCCTGGCCGCGGGCACGCAGGTCCGCCAGCACGCTGTCGATGCCGTTCTTGTCGATCAGGCGCAGGGCCGCGCTCGACACGCGAAGGCGGACCCAGCGGTTCTCGGTCTCGACCCAGAAACGGCGGTATTGCAGGTTCGGCATGAACCGGCGCTTGGTTTTGTTGTTGGCGTGGGAAACGTTGTTCCCGACCATCGGGCCCTTGCCCGTGACGTCGCAGACGCGTGCCATGGAAGCACTCCAGATTTCTACAAACGGCCGCCACTGACGTGGGAGCCTCACCTCGCCAGAAGGGTGGCGGTAACCCATGGTTGCCCTGGATTTCAGGGCCAAGCCTGCGATTATAGCCTGGCTGGCTTGGAGGCACCAGCCGCCTGCAAGGCAGCGCCGCCGGCAGGGCATCCCCGCCGGCGAAAAGGGCCCTCAGCCCTGCTGCTCCAGGAACCGCTGCGCATCCAGCGCCGCCATGCACCCCGTTCCCGCCGAGGTGATCGCCTGCCGGTACACATGGTCCTGCACGTCGCCGGCCGCGAAGACGCCCGGGATGCTGGTCATGGTGGCGAAACCGTTCAGGCCGCCGCGCGTGATGATGTAGCCGTCCTTCATCTCCAGCTGGCCCTTGAAGATCTCGGTGTTGGGCGAGTGGCCGATGGCGATGAAGCAGCCCTGCAGCGCCAGGTCCTCGGTGCTGCCGTCGTTGGTGTCCTTCAGGCGGATGCCGGTCACGCCCGTGGCGTCTCCCAGCACCTCGTCCAGGGTCTTGAAGAGCTTGAGCTCGATCTTGCCCTCCTTGACGCGCTCCATCACCTTGTCGATCAGGATGGGCTCGGCGCGGAACTTGTCGCGGCGGTGCACCAGGTAGACCTTGGAGGCGATGTTCGACAGGTACAGCGCCTCCTCGACGGCGGTGTTGCCGCCGCCGATCACGCAGGTGGTCTGGCCGCGGTAGAAGAAGCCGTCGCAGGTCGCGCAGGCCGACACGCCCTTGCCCATGAAGGCCGTCTCGGAGGGCAGCCCCAGGTAACGCGCCGAGGCGCCGGTGGCGATGATCAGCGAGTCGCAGGTGTACTCGCCGCTGTCGCCCTTGAGCCGGAACGGGCGCTGGCTGAAATCGACCGAGCCGATGTGGTCGAACACGATCTGGGTCTTGAAGCGTTCCGCATGCGCCAGGAAGCGCTGCATCAGCTCCGGCCCCTGCACGCCGTTCACGTCGGCCGGCCAGTTGTCCACCTCGGTGGTGGTCATGAGCTGGCCGCCCTGGGCGATGCCCGTGATCAGCAGCGGCTGCAGGTTGGCGCGGGCGGCGTAGACCGCGGCGGTGTAGCCGGCGGGGCCGGAACCGAGGATGAGGACTTTGGCGTGTTGGACGGTGGACATGGTGCTTTCGGCTGTGGAGAAAACACCACAGCTCGGTGTACATTTGGCGGCTTGGGAGTGAAGTATCAACCCGGTCAGGCGGCCGCATCGCCTGCCCGGTTCTATGGCCTTGATTGTAAGAAGCCATGGCCGGGCTGCCGCAGTAAGGAATCCAACAACGATGTCCATGCTCTCCAACCTTGAGCTGATCCGGCGAGTTCCGCTGTTCGCGCTGCTCACGCAGTCACAGGCCGAATCCGTCGCCGACGCGGTGAGCAAGCGGCGGTTCAAGCGAGGCGAGACGGTGGTGGAGCAGGGCGAGAAGTCCAACACCCTGTTCATCATCCTGACCGGCCGGGTGCGCGTGGTCACCGCCGACAAGCGCGGGCGCGAAGTCATCCTGGCCACGCTCAGCCCCGGCGACTACATCGGCGAGATGAGCCTGATCGACAACGAGGCCCACTCCGCCACGGTGCGCGCCGAGATCCAGACCGACATGCTGGCCCTGGGCCGCGCCGAGTTCGCGCGCTGCCTGCCCGAGAACAGCTCCATGGCCTACGCCATCATGAAGGGGCTGGTGCAGCGCCTGCGCGCCGCCGACCGAAAGATCGAATCGCTGGCCCTGATGGACGTGTACGGCCGCGTGGCGCGCGCCCTGCTCGAGTTCGCCCAGCCCGACCGCGAGGGCGCGCTGGCCATCCGCGAGCGCATCTCGCGCCAGGACATCGCCAAGATGGTGGGCGCTTCGCGCGAGATGGTCAGCCGGGTCATGAAGGACCTGGAGGACCGCGGCTTCATCGAGACCCGCGAGGACGGCTCCATGCTGATCAAGGACCGCCTCTCCACCCTGGGCTGACGGCCCGCTTTTCCGCTGGGAGCGCGGTGCGCGCTGGGGTAAGCTCCGCGGGCGCATGACGTATTCGCTCCACACCCTCTCCGACGCGGCCCCGGCACGGGGCGCTTCTGCGCCGCGCCAGGGCGCCGCCCGCTATGCCCAGGAATTCGCGCTGGTGCTCGGCGCCGCCGCCCTGGTGTTCTGGATGCTGGCCCTGCTGAGCTACTCCCAGCAGGACGCCGCCTTCTCCACCTCTGGCGCAGGCCTCGCGCCGCGCAACTGGGGCGGCCGCCTGGGCGCCTGGCTGGCCGACGCCAGCTACTTCGTGCTCGGCTACTCGGCCTGGTGGTGCGTGGCCGCCGGCGTGCGCGCCTGGCTGACGGCGCTGGCGCACTGGATGCGCGCCGACCTGCCGGCCCGAGAGCCCGGCTTCCTGAACAGCCGCACCGCCTTCTGGCTCGGGCTGCTGCTGCTGCTGGCCGCGAGCTGCGCGCTCGAATGGGCGCGCCTGTACCGCTTCGAGGGCCACCTGCCCGACCATGCCGGCGGTGCGCTGGGCTGGCTGGTGGGGCCGGCCTCGGTGCGCTGGCTGGGCTTCAACGGCGCCGGGCTGCTGGCCGTCGCGATCGCGGTGGTCAGCGCCTCGCTGGTCTTCCGCTTCTCCTGGGGCCAGGCCGCCGAACGCCTGGGCGCGCGCATCGACGCCTTCTTCGAATCCCGCCGCGAGAAGCGCGAGGCCGCGCAGGACATCGCGCTGGGCCAGGCCGCCGCCCGCGAGCGCGAGGAGGTGGTGGTCGAGGAACGCATCGAGATCGCCGAGCACCACCCGGCGCCGGTGCTGATCGAGCCCACCCTGGCCGAGGTGCCGCGCAGCGAACGCGTGGCCAAGGAGCGCCAGAAGCCGCTCTTCAAGGAGCTGCCCGATTCCAAGCTGCCGCAGGTCGACCTGCTGGACGGCGCCCAGGTGCGCCAGGAAACCGTGCCGCCCGAGACGCTGGAGATGACCAGCCGCCTGATCGAGAAGAAGCTGAAGGATTTCGGCGTCGAGGTGCGGGTGGTGCTGGCCCAGCCGGGCCCGGTGATCACGCGCTACGAGATCGAGCCGGCCACCGGCGTGAAGGGCTCGCAGGTCGTCAACCTCGCCAAGGACCTGGCGCGCTCGCTCTCGCTGGTCTCCATCCGCGTGATCGAGACCATCCCCGGCAAGAACTACATGGCGCTGGAGCTGCCCAACGCCAAGCGGCAGTCGATCCGGCTGTCCGAGATCCTGGGCTCGCAGGTCTACAACGAGGCCAAGTCCATGCTGACCATCGGCCTGGGCAAGGACATCATCGGCAACCCGGTGGTCGCCGACCTGGCCAAGATGCCGCACGTGCTGGTGGCCGGCACCACCGGCTCGGGCAAGTCGGTGGGCATCAACGCGATGATCCTGTCGCTGCTCTACAAGGCCGAGGCGCGCGACGTGCGCCTGCTGATGATCGACCCCAAGATGCTGGAGATGTCGGTCTACGAGGGCATCCCGCACCTGCTGGCGCCGGTGGTGACCGACATGCGCCAGGCCGCGAACGGCCTGAACTGGTGCGTGGCCGAGATGGAGCGGCGCTACAAGCTGATGAGCAAGCTGGGCGTGCGCAACCTGGCCGGCTACAACCACAAGATCGACGAGGCCAAGGTCCGGGGCGAGTTCATCTACAACCCCTTCAGCCTCACGCCCGAGCAGCCCGAGCCGCTGGACCGGCTGCCCCACATCGTGGTGGTGATCGACGAGCTGGCCGACCTGATGATGGTGGTGGGCAAGAAGATCGAGGAGCTGATCGCCCGCCTGGCGCAGAAGGCGCGTGCGGCCGGCATCCACCTCATCCTGGCGACGCAGCGGCCCAGCGTGGACGTGATCACCGGCCTCATCAAGGCCAACATCCCGACCCGCATCGCCTTCCAGGTCTCCAGCAAGATCGACAGCCGCACCATCCTCGACCAGATGGGCGCCGAGGCCCTGCTGGGCATGGGCGACATGCTCTACATGGCCAGCGGCACGGGCTTCCCGGTGCGCGTGCACGGCGCCTTCGTCACCGACGAGGAGGTGCACCGCGTGGTCGCCTACCTGAAGGAGCAGGGCGGCGAGCCCAACTACATCGAGGGCGTGCTGGAGGGCGGCACCGTGGACGACGAGGGCGGCCCGGCCGGCGAGGGCGGGCCCTCCGGCGAGAAGGACCCCATGTACGACCAGGCCGTGGAGGTGGTGCTGAAGAACCGCAAGGCCAGCATCTCGCTGGTCCAGCGGCACCTGAAGATCGGCTACAACCGCGCCGCGCGCCTGGTCGAGGACATGGAGAACGCCGGCCTGGTGAGCGCCATGAACGGCCAGGGGCAGCGCGAGATCCTGGTGCCCAGCCGCAACGAGTGAGGCGGCGCCACGGCCGCGCCCGCGGTGCCAGAATAGCCGCATGAAACGCATTCCCACGTGCCTGGCGGCGCTGCTTCTGGGCGCCTTCGCGCTGGCGGCGCACGCCGACGGCCTGTCCAGCCTCGAGGCCTTCGTCAAGACCGCGAAGTCCGGCCACGCCGAGTTCACCCAGGTGGTGACGCCGCCCCCGCGCAACGGCCAGGCCCAGCGCCCCAAGACCTCCAGCGGCAGCTTCGAGTTCTCCCGCCCCAACCGCTTCCGTTTCGACTACCGCAAGCCCTTCGAGCAGAGCATCGTGGCCGACGGCGAGACGCTGTGGCTCTACGACGCCGACCTGAACCAGGTCACCGCCCGCAAGCAGGCCGCGGTGCTGGGCTCCACGCCCGCCGCGCTGATCGCCTCCGCCGCCGACCTGGCCACGCTCAAGCGCGACTTCGAGCTCAGCGACGACGGCAGCAAGGACGGGCTGGACTGGGTGCGCGCCACCCCGCGCGCCAGCGACGGCCAGCTGCGCGCCCTGCGCGCCGGCTTCAAGGGCGATGCGCTCGCGCAGCTGGAGATCGACGACAGCTTCGGCCAGCGCTCCGTGCTCAGCTTCGAGCACATGGCGCTGAACGCCGGCGTGCCCGCGGCCCGCTTCCAGTTCAAGCCGCCGCAGGGCGCCGCGGTGCTGCGCCAGTGAGCGGCGCGCACGTCCCGCTGGCGGAGCGGCTGCGCCCGCGCAGCCTGGGCGACGTGATCGGCCAGCAGCACCTTCTTGGCGAGGGCATGCCGCTGCGCATCGCCTTCGAGTCGGGGCGACCGCACAGCTGCATCCTCTGGGGACCGCCGGGCACGGGCAAGACCACCATCGCCCGCCTCATGGCGGACGCCTTCGACGCGCAGTTCATCACCATCAGCGCGGTGCTGGGCGGCGTGAAGGACATCCGCGAGGCGGTGGAGCAGGCGCAGGCCGCGCTGGGCACGCCGCTGGAGCGCGCCGCCGGCGGCGGGCGCCGCACCATCGTCTTCGTCGACGAGGTGCACCGCTTCAACAAGAGCCAGCAGGACGCCTTCCTGCCGCACGTGGAGTCCGGCCTCTTCACCTTCATCGGCGCGACCACCGAGAACCCGTCCTTCGAGGTGAACTCGGCGCTGCTCTCGCGGGCCGCGGTCTACGTGCTGCAGCCGCTGTCGGAAGAGGACCTGCGCCAGATCGCCGCCCGCGCCGAGGCGGTGGGCGGGGTGCCGCCCCTGGAGGCGGCGGCCCTGGAGCGGCTGGTGGCCTACGCCGACGGCGATGCGCGCCGCCTGCTCAACACGCTGGAGACCCTGGGCGTCGCCGCCGAGAAGGAGCAGGTGGCGACGATCACCGACGCCTGGCTGCTCAAGGTGCTGGGCGAGCGCATGCGCCGCTACGACAAGGGCGGCGAGCAGTTCTACGACACCATCAGCGCGCTGCACAAGTCGGTGCGCGGCTCGGACCCCGACGCCGCGCTCTACTGGCTGGTGCGCATGCTCGACGGCGGCGCCGACCCGCGCTACATGGCGCGCCGCCTGGTGCGCATGGCCGCCGAGGACATCGGCCTGGCCGACCCACGCGCGCTGCGCCTGGCGCTGGACGCGAGCGAGGTCTACGAGCGGCTGGGCTCGCCCGAGGGCGAACTCGCGCTGGCCGAGTGCACGGTCTACCTGGCCATCGCGCCCAAGTCGAACGCCGTGTACGCCGCCTACAACGAGGCCCGCGCCTTCGTGAAGAAGGACGGCACCCGGCCCGTGCCCATGCACCTGCGCAACGCGCCCACCCGCCTCATGAAGGACCTCGACTACGGCAAGGGCTACCGCTACGCGCACGACGAGGAGGGCGGCTTCGCCGCGGGCGAGCGCTACCTGCCCGAGGGCATGGCCGCGCCCGGCTTCTACCGCCCGGTGGAACGCGGCCTGGAAATCCGCATCGCCGAACGCCTGCGCGAATTGCGTCGCCTGAACGAACAGGTCAGGTCATAAGCTGGGCTAATGGCCGGGCTCGAATGCCCGTGCGCGCGGGTAAACCCGGCGACCCCCCCGGCAGAGCCCCCGCTACGCTTGGCTACAATCCCGGGCGCTAAACCCGCCGAAGTACTCACTGGCGGGTTTTTTGCTAGTTGGATGTTCCACAAGAACACGGAGCGAGAGACCTTATGGAAATTCTGCTGCAACAGATCATCAACGGTCTGGTCCTGGGCAGCATGTATGCCTTGGTGGCCCTGGGCTACACCATGGTGTACGGCATCATCAACCTGATCAACTTCGCCCATGGCGAGGTGCTGATGGTGGGCGCGCTCACCAGCTGGGCGATCATCACCAAGATGCAGGAGGCGATGCCCGGCCTGCCCGGCTGGCTGGTGCTGGCCATCTCGCTGGTGCTGTCCTGCGTGGTCGCCGCGACCCTGAACTTCGTCATCGAGAAGGTCGCCTACCGGCCGCTGCGCAACAGCCCGAAGCTCGCGCCCCTGATCACCGCGATCGGCATGTCCATCCTGCTGCAGACGCTGGCGATGATCATCTTCAAGCCGAACTACAAGGCTTACCCGACGCTGCTGCCCGCGGTGCCCTACCAGGTCGGCGGCGCGGTGATCACCGCCACGCAGATCATGATCCTGGGCTTCACCGCGGTCTCGCTGGCCACGCTGATGTACCTGGTGAACTACACCCGGCTGGGACGCGCCATGCGGGCCACCGCCGAGAACCCGCGCGTGGCCGCGCTCATGGGCGTGAAGCCCGACACGGTCATCTCCGCCACCTTCGTCATCGGCGCGGTGCTGGCCACCATCGCCGGCGTGATGTACGCCTCCAACTACGGCACGGTGCAGCACACCATGGGCTTCCTGCCCGGCCTCAAGGCCTTCACCGCCGCGGTGTTCGGCGGCATCGGCAACCTCGCCGGCGCGGTGGTCGGCGGCCTGCTGCTGGGGCTGATCGAGTCCATCGGCTCGGGCTACATCGGCGCGCTCACCGGTGGCGTGCTGGGCAGCAACTATGCCGACATCTTCGCCTTCATCGTGCTGATCATCATGCTCACGCTGCGCCCCTCCGGCCTGCTGGGCGAGCGCGTGGCCGACCGCGCCTGAGGAACCCACCATGGACAAGCAGAAAAAGATCCTGGCCTACGCCGCTGGCGCCGTGGCCCTCGTCGTGCTGCCGCTGCTGCTGCAGGACGCCGGCAACTTCTGGGTGCGCATCGCCGACTTCGCGCTGCTGTACGTGCTGCTCGCGCTGGGCCTGAACATCGTGGTGGGCTTCGCCGGCCTGCTGGACCTGGGCTACGTGGCCTTCTTCGCCATCGGCGCCTACATGTACGCGCTGCTGGCCTCGCCGCACCTGACCGACAACTTCCCCTGGATCGCGGCCTACTTCCCCGACGGGCTGCACCTGCCGCTGTGGATCGTGATCCCGGCTGCGGCGGCGCTGGCCGGCCTCTTCGGCATCCTGCTGGGCGCGCCCACGCTGAAGCTGCGTGGCGACTACCTGGCCATCGTCACCCTGGGCTTCGGCGAGATCATCCGCGTGTTCATGAACAACCTGGACGCGCCGGTGAACCTCACCAACGGCCCCAAGGGCATCGGCCAGATCGATTCCTTCCACGTGTTCAACCTCAACCTGGGCAAGCCGCACGAGCTCTTCGGCTTCACCATCAACGCGGTCACCAACTACTACTTCCTGTTCCTGCTGCTGGTGCTGGCCTCGGTGCTGATCTGCCACCGGCTGGAGGTCTCCCGCATCGGCCGCGCCTGGATGGCCATCCGCGAGGACGAGATCGCCGCCAAGGCCATGGGCATCAACACCCGCAACATGAAGCTGCTGGCCTTCGGCATGGGCGCCACCTTCGGCGGCGTGTCGGGCGCGATGTTCGCGGCCTTCCAGGGCTTCGTCTCGCCCGAGTCCTTCAGCCTGATGGAGTCGGTGATGATCGTCGCCATGGTGGTGCTGGGCGGCATCGGCCACCTGCCGGGCGTGATCCTGGGCGCGGTGCTGCTGTCGGCCCTGCCCGAGGTGCTGCGCTGGGTCTCCGGCCAGTTCGACCTGCAGTCCATCACCGACGGCCGCCTGGACGCCGCCATCCTGCGCCAGCTGCTGATCGCCCTGGCCATGATCATCGTCATGCTGCTGCGCCCGCGCGGCCTGTGGCCCACGCGTGAGCACGGCAAGTCCCTGCAGCAGGCGCGCTGAAGGAAGGACGCACACCATGGCAGACATCGTCCTCAAGGTCGCGGGCATCTCCAAGCGATTCGGCGGCCTGCAGGCCCTCTCCGACGTCGGGCTCACCATCGAGCGCGGCCAGGTCTACGGCCTGATCGGCCCCAACGGCGCCGGCAAGACCACCTTCTTCAACGTCATCACCGGCCTGTACACGCCCGATTCGGGCAGCTTCGAGCTGGCCGGCAAGCCCTACCAGCCGACGGCGGTGCACGAGGTCGCCCGCGCCGGCATCGCACGCACCTTCCAGAACATCCGCCTCTTCGCCGAGATGACCGCCCTGGAGAACGTGATGGTGGGCCGCCACGTGCGCACCCACTCCGGGCTGCTGGGCGCGATCTTCCGCACCGGCGGCTTCAAGGAGGAAGAGCGGCAGATCACCGAGCGCGCCCGCGAACTGCTCGAGTACGTGGGCATCGCCAAGTACGCCGACTACAAGGCCCGCACCCTGTCCTACGGCGACCAGCGCCGCCTGGAGATCGCCCGCGCCCTGGCGACCGACCCGCAGCTGATCGCGCTGGACGAGCCGGCCGCCGGCATGAACGCCACCGAGAAGGTGATGCTGCGCGAGCTGATCGACCGCATCCGCAAGGACAACCGCACCATCCTGTTGATCGAGCACGACGTGAAGCTGGTGATGGGCCTGTGCGACCGCGTCACCGTGCTCGACTACGGCAAGCTGATCGCCGAGGGCACGCCCTACGACGTGCAGCGCAACGAGAAGGTGATCGAGGCCTACCTGGGCCACAGCCACACGAACGCGCCCGCCAAGGGCGAGGGAGACGCAGCATGAGCCAGACGCTGCTGAAGGTGAAGGGCCTGAAGGTCGCCTATGGCGGCATCCAGGCCGTCAAGGGCGTGGACTTCGAGGTCCGCGAGGGCGAGCTGGTCACCCTGATCGGCTCCAACGGCGCCGGCAAGACCACCACCATGAAGGCCATCACCGGCCTGCTGCCGATCAACGCCGGCGACATCGAGTACCTGGGCCAGAGCATCCGCGGCCGCGGCCCCTGGGACCTGGTCAAGCAGGGCCTGGCCATGGTGCCGGAAGGCCGTGGCGTGTTCACGCGCATGACCATCACCGAGAACCTGCAGATGGGCGCGCACATCCGCAAGGACACGGCCGGCATCGCCCAGGACATCGACAAGGTCTTCACCATCTTCCCGCGCCTGAAGGAGCGCCGCGACCAGCTCGCCGGCACCATGTCCGGCGGCGAGCAGCAGATGCTGGCCATGGGCCGCGCGCTCATGAGCCGGCCCAAGGTGCTGCTGATGGACGAGCCTTCCATGGGCCTGTCGCCCATCATGGTGGACAAGATCTTCGAGGTGGTGAAGGACGTCTACGCCCAGGGCGTGACGGTGCTGCTGGTCGAGCAGAACGCGAGCCGCGCGCTGGCCATCGCCGACCGCGGCTACGTGATGGACTCCGGCATGATCACCATGAGCGGCGAGGCCCGTCAGATGCTGGACGACCCCAAGGTGCGCGCCGCCTACCTGGGCGAGTGAGGCCCCCGCGCCGGCGCGGCCTCCCCGTGCCTGCGCGGCTTCAGTAGCGCAGGCGCAGCCCCAGGCTGGTCGAGCGCACCGGGTCGCGCGAGCCGCCGGGGAAGCGGAAGTCCTGGCTGTCCATCTCCAGGGTGGCCGACAGGCGCGGTGTGATGTCGTAGCTCACGCCGCCGCCCCAGGCCAGGCCGAAGCCGGTTTCGGCGTTGCCTGCCGGCGCGGCGCCCATGACGCTGCTGTCGGTGCGGCCGTAGGTGGTGCCCAGGCGGCCGAACACGCCGACCGAGGACGCCAGCCGTGCCCGTCCCACCACGCTGAAGTTGAGCCCCTGGGCGTGCGTCTCGCCGCCCAGCCGGGGCACGCGGCCCATGTCCACCCAGGAGAATTCGGCGCCCCAGTGCTTGCCCAGGTCGGTGCCGGCGGTCAGGCGCGCCGCGCGGTCGTCACGGGTGCACAGCAGCTGGGTGCTCTGGTCGCAGGCGACGCCGAAACGGTCGGTGCCCAGGCTCAGGCCCAGGTAGCGCCCGGGGGCCAGGCCGGAGCCGGGGGCGGCCTGCGCGTGCGCGGCGCCCGTGGCCATGCCCAGGAAGGATGCCAGAACCAGCCCCATCGAACGTCCCACGCCCATGACCTGCTCCCGGTGGTTGAAGAGCCACTGTACAGAGCCGTACGGGATTTGTCGCGTAGGACGGGTCCCACGGGGCCTGTAGGACGGCCGGGATTCAGTCGACCTTGGCGCCGGACAGCTTCACCACGCGCTGGTACTTGGCCAGTTCGGCCTTCATGAAGGCCCCGAACTCCTGCGGGGTGCTGGGCACCGGCTCGGCCAGCAGGGCGGCGAAGCGGGCCTGGGCCTCGGGCGCGCGCAGCGCGGCGGTGAAGGCCGCGTTCAGCTTGTGCACCAGCTCCGGCGCCATGCCCGCCGGGCCCACCAGGCCCCACCAGGTGTCGATCGCGAAGCCGGGCAGGGTGTCGGCGACCGGCGGCACGTCCGGCAGGGCCGGCGAGCGGCGCAGCGTGGTGACGGCCAGGGCCTTGAGCTTGCCGGCCCGGATGTTGGGGGCGGCGGTGGCCAGGTTGTCGAAGTTGAAGTCGACCTGGCCCGACAGCAGCGCCAGCTGGGCCGGGTTGCCGCCGTTGTAGGGGATGTGCACGGCGAAGATGCCGGCGCCCTGCTTGAACATCTCGCCCGCCAGGTGGCCGGCGCTGCCGTTGCCGCCGCTGCCGTAGTTGAGCTTGCCCGGGTGGGCCTTGGCATAGGCGATCAGGTCGGCCAGGCTGTGGATCTTCAGGCGGGCCGCGGTCTCGGCGTTCATCACCAGCACGTTGGGCACCCGCACCATCTGCGTGATGGGCGTGAAGTCGCGCAGCGCGTCGTAGGGCATGCGGGGGAACAGCCAGGGGTTGATCGCATGCGTGGCCACGGCCGCGATGCCCAGGGTGCTGCCGTCCGGGGCCGCCTTGGCGACCATGTCGGCGCCGATGTTGCCGCCGCCGCCGGGCCGGTTGTCCACGATCACCGTGCCCAGGGTGTCCCTGACATGCTCGGCGAGCACGCGCGCGGTGGCGTCGATGGGGCCGCCCGCCGCGTAGGGCACGACCAGCCGGATCGGCTTGCCGCCCGGCTGGGCCAGGGCGGGCAGGGCGAGCGCGGCCGTGCCGGCGGCGCTGGTGAGCAGGAAGTGGCGGCGGTCCGTCATGCGCTGTGCTTGTCGGCTTCGGTGGTGAAGGAATCGGCGAAGAACTCCTCGGCCGGCAACCCGCAGGCGGCGCCGTACTCGGCGCGCGCGGACTCCACCACGATGGGCGCGCCGCAGGCGTAGACCTGGTGGCCGGAGAGGTCGGGGAAGTCCTGCATCACGGCGCGGTGGACGAAGCCGGTGCGCCCGGTCCAGTTGTCCTCGGGCAGCGCGTCGGAGACCACCGGCACGTAACGCAGCTGGGGCATCTCGGCCAGGCGGGCCCGCACCCAGTCGTCCATGTACAGGTCGGCCGGCCGGCGGCCGCCCCAGTACAGCGTGGCCGGGCGGGCGATGCCCTTGAACTGCATGTGCTCGATCAGCGCCTTGATGGGGGCGAAGCCGGTGCCCGAGGCCAGCAGCACCAGGGGCTTGGCCGAGTCCTCGCGCAGGAAGAAGCTGCCGAAGGGGCCCTCGCAGCGCAGGATCTCCTTCTCCTTCATGGCGGTGAAGACGTGGTCGGTGAACTTGCCGCCGGGCATGTGGCGGATGTGCAGCTCGACCACGGGGCCCGCCGGCACGGTGCCGGCCACGGGGGCCAGCAGGGTGTGCGGCGCGTTCGCCATGGAATAGCTGCGGCGCGCGCCGTCGCGCAGGATGAATTCGATGTACTGGCCGGCGTGGTAGCGGATGGTGTCGTTGGCCGGCAGCTGCAGGCGCACCCGCATCACGTCGTGCGACACCTTCTCCAGCGAGAGCACGCGCGAGGGCATCTTGCGGACGGGGAAGGCGCTCTCGTCGGTGACCTGGCGCGACTCCAGCACCAGGTCGGACTGGGGCACGCCGCAGCAGGTGAGGATGTAGCCCTGGGCCTCCTCCTCGGCCGACAGCGCCTTGCTCTGGTGCGGGTCGTGGACGACGCTGCCTTCCAGCTTCTTGCACTTGCAGGAGCCGCAGGCGCCGTCCTTGCAGCCGTAGGGCATGCCCACGCCCTGGCGGATCGCGGCCGCGAGGATGGCCTCGCCGGCCTCGGCACTGAAGCTGCGCCCGCTGGGTTCCACCTTGACCTGGAAGGGGCCGGCTGCGGCACTCGTCATTTCGTTATCCTAGTGAGCTGTTAGCGGAAGAACCCACGATTTTGCCTTCAATCCAGAGCCCACTCGGCGCGCTGCCCGCGCGCTTTCGCCGTGAACGCGTCCTCATCGTCGGCTGTGGCGACGTCGGCCTGCGCGTGGCGCGCGAGCTGCGCGGCCGCGTCAGCCTGCGCGCCCTCACCTCCAGCCCGGCGCGCGCGCCGCAGCTGCGCGAGCGCGGCCTGCTGCCCCTGGCCGGCAACCTGGACGACATCGCGACGCTGGCGCGGCTGGCGGGCATCGCCACCCGGGTCGTGCACCTGGCACCGCCGCCGGGCGAAGGCGAGCAGGCCCTATGGTGGCGCGACCCGCGCACCGCGCGCCTGATGGCGGTGCTGCTGCGCCGCAGCCGCCCGGTCTCGCTGGTCTACGGCTCGACCTCGGGCGTGTACGGCGATTGCGGCGGCGACTGGGTCCCCGAGTCGCGGCCGGTGGCGCCGCGCACGCCCCGCGCGCAGCGCCGCGTGGATGCCGAGCGCGCCGTGCGCCACTTCGCCCGCGCGGGCGCGAGCCGCGCCAGCATCCTGCGCATCCCCGGCATCTACGCCCCCGACCGGGTGGGCGGCACGCCGCGCGACCGGCTGCAGAAGGGCACGCCCGTGCTCGCGCCCGAGGACGACGTCTACACCAACCACATCCACGCCGACGACCTGGCGCGCGCCGTGGTCGCCGCTCTCTGGCGCGGCCGGCCGCAGCGGGTCTACCACGCGAGCGACGACAGCCAGCTGAAGATGGGCGACTACTTCGACCTGGCGGCCGACCTGTACGGCCTGCCGCGGCCACCTCGCGTGCCGCGCGACGCCGCCCAGGCCACGCTGCCGCTGATGCTGCTGAGCTTCATGTCCGAGTCGCGCCGCCTGCGCAACGACAGGCTGCGCGAGGAACTGGGGCTGCGGCTGCGCTACCCCGGCGTGCGCGAAGGCCTGCAGGACGCGCCGCGCTGAAGGGCTGGCCGCGCGCCAACCGCCCGTGCGGCTCGCGTATAGTGGGTCACTTCTCCTGGACGGCCTGCTTCGTGCCCTGGCCGGATGCTCGGCTCACCGCAGCCGCCGGGACCCTGACAGCGCACCGCAGGAGTCCCGCGGCGCGGTCGTCAACGCCCTGCGGTGGCCTCCTGCCAAGGAGAACCCATGCGCGACGATCTCAAGACGGTCATCCACCAGGATGGCCTGCGCTACGAGAGCAAGGTGGGCGGCAGCCCCTACCTGGGCGAGTCCGGCACCATGAGCTGCATCCTGTGCGGCCGCCACCGCCCGCGCTCCCTGCTGCGCCCCGTGGTCATGGCCGGCGCCCGCCAGTACCGCTGCCGCGAGGAATGCCGCAATGGCTGAGGCCCTCGAGGAATCCACGAACTGGTGGGCCCAGGAGCTGGCCCTGGTGGAGGGCGCGGCCCTGCGCATCGAAGGCCTGGAGGCGGTCGCCCGCGGCGCCTTCGTGCGCCACCGCGAGAGCCTGGGGCCCGAGGGCGGCGCGGCGCTGCTGCGTTCGCACGAGCTCGCCACCTGGCTGCAGGCTCGCCGCGACACCGACGCGGCCTGGGGCCGCTGGTACGAGGTGATGGTGGCGCGCCCGCCCGAGGGCTGAGGCCCGCGCCCGTCCGCTAGAAGGGCGGCGGGCTGCGCCAGCGCAGGGCCTCGCCGCTGCCGGGGTGCGCCACGCCCAGTTCACTGGCATGCAGCAGCAGGCGCGGTGCCGCGGCCTGCACCTGCGGCGGCGCGTACAGCGCATCGCCCAGGATGGGGTGGCCGATGGCCTGCAGGTGCACGCGCAGCTGGTGGGTGCGTCCCGTCAGGGGCTCGAGCTCCAGCCGCGTGGTCCCGTCCCCGTGGCCCAGCACCCGCCAGCGCGTGAGGCTGGGCCGTCCGTGCGTGGTGTCCACCTTCTGCATGGGCCGGCGCGGCCAGTCGGCCGCCAGCGGCAGCGCGATGCAGGACCAGCCCTCGTCGTCCGCGTCCGCAGGCGTCGCCAGCCGGCCCGCGACCACGGCCTGGTAGCGCTTGGCCACCTCGCGCTGCTCGAAGGCGGCCGACAGTTGCCGCTGCGCCATCAGCCCGCGCGCCATCAGCAGCAGGCCCGAGGTCGCCATGTCCAGCCGGTGCACGATGCGCGCCTCCGGGTACAGGCGCTGTACCCGGGCGGCCAGGCAGTCCTGCTTGTCCGCGCCGCGGCCGGGCACGGCCAGCAGGCCCGCCGGCTTGTCCAGCACCAGCAGCAGCCCATCCGCATGCAGCAACCCCAGGCCTGCGCGCGCGGGCGGCGCTTCCCATAATCGGGCCATGAATTTCCTCTCAGGCATTCCCTTCACCGTGCAGACCGTGCTGCTGCTCGTGGCGTCCAACTGCTTCATGACCATGGCCTGGTACGGCCACCTCAAGAACTTGGCCAGCTCCCCCTGGTACGTGGCCGCCCTGGTGAGCTGGGGCATCGCGCTCTTCGAATACATGCTGCAGGTGCCGGGCAACCGCATCGGTTTCGAGTCCGCCGGCCTCACTGTCGCGCAGCTCAAGATCATCCAGGAGGTGATCACGCTGTGCGTGTTCGTGCCCTTCGCCTGGATCTACCTGGACCAGCCGCCGCGCCTGGACTTCCTGTGGGCCGGCCTGTGCCTGGTCGGCGCGGTGTATTTCGTCTTCCGCGGCGCCTGACGGTGGGCCTGGCCCGCGGCAGGGCCGGGCGGGGGCGCAGTTACACTCCCGCCTGTCATTCCATTGTCATATAAAGAAAGGCGACCCCATGCTGCTGGGCAAGCTCCTGCCGCGCGAGGGCAACTTCTTCGAAATGTTCAATCAGCACGCGGACCGTGTGGTCGAGGCCGCGCGTGCCTTCTCGCAGCTGGTGGCGAACTACGGTGACGCGCACCTGCGCGAGCAATACAACCGCGACGTGGACAACGCCGAGCGCGCCGCCGACCGCGTGACGCACGACGTCAACCGGCTGATCCACAAGACCTTCATCACGCCGATCGACCGCGAGCAGATCCACACGCTCATCAACACCATGGACGACGTGGCCGACCTGATCCAGGACTCGGCCGAAACCATGGCGCTGTACGACGTGCGGCACATGACCGAGGAGATCTCCCGCCTGACCGAGCTCAGCGTCAAGTGCTGCGAGCGCATGCGCGAGGCGGTCGGCATGCTGGCCAAGCTGAGCGAGAAGGGCACGCCCGAGGCGGCGCTCAAGACCTGCGAGGAGATCGACAAGCTCGAGTCCGACGCCGACCGCGTGATGCGTTCCGCCATGAGCAAGCTCTTCCGCGAGGAGCCCGACGTGCGCGAGGTCATCAAGCTCAAGGCCATCTACGAGCTGCTGGAGACGATCACGGACAAGTGCGAGGACGTCGCCAACGTGATCGAGGGCATCGTCCTCGAGAACTCCTGAGCCGGCCATGGATACCGCACAGGCCGCCCTGGGGGTGGTGATCATGCTGGTCGTCCTGGCCCTGGCCTTCGACTTCATGAACGGCTTCCACGACGCGGCGAACTCCATCGCCACCGTGGTGTCCACCGGCGTGCTCAAGCCCACCACCGCGGTGGCCTTCGCCGCCTTCTTCAACCTGCTCGCCATCGCCGTCTTCCACCTCAGCGTGGCCGCGACCGTGGGCAAGGGCATCGTGGAGCCCGGCGTGGTGGACGTGCACGTGGTGTTCGGGGCCCTGGTGGGCGCCATCATCTGGAACGTCATCACCTGGTACTACGGCATCCCCAGCAGTTCCTCGCACGCGCTCATCGGCGGCATCGTCGGCGCGGTGATGGCCAAGGCCGGCTCGGGCTCGCTGATCGGCGCCGGCATCTGGAAGACCGTGGTCTTCATCTTCCTGTCGCCGGCCCTGGGCTTCGTCCTGGGCTCGCTGATGATGGTGCTGGTCGCCAACATCTTCCGGCGCGCCACGCCGGCCAAGGTCGACCGCTGGTTCCGCCGGCTGCAGCTGGCCTCGGCCGGCGCCTACAGCCTGGGCCACGGCGGCAACGATTCGCAGAAGACCATCGGCATCATCTGGATGCTGCTCATCGCCACCGGCCACGTGGCCGCCGGCGACAAGACGCCGCCCTCCTGGGTGATCCTGGGCTGCTACACGGCCATGGGCCTGGGCACGCTGTTCGGCGGCTGGCGCATCGTGAAGACCATGGGCCAGAAGATCACCAAGCTCAAGCCGGTCGGCGGCTTCTGCGCCGAGACCGGCGGTGCGCTGACGCTGTTCATCGCCACCGCCCTGGGGGTGCCGGTGTCCACCACGCACACCATCACGGGCGCCATCGTGGGCGTGGGCGCGACGCAGCGCGCCAGCGCCGTGCGCTGGGGCGTGGCCGGCAACATCATCTGGGCCTGGGTGCTCACCATCCCGGCCAGCGCCTTCATGGCGGCGATCGCCTACTGGATCAGCGGCCAGCTCTTCTGACCGATCAGCCGATGCGCGGCGGGCTGGGATGCAGCCGCGCCATCGACAGGCCGTCCACGTAGCGCCCGCCCTTGAAGGCGTAGCCCCTGTGGCGGCCTTCCTCCTCGAAGCCCATCGCGCGGTAGAGCGCGATCGCGCGCGGGTTGTCGGCGTGCACGTGCAGCTCGATGCGCAGCACCTGGGCCCAGTTGTCGGCCCAGTCCAGCAGCCGTTCCATCATGCGCCGCCCCAGGCCCTGGCCCTGCACCTCCTCGGCGAGTGCCAGGCCCAGGCTGCGTACGTGGGCGCGGCGCAGGCCGCCCACGACATACAGTCCGGCGCTGCCCACGATGCGCCCGCCCAGCACCGCCACCAGCTTGCAGGCCTGGGTGTCGACCTTGGCGAAGTGCTCCGTGCGCGAGGCCACGGGCATGTCGGGCAGCTGCAGCGTGCCCTCGAAGGTGCCCGGCAGGCCGATCAGGGCCGAGACGCCGGCGGCGTCGTCCGGTTCCATGCTGCGGATGAGGATGCCTGCCGCGGTGGCGGTGTCCATGCTGCGCTCCTTGTGGGATGAGCGGCTCATCTTGGGGCCGGCACCGGGGCCATGGGAAATGCCGGCTGTGCATGGGGCCATGCACAGCCGGGCCACGGGCCTCGCCCGCCCGGAGGAGGCAGGCCCGTCAGGCGGCCGTGGACCACCAGTTGCCGGAAGCCACCACCAGCGAGAGCAGCTGCAGCTCGGCGTCGTAGTAGTTGGTCGTCAGGTTCTTGGTGTTCCAGTCCCAGGTGGCGTCCACGAAGGTCTGGAAGCGGGCGTCCACGCAGCCGCCGGCGCAGATCGGGGCGATGAAGGCCGGGCCGTTGTTCGCGTCCAGCTTGGTGCCCGAGAGCGTGTAGCCGCAGCCGATGCCGGTCGGGTCGCCGCCGGTCGAGTCCTTGAAGAAGTCCAGCATGCGCGCCGTCACCAGCGCGAAGCGGGTGTCGCCCGAGAGCACGTAGTCCGAGGCGAAGCGCCAGGGGTCGCGGCAGGCGTTCCACCAGTAGAAGCCTTCCTTGTCGTTGCCGTCGCCGATGTAGCCGGTGGACGGGATCGGGTCGCCCGTGTTCGTGTTCATCACGAAGTCGGGCACCAGGCCGGTGGCCGGGGCGTAGGTGGTCTGCAGGTGGTCCAGGGTGGCGAAGGCCTTGTCGATCGCCAGCTGCCAGAAGGTGTCGCCCGTCGCGGCCAGGAAGGCGCGGAAGTGGCCCACCATGTAGTCGGAGCTGCGGTTGTTGGTGCCGAAGCGCGTGCCCTTGCTGGCGCCGTCCGCGTTGAAGTTGAAGGACTTGTGCGCGGCGATGGTGTTCTTGGCCTCCTGCAGGTAGTCCCAGGCACCGCCCGAGCCCCACTGGCGGTCCGCCATCAGCAGCGCCATGGCGATGTCCAGGTCGCCATCCATCGCGTTCCAGCCACCACCGGCGGAGCTGCCGTCGGCGTTGAGCTGCCATTCCATGAGGTACTTGCCGTTGGGGTCGTAGGTCACCACCCCGTAGGCGTAGCGGGCGCGCACCACGGCCAGCAGGCCGTCGAACAGGGCTTGCGCCTGCGGGTCGTGGCCGGCGAAGACCACGGCCAGCAGCATGCCGTAGCCCATGCCTTCGGAGACGGTGAGGTACTTCGAACTGAACAGCACGGCCTTGCCGCCCGGCACCACGTTGTCGGCGGCCACCACGCGGGCGGCCTTCCAGGCGTCGTACTGCGCGGCCAGGGTCGCGTCCATGGTGGCGGCGGCCACCGAGGGGTGGATGCCGGCGACATAGGGCTTCAGGCGGCTGCCGAAGGGGTAGCCGCGCACGGGGGCGACCCGCGACAGCGCGGCGGGGGTGGCGTTGGTGGCGGCGGTCGAGGTCGCAGCGGCGGCATCGGCCGAAGCGGCGCTCGCTGCGGCCGGGCTGCCACCGCCCCCGCCGCCGCAACCGGCGATGGACAGGGCAAAGGCGGCGGAGCCGGACTGCAGGAACAGGCGTCGTTTCATCATCTCTTTCGGTTCAAGCTCAACGAAAGGCGCGACTCTAGTAGGAGACGTCCGACATCCGCCTTCCGGCCGTCCTGCAGTCGTAACGAAGTGCCGAGTTTGTTGTGTGGAAGAGTTCACACCCGGCTGGGCTGCCCCCCAGCGACTCAACCGGATTCGTAAGCAGGCTCAGCGATAAGCCTTACGAATGTTCACGCCACCGCTGAGCGTTCGGGCGCGTTCCGCGGGGCGCGAAGCTCAGCGGTGTGGCTTGCGATTGCTCTGCCGGCGGCTGGTCCTCAGCAGAAGGTTGTTGTGTTGAGTGCGTTGATGCCTTGCAGGCGGCGGATGCCCTGGCGGGCGGCCTCCCCACTCTCCCCCCGCCCTCTCGCCCCAGTGGGGCGAGAGGGAGCCCAACACCCATCGGGTTGCCGGTCTCCGACCACGGAGAAACAGGCGTTGCGTCGCCACCCCCTGGGCCCGCCACGGCCCGTGCCTGCTGTTGGGGCCGCCGGCCGACGCCCGGGCGCCGAGCCACCGAGCCACCGAGCCACCGGGCCACTGAGTCACTGAGTCACATATCTGCCGACCTGCCGACCTGCCGACCCGCCGATCCGCTAGGCCGCTGAGCCGGGCCCTAATCAGATCAGCTGAGGCCGCACGGTAGGCTTGGGCCGTGGTGGGCTCTCGCCGTGGCGGGTATCGCCATTTCTATGCAGCCGGCTCCCCACGCCGAACAGGAATTGAAGGTCAGAGGGCGAAGCGCAGCGGGCCCCGGCTCGGCGCCCATCCGTTGGCGGTGGCCCCAACAGCGGGCACGGGCCGTGGTGGGCCCGGGTGGTGGCGGCGTCACGCCGGTTTCTCCGTCGCCGGAGGGCGACAACCAGATGGGTGTTGGGCTCCCTCTCGCCCCACTGGGGCGAGAGGGCGGGGGGAGAGTGGGGAGGCCGCCCGCCAGGGCATCCGCCGCCCGCAGGGCAGCAGGCAGAAGCAAACCAGCAGGCGCTCTGCAGGCCAGCCGGCGCCCAGCCGACAGTGCCCATCTCAGCGCGCGATGAAAGTCCGCAGCGCCTCGTCCAGCGGCCCGACCATGTGCTGCACCCCGAAAGCCAGCGCCGACAGTCCCGCGATCAGCGTGACCGGGAAGCCGACCGAGAAGATGCTCAGCTGCGGCGCCACGCGCGAGGTGAAGCCCAGCACCAGGTTGACGAAGAGCATGAGCAGCGTGGCCGGCAGCGCCAGCGTGAGCGCGAGCCGGAACACGTCCGAGCCCAGCAGGTCGATGCGCACCAGGCTGATCGCGCCCAGCGGGTCGGCCGCGATGGGCAGGCTGCGGAAGGTGGCCACCAGCGCCTCCACCAGCAGCAGGTGCCCGTCGGCGGCGATGAAGAGCAGCATGGCCAGCGTGTGCAGCCAACTGCCCACCGCCGATTCGCTGCCGCCGTGCGGATCGAAGAAGCCGGCGAAGGAGAAGCCCATCTGCAGGCCGATCAGCTCGCCCGCGATCTCGAACACGGCGAACAGCAGCCGCGCGGCGAAGCCCAGCGCCAGGCCGATGCCCACCTGCTGGGCGACCAGGCCCAGCCCCGCCGCGCTGCCCAGCGAGAGGCCGGGCGGCACGTCCGCGAAGGGCGCCACCGCGACCGCGATGGCGAAGGCAGCGGCCACCCGCGCGCGCACCGGAAAGCCCCGGTGCGAGAGCAGGGGCGCCGCGCTGAACAGCGCCAGCACGCGCAGGAAGGGCAACAGCAGCCCGGCCAGCCAGGTGTCCAGCTGCAGCTGGCTGAACGTGACCATGGCGCGGCGCTCAGCCCACCGAGCCGGGAATGCTGAGGATCACCTGGCGGATCCAGTCCACCAGCAGGGTCATCATCCAGGGCCCGGCGATGCCCAGGGTGGCCAGCACCGCGAGCAGCTTGGGCAGGAAGGACAGCGTGGCCTCGTTGATCTGCGTGACGGCCTGCAACAGGCTCACGGCCAGGCCGACGACCAGGGCCACCAGCAGCACCGGCGCGCACACGGTCACCAGCATCTCCATGGCCGAGCGGCCGAAGGTGAGCACGGATTCGGGCGTCACGAGGCGCTCCCGAAGCTGGCCACCAGCGAGCCGATGAGCAGGTTCCAGCCGTCGGCCAGCACGAAGAGCATGAGCTTGAAGGGCAGGGCGACCAGCACCGGCGACAGCATCATCATTCCCATGGACATGAGTACGCTGGCGACGATGAGGTCGATCACGATGAAGGGGATGAAGACCATGAAGCCGATCTGGAAGGCGGTCTTCAGTTCGCTGGTGACGAAGGCCGGCACCACGATGCGCAGCGGGACGTCGGCCGCCTTGGGGGCCGCCGGCTGGCCGGCGATGCGCTGGAACAGCGCCAGGTCGGCCTCGCGGGTCTGCTTGAGCATGAAGGCGCGCAGCGGGTCGCTGCCGCGTGCCACGGCCTCCTCGAAGGCCATCTTCTGCTCGCTGTAGGGCTTGTAGGCCTCGTTGTAGACCTTGTCCAGCGTCGGGCCCATGATGAAGAAGGTGAGGAACAGCGACAGCCCCACCAGCACCTGGTTGGGCGGCGTGGTCTGCAGGCCCAGGGCCTGGCGCAGCAGGCTGAGCACGATGATCAGGCGGGTGAAGCTGGTCATCAGCAGCAGCACCGCGGGCAGGAAGGACAGCGCGCCGAAGATCAGCAGCGTCTGCACCGGCACCGAATAGGTGGTGGTGGCGCCGCTGGTCTGGGCGGTGAAGCCGAAGGGGGTGGACTGGGCCCAGGCCGCGGCGCCCGAGGCGGCCAGCAGCAGGCCGGTGGCGAGGCGCTTCATGGCGTGCCGCGCTCGCGCTGGAAGACCGGCGAGGCCTGCTCGGCCAGCAGGGTCACCTGCTGCGGCGTGACGCCCAGCACCAGGGTGCGGTCGGCCATGCGCACCAGCACCACCCGTTCGCGCGCGCCCAGGGCCACCTGCGCGGTGACCTCCAGCTCGCGCGGCGCGCCGGGCGGGCGGAAGGTCTGCACGCGCTTGAGCAGCCACAGCACGCCGGGAATCAGCGCCAGCACCAGCAGCAGCATCAGGAAGGACCAGGCGGTCGAGGCCATGTGGGGACTTCTTCGAAAGGGGGAAGGGGGTCAGCGGCTGAGCCGGCGCATGCGCTCGGACGGCGTGACGATGTCGGTGAGGCGGATGCCGAACTTGTCGTTGACGACCACCACCTCGCCCTGGGCGATGAGGAAGCCGTTGACCAGCACGTCCATGGGCTCGCCGGCCAGGGCATCCAGCTCGATCACCGAGCCCTGCGCCAGCTGCAGGATGTGCTTGATCGGGATGCGCGTGCGGCCCAGCTCGACGGTGAGCTGCACCGGGATGTCCAGCACCAGGTCGATGTCCTCGCGCTGGGCGCCGGGCGCACCCGCGCCCAGGCGCGGGAAGACGGCTGGGCTGTCGGCGGTCGCCACGGCGTTCTGCGCGCCGCCGGTGGCCTCGGCCTCGGCCAGCGCTGCGGCCCAGTCGTCGGCCATCTCGTCCTGGGGGGTGGTCTCTGCGGTGGACATGGTGCTTCCTTGGGCTGTCAGGGCTTGAGCGGGGCGCTGCCGTCGTTGGGCAGCGCGTGCTGGGTGAGGAACTCGCGGATGCGCAGGCCGTAGTGCGGGCCCAGCGTGCCGTAGTCGCATTCGAAGACGGGCACGCCGTCGACCTTGGCGGTCAGCGTGGGCGCGCGGTCCAGCTCGACGAAGTCGCCCACCTTGAGCGACATCAGCTCGCGCACCGTGGCCTGGCTGTAGCCCAGCTCGGCGGCGATCTCGACCTCGGCCGACTGGATCTGCTGCGTCAGCAGGGACAGCCAGCGGCGGTCGGGGCCGCCGTTGTCGCCTTGCAGCGGCGAGTACAGGATCTCGCGGATCGGCTCGAAGGTGGAATAGGGGATGCAGATGTGCATGGCCCCGCCGCTGTCGCCGAACTCGATCTCGAAGCTGGTGGTGACCACGATTTCCGAGGGCGTGGCGATGTTGGCGAACTGCGTGTGCATCTCCGAGCGGGCGTACTCCAGCTCGATCGGGTAGATGCTGGACCAGCTCTTGGCGTACTCGCCGGCGATCACTTCCACCAGGCGCAGGATGATGCGCTGCTCGGTGGCGGAGAACTCGCGGCCCTCGATGCGCGCCGTGGGCAGGCCGGCGCCGCCGAACAGGTTGTCGATCACCGTGAACACGAGCTTGGGATCGCAGATCAGCAGGCCCGAGCCGCGCAGCGGCCGCACGTGCATGATGTTGATGTTGGTGGGCACCGCCACGTTGCGCAGGAAGGCGCTGAACTTCTGCACCCGCACCGGGCCGACCGAGATGTCGGGGTTGCGGCGCATGAAGTTGAAGACGCCGATGCGGAAGTTGCGGGCGAAGCGCTCGTTCACGATCTCCAGCGTGGGCATGCGCCCGCGCACGATGCGCTCCTGGCTGGAGAGGTCGTAGCTGCGTACGCCCCCCGCCTCCTGCGGCGCGTCGTCGCTCGCGCTGTCCTCGCCGTTCACCCCAGCCAGCAGGGCGTCGACTTCTTCCTGGGAGAGGGCGTGCTGGGCCATGCGCGTCTTACTGGACGATGAACTGCGAGAACAGCACGCCGCGGATCGGGTTCTCGACCCCCGCGACCTTGGTGCCGCCCTCGGCCTTGGGGGTCTCGGCGGCGGCCAGGGCCGCGGGCGCCGCGGCGCCGGAGGCCGCGGAGGCGGCCGCCATGGCCGGCGGCACGCGGGTGTAGTTGTGCTGCACGACGGGAATGCCCAGCGCCAGCGCCGAGCGTTCGCGGATCTGCTCGGCCAGCTGCTGCTTGCCTTCCACGCTCAGCAGGTCCTCCATCTCCTTGGACGACAGGAGCAGCAGGATCTCGTTGCGGATCGCCGGCAGGCGGTCCTTGATCTTCATCTCCAGCTCGGGGTCCTCGAACTGCAGCGTCACCCCGACCTGGGCGAAGCGCTCGCCGCGCGGGTCCTGCAGGTTGACGGTGAAGGTCTCCAGCGTGGTGTAGAGCGGCTTCTTGGGCGGCTCCTTCTTCTCGGCCGCGGCTTCGTGGTGGCTGCCGCCCATCACGTACCAGGTGGTCCCGGCGGCGCCGCCGGCCAGCAGCAGGGTGCCCAGGGCGATGAGGAGCAGCTTGCTTTTCTTCTTCGGGGGTGTGGCGGCGTCGGACATGGAAGGCTCCTGGATGGAAGCCATTGTGCGAACGCAGTGCCGCCGGCAAACCCGGGATAAGGGCCGGAAACCCGGGTGTTTTCGGCGCGCCCCGCGGCGCTCAGGCGTAGAGGTCGAGCACGCCGGCGCCGGGCCGCAGGGTCACGCTGTGCCGCACAGGCGCGGCGGCGCCCAGGGCGGACGGGCCCGCGGCGGCGCGGCTGCGCGTCGCGCGCGCGGCCTGGGCCTGCGCCTGCGCGTCCTGCTGGCCTGCCTGCGCGTGCTGGCCGACGCCCGCCTGGCCCAGCGAAAGGCCTTGCGCGGCCAGCATTTCCCGCAGGGCCGGCAGGGCCTGGGCGATGCCCTCGCGCGTGGTGGCGTGGGCGGCGCTGAAATGGATGTCGGCCACCTGGGCCTGCAGCGTGAGCTCGATGCGGATCGGGCCCAGGTCGGCCGGGTTCAGGCTCAGCTCGGCCTGCTGCACGCCGGCGCCGGCCATCAGGTCCACCTGCGCCGCGAGGTCGCCCGCGAAGCGGGCGTCCAGCGGGTGCGAGGGCAGGGCGGCCTGGTGCACGGGCGTGCCGGCGGCCACGTCCGGCATAGCGGCCTGCCCCGGGCCCAGCGCGGCGGCCAGTGCGGTGGCGTCCGGGCCGCCGGGGGCGGCCTGCTCCTTGGCCGGCGCGCTGCCGCGGGCCGCATCGCCGGCGGCGGCGAGCGCGGCAGCGAAGGCCGGGGCGGCCTGCAGGGCGGGGTCCGCGGCGGGCGCCGCGCGGTCCAGGGCGATCGCGAGCCCGGGGGGCTGCGCCAGGGCCTTGTCGGTGTGGTGCGCGGCCGCCGCGGCCGCCGGACCCGAGGCGACGCCATCGGCAGCGTCCGCCAGGGCGCTGGTGGCTGCGGTGCCCGTGGCGCTGCCCCTGCCGTGGCCGGCCGGTGCATGGCCCGGTGAGCCGGGTGCGGTGCCAGGCCCCTGCGCCTGGGCCTGGGCCTGCGCGAGCGCCAGCCAGTGCGGCAGGGGCAGGGTGCCCAGGGGGAGCTGCCCCGGCACGGCGGCCAGGGCCGTGCCTGCGCCGCTGGTGGCGGTGCCCGCGTCCGCGCTGTTGGGGGTGGCGGCCCCGGCGGCCGTGCCCAGCGCGCCGTCCGTGCCGGCGTCCCCGGTGGCGGCCGCGAGCGCGTCCAGCATGGCGGAGAAGGCATCACCGCCGCCATCGGCCGCATCGGTCAGCGAGGCGACGGCGCGGGCGCCGTGGGCGGCACCGGCCTGGGCCGCGCCGGCACGCGCGTGGCTGGCAGGGGCGCCGTGGGCGGCAGGGGAGGTCATGGAGGTCATGGCGTCTCGGCAGGTGGGGTCAGGGGCCCGTGGCGCGGGCGAGCGCGCGGGCGGCGAATTCGTCGCATTCGCGCTGGGCGCGCCGCGATTCCTTGAGGGCGTGCACGGCGGCGCGGCGGCGCACCAGCGTCTGGAAGGCCAGCAGCTTCTGCTGGCTGGCGGCCAGGCGCTGCTGCTGCAGCGTGACGGCCTGGCGCTTGCGCTCCAGGTCATGGCCCTGCAGCAGCAAGGCCTGGTCGAGCCGGGCCATGAAGCCCTGGTAGGTCTGCAGCGAGACCGCGTCCGCCCGGCCCAGGCTGCCGGCCGCCGAGCGCGCCAGGCACTCGACGCGGAACTCGCGCAGCCGGGCCAGCGTGGCCTCGGACTGGCGCAGCGCCTGCACCAGCTGCTGCAGGCGCGCGGACTCCTTGTCGCGTGCGGCGGTGGCGCCCTCGATCAGCGTGGGCAGCAGGTGGTCCATCAGGCGGCCCCCTGCTGCACGGCCAGGGCCATGATCGCCGCCAGCGCGGCGCGGCTGTCGGTGATGGAGGCGCCCTCGCGCATGTCCTGCTGCAGGAAGGCCGCCATCTGCGGCTGCATGCGCATGGCCAGGTCGGTCTGCGGGTCGGCGCCGGGCACGTAGGCGCCTACGGCCAGCAGGTCGCGGTTGCGCTGGTAGCGCGCATACAGCGCCTTGAGCATGCGCGCCTCGCGCAGCTGCTGCGCATCGGTCACGTTGTGCATCACGCGCGAGATCGACTGCTCGATGTCGATCGCGGGGTAGTGCCCCTGCTCGGCGATCGCGCGCGAGAGCACGATGTGGCCGTCCAGGATGGCGCGGGCGTTGTCGGCCACCGGGTCCTGCGGGTCGTCGCCCTCGGTCAGCACGGTGTAGAAGGCGGTGATGGAGCCGCAGCCGTGCAGGCCGTTGCCGGTGCGCTCCACCAGCTGCGGCAGCCGCGCGAACACCGAGGGCGGATAGCCCTTGGTGGCCGGCGGCTCGCCCAGCGCCAGCGCCATCTCGCGGTGCGCCATGGCGTAGCGGGTGAGCGAATCCATCAGCAGCAGCACGTTCAGCCCGCGGTCGCGGAAATATTCCGCCAGCGCGGTGGCGTAGGAGGCGCCCTGCATGCGCATCAGCGGCGGCAGGTCGGCCGGGGCCGCCACCACCACGGCGCGGCGCAGGCCCTCCTCACCCAGGATGTCCTCCACGAATTCCTTCACTTCGCGGCCGCGCTCGCCGACCAGCCCGACCACGGTCACGTCGGCGCGGGTGTAGCGCGCCATCATGCCCATGAGGACCGACTTGCCGACGCCGGAGCCGGCGAACAGGCCCAGGCGCTGGCCGCGGCCCACGGTGAGCAGGGCGTTGATCGCGCGCACGCCCACGTCCAGCGGCTCGCGCACCGGGTCGCGGTCCATGGCGTTGATGGGCTCGCGGTCCAGCGGCTCGGTGCGGGTGCCGAAGAGCGGGCCGCGGCCGTCCAGCGGCGCGCCCGAGGGGTCGATGACGCGGCCCAGCAGCGCCTCGCCCATGGGCAGGCGGCGCAGCCGGTTGGCGTGCGCGGGCCGCTCGGGCAGGGCGCGGCCGAAATGCAGGCCTTCGAAGGGGTAGCGCAGGGGCTCCACCAGCGCGCCGGGCGACAGGCCCTGGATGTCGCCGGTGGGCATCAGGTGCAGGCGGCCGTTGCCGAAGCCCACGACCTCGGCCTCGGTGCTGCGAGCGCCGTCGGTGACGCGGCAGATGCTGCCCAGCGGCAGGTGCAGTCCGGTGGCCTCCATGACGAGGCCGGACACGCGCACCAGGCGGCCGCCGGTGTCCAGCGGGATGCTGCCCGGGGCGACCAGCCGGCTGTGCGCCCGCAGGTGTTCGGAGAGCTTCTGGGCCAGCACGCTCATGCGGCGCCCCCAGGGGCTTGAGAAGCGTGCATCACGGCAGCGGCTCCTCGTCGCGGCCCAGCGCGGCCATCACGGCCTGCCAGCGGGCCTCGAAGCCGGCGTCGGCGACGCCGGTGTCGGCCTCGATGCGGCAGCTGCCGCGCGGCAGGCTCGCGTCCTCCTGGATGCGGGCCTGCACGCCCTGGGCCGCTAAGCCCTTGCGCAGCAGGCCGGCGTCGGCGGGGTGCAGCTGCAGTTCCAGCTGGCCGGCGTTCTCGCCCAGCGTGCGCAGGGCCTCGCGGGCGGCCGGCAGCAGGGCCTGGGAGTCGGTGGCGGGCTCGCGCCGCAGCACCTGGCGCGCGATGTCGATGGCCAGCGACACCAGGTCGCTCGCCACCTGCGATTCCAGTCCCGCCATCTCGGCGCGGAAGCCGTCCATCAGCTGCTGCACCTGGCGCGCCAGGTCGGCCGCCGTGCGCGACTGGTAATCCTCCAGGGCGCGCGAGCCTTCGCGGAAGCCCTGCTGCAGCCCGGCCTGCGCGCCCTGCGCGTGGCCGCGCTGGTGGCCCAGGGCGTAGGCGGCGCGCGCCACGTCGTTGGACAGGTCGCGCATGGTCAGCCGCCGGCGCGGCACCTGGCCCCCCTGCAGCTCGCTCAGGTCGAAGGGGCTGACCTCGCCCAGCGCCTCGGCCGCGATCACGCGGCTGGCGGGTGCGGCGGCGGGCGCCGCGGCCTCAGACGAAGCTCTCGTCACTGCCGCCTCCCAGCATGATCTCGCCTTCGTCCGAAAGGCGCTTGGCGATCTTCAGGATTTCCTTCTGCTGCGTCTCCACGTCGGAAAGGCGCACCGGCCCGCGCGACTCCAGGTCCTCGCGCAGCGTCTCCGCCGCGCGCGAGCTCATGTTGCTGAACACCTTCTCGCGCATCTCGGGCTCCGCGCCCTTGAGCGCGGTGACCAGCTGGTCGCCCTGCACCTCGCGCAGCAGGCGCTGCATGCCCTTGTTGTCCAGCTTGAGCAGGTCCACGAAGGTGAACATCTGTTCCTCGATGCGCTGGGCCAGGTCGGCGTCCTCGTTGCGGATCGCGCCCAGCACCGAGGATTCCACGGAGCTGCCCAGGAAGTTGAGGATCTCGGCCGCCGTCTTGGCGCCGCCCAGCGGCGCCTTGCGCACGCGGTCGCCGCCGGCCAGCACCTTGGACAGCACGTCGTTGAGTTCCTTCAGGGCGTTCGGCTGGATGCCGTCCAGCGTCGCGATGCGCAGCACCACGTCGTTGCGCAGGCGCTCGTCGAATTCCTGCAGCACGCCCGAGGCGTGGTCGCGGTCCAGGTGGACCAGGATGCTGGCGATGATCTGCGGGTGCTCGTTGCGGATCAGCTCGCCGATCGCGCCCGAATCCATCCACTTCAGGCTCTCGATGCCGCTCACGTCGCGGCCCTGAACGATGCGGTCGATCAGCAGGCCGGCCTTGTCGTCGCCCAGCGCCAGCTTGAGCACGTTGCTCACGTAGGCGCCGGTGTCGCTGACCAGCGAGCGGTGGGTGTCCACGGTGTTCTCGAAGCGCGCGAGCACCTCCTCGAACTGCGAGGCGGCGACGGTGGTCAGGCGCGCCATGCGCTCGCCCAGGCGCTGCACTTCCTTGGGCGAGAGGTGCTTGAACACCTCGGCGGCGCAGTCCTCGCCCAGCGCCAGCAGCAGGATCGCTCCCGCGTGCAGGCCTTCGTCTTCCGATGCACTGGCCATGTCGCTGGTCCTCAGGTGGGCTGGCTGGCCCAGTTGCGGACCACGTTGGCCACGGTGGCCGGGTCCTGGCGGGCGATCTGGCGGATGGCCTCGAGCTGCTGGGTGCGGCCCTGGGCCCGCGCGGCCTGGGCGGCGGGCGGCAGCGCGGGTGCGCCGCCCTCGGCGATGGCGGGGGCGTCCAGGGCCAGCGGGTCGGCCACGGTGGCTTCGACCAGGCGGCGCGGCGGCGGGCTGCGCAGCGCGCGCATGGCCGGCCGCACGAAGCCCAGGATCACGATCAGCGCGAGCAGGGGCAGGCCGATCCAGGGCGCGAAGCTGCGCGCCATGTCCAGGGTCTCGGGCTGGCGCCAGAAGGGCAGCTCGGTGCCGGGCACGGGCACGGGCGCGGTGAAGGGCGCGTTGACCACCTGCACGGAATCGCCGCGGTCCTTGCTGAAGCCGATGGCCTCGCGCACCAGCGCGTTGACCTGTTCCATCTGCTGCGCGCTCAGGGCCTGGGCGGCGGCGGCCTTGCCGTCGGGCGCGGCGCGGGCGACGTTGTTCACCAGCACCGCCGCACTCAGGCGCTTCAGGCTGCCGGTGGCGTTGCGCACCACCTTCACCGTCTTGTCGACCTCGTAGTTGGTCTGCGCGTCTCGCTTGACGCCCGTGGCGCCCGCCACCGGGGGCGTGGGCGGCGTGAGGGCCTGCGGCGCGCCATTCACCGGCGAGGTGGGCGTGGCCGGGGGCTGGTTGGACAGGGCGCCGGGGGTGCCGCCGCCCAGGCCGCCCGAACCGGGGCCGCCCGGGGCTTCGGACAGGTGCTGGCTGCGCACGGCCGCCGGGGCGCCGCCCTGGTTGGGCGCGTACAGCTCGGCGGTGGATTCGGTCTGGGTGAAGTCGATGTCGGCGGTGACCTGCGCGCGCACGTTGCCCGCGCCCACGATGGGCTCCAGGATGGCGATGATGCGCTGCGACAGGCCCTGCTCGGTCTGGCGCACGTACTGCAGCTGGGCGTTGTCCAGGCCGGCGACGGCCTCGCCGGTGTCGGACAGCAGGCTGCCGTTCTGGTCCACCACGCTCACGGCGCGGGGGTCCAGCTCGGGCACGCTGGAGGCGACCAGGTGCACGATGCCGGCGACCTGGCCGCGCTCCAGGCTGCGGCCGCCGTAGAGGGTGAGCAGCACCGAGGCCGAGGGCTTCTGCTCCTGGCGCAGGAAGGCGGTCTGCGCCGGCAGCGCCAGGTGCACGCGCGCCGCCTGCACGGCCGACAGCGACATGATGGAGCGCGCCAGCTCGCCCTCCAGGCCGCGCTGGAAGTTCAGCCGCTCCTGGAACTGCGTGGTGCCGAACTTCTGGTTCTCCATCAGCTCGAAGCCCACGGTGCCGCCCTTGGGCAGGCCCTGCGAGGCCAGGCGCAGGCGGGCCTCGTGCACCTTGTCGGCCGGCACCATGATGGCGCCGCCGCCTTCGGAGAACTTGTGCGGCACATTGAGCTGGCCGAGCGCCGTGATGATGGCGCCGCCGTCCTTGTCGCCCACGCTGGCGTAGAGCACGCGCCACTCGGGTTCGCGGCCGGCCGAGATGCCGGTGGCCACCAGCACCGCCAGGGCGACGGCGGCGCCGGCCAGGGCCAGCTTGCTGCGTTGGGGCAGGGCCATCAGGCGGTGCGTGACCGAGCCGATTTGCACGGCATCGCTGACGACGGCGGCGGGGGCGGGGGGGATGCGGTTGTCCATGGATGGGCGTTGGTGTGCTTTTTTCCTGCCCTTGCATTCTTGGCCCTCAAGTCAAGGACTCTTCTGCCGATATGCGCCGGTTTTGCCGTCCTGTTCGGGCCACTGCGTCCGGTACCCGGCCCCTACAGTCACCCCATCCCCAGGAGCTGACGCCATGGCCATTTCATCCATTTCCACCGGCTTGCCCTCGCCCCTGCTCGACGCCCTCAAGCGCAACCAGGCCGCCCAGGGCGGCGGCCTCTCAGTCGCGCCGGCCGCGGCCGGCACGCAGGTGTCGTTCTCGAATGCCTTGCAGCAGGCGCTGCAGTCGGTCAGCAGCGCCCAGAACCAGGCCGGCGAACTCGCCGAAGCCTTCCAGGCCGACCCGTCCAAGGTCAGCCTGGAAGACGCCATGGTGGCGATGCAGAAGTCGCAGATCGGCTTCCAGTCGGCCCTGCACGTGCGCAACCGGCTGGTCTCGGCCTACAGCGACATCATGAACATGCAGGTCTGAGCGGCCTGCGGCCCGCGGCGCGGGCGCGGGGGTTCAGTGCATCCAGGGGCTGGGTTCCGCGACCCAGCCTTCTTGCATGGAGGCCATGGCCGAGGGGTCCGTCGCCGGCGGGGCGGCGCAGATGCGCCGGATCTCGGCGTCGTTGGCCAGTATGGTGCGCAGGATGCGCATGCGCTCGGCCTGCTCGTGCGCATCCGGCGCACGCTGCGCGACCAGGTCGCGCAGGCGGGCGATCACCACCGCGCAGGCGCCCTCCAGGCGGCAGACCGTGTCCCAGTCGGCTTCGCGCGCGGCGCGCAGCATGTCGTGGCTGGCGGCTTCCAGCGCCGCGTAGTGGCGCAGGAGCTCGCTGGGCGCATGCCTGTCCATGATGGTGATCCCCTTCATGCCTGCAGGTCCGTGCGGTTGACCACGGGCCGCGGTGCGATGTCGGCCCAGGCCGAACGCAGTTCGCCCAGCAGGCGTGCCACCTCCTCCAGCGGCACCTCGCTGTCGTGCAGGTTGGCGATGAACAGGCGGGAGACCATGTGCTCGTAGAGCGCGCGCAGGTTGTCGCCCAGCTGGGGGTCGCCGTGGCTCTCGAGCGAGGCCTTCAGGCCCTCGTCGATGATGCGCATGGCCTTGGAGATGGTGGCGTGCTTGACGGCCTTGTCGCCGGTGGCGATCGCGTGGCGGGCCTGCAGCACGGCGGCCATGGCGCCGTCGAACAGCAGCATGACCAGCTGGTGCGGGTCGGCCTGCGACACCGCGGTCACGGTGTTGACCTGGCGGTACTGTTCGATGGGCTGGAGCGGCGCAGTGAACATGGTTTGTACTTCCTTGCCGTTTATTTCGGCACCATGGCCCGGAGCTTGAGCCCGGACGCCGGCGACCCGCCCGCCTGGGTGGCCACCGGCCTCAGGCCAGGCCCAGGGCCTGCTTCATCTGCGCCATCTGCGCGTTCAGGTTGGACATGGTGGTGTCCAGGGCCTGGTACTGCGCCTGCAGGCGGGCCTGGGTGGCGTCCAGGCGGGTCTGCAGGTCGTCCTGCTGCTTCTGGTTGTCCTTCTGGCTGCGCGCGAGACTGTCCAGTTCGCCCTGCACCCCGCCATCAGAGCCGCTCAGGGCCTGGGCCCAGGTCTTGAAGCGCACGGCCATGCCGGCGGTGTTCGGGTCGCCGCCGGTCTGGGCCTGGGAGAAGAGGGCCTGCAGGGCAGCGGGGCTGGCCTTGGAGAACTTGGACGAATCCAGGGAGAGCGATCCGTCCGCCTGCAGCGAGATGCCGGCCGCGCTCAGGCTGTTGGGCGAGCCCAGGCCGCTCACCGTGCCGAACAGCATCTGGTGCATCTGGTTCAGCACCATCAGCGCCCCCGAATCGCCCTGCAGCGGTCCGTTGGCCTTCCCGGTCGGGTCGGCCTGGGTCTGCTGGTGCAGGAAGGTGTTCAGGGCGTTGTAGGCGCCGATGAAGCTGTTCACGTTGCCCTGGATCACCGAGGTCTGCACGCTGGTGGTCACGGTGGCCGGCTGGGCATTGACCTGCTTGAGCGTGAGGGTCACGCCCTGCAGGGTGCCGGTCACGGTGTTCGAGCTGTTGGTCAGCGCGATGCCGTCCAGCGTGTATTTCGCGTCCTGGCCGGCCTGGGTCTGCGTGAGGTTGCGCCCGCTGCCGGCGGCGGCGGCGGGGTCGTAGGCCAGGGCGGAGACGCCGTTCGCGTCGGTGTTGTTGCCGTCGTCGTCGGCCGCCGTGATCTTCACGGTGCTGGCCGCGCCGCTGGCGCTGCGCAGCACCAGCTGGGCGCCGGCCGGGCTGGTGACGATGCTGGCCGTGACGCCCGCGTTGGCGGCGTTGATCGCGTCGCGCACGCCGGAGAGGGTGTTGTTCTGGGCGCCGATCGTGATGTTCACCGCGGCCGCGGCGCCGGGGGTGAAGCTGCCGTCGGCGGCCGTGCTGCCCAGCTGGAGCGTCAGCGTGCCCGTGCCCACCGTGGTGGCGCTGCTGGCGAAGGCGCCGCTGGCCAGCACCTGCGCCGACGCGAGCTGCTGCACCTGCACCGAGTGCTGGCCCGCGCTGGCGGTGTTGTCCGCGCTCACGTCCACGCTGGATGTGTCGCTGCTGGTGGCCCCGATGGGGTTCCAGTTGGAAGCCGTGGTGAGCTTGTTCGCCGCGTCGCTCAGGTTGGCGATCTGGCTCTTGAGCTGGCCGAGGGCGGACACCTCGGTGTTCATGGTCGATGCCTTGGCCTGCAACATCGTCAGCGGCTGTTGCTCCACCGACATCAGCGCGGTCACGATGCTGTTGACATCGAGGCCGCTGCCGATGCCGGCGCTGGACATCAGGGCGCCGCTGGAGGAGACGGAGGAGACCATGGATCAGTCCTTCTCTGGGTCAGCCCTTGAGCAGCTGGAGCACCTGCTGGGGCAATTGGTTGGCTTGCGTGAGCATGGCGTTGCCGGCCTGCTGCAGGATCTGGGCACGCGACAGGTTCGCGGTTTCCGCGGCGTAGTCGGTGTCCATGATGCGGGAGCGGGCGGCGGTGGTGTTCTCCGCGGCGATCTGGATGTTGGAGACCGCGCTTTCGAAGCGGCTCTGCAGGGCGCCGAGGTTGGCGCGGGCGCCGTTGATGGAGTTCAGGGCGGCGTCGCACATCTTGATGGCGGACATCGGGTCCTGGGACACGTCCAGGGTGTCCATTGTCATCGAGGTGGGGGTCGTGCTGCTGGCCACGCCCGCCACGGCAAAGCCCGTGTCGCCCACCGCGGGAGCGGTCGTGGTCGATGCGGTGGTCTGGGCGATCGTGAACTGACCCTGGGTCGAGCTCACGTTGACCACCTTGTTGGTGGCGTCGTAGACCGCCGTGACCCCGGTGGTGCTGGAGCTGGCGTTGATCGCATCCACGATCTGCGCCTGGCGGTCGTTGGAGGAGGAGGCCGCCGCGATGTTCACCGCCAGCGTGGTGCCGCCGTTGTAGGTGATGGTCAGCGAGCTGGCGGCCAGGTTGGGCGTTGCGCCCAGCGCGGTGGACGAGGCGGTGTAGTTGTTGATCTGGCCCAGCGTCTGCAGGCGCGCGTCGGTGATGTTGCCCACGGTGATGGTGTCGCCTGCATTGGCGCCCACCTGGAACGTGGCGGCCGAGAAGCTGCCGTCGAGCAGTCGGGTGCCGTTGAAGGTGGTGGACTGCGAAACACGGCTGATTTCAGCCTTCAGCTGGCCCACTTCGCCTTGCAGGGCCTGCTTGTCGCTGGCGCTGTTGGTGGCGTTCGAAGCCTGCACTGCCAGCTCACGCATGCGCTGAACCATGTCGCCGATCTTGCCCAGCGCGCCTTCGGCCGTCTGCGCGAGCGAGACGCCATCGTTGGCGTTGCGGGCGGCCACGTTCAGGCCGCGCACCTGGGAATTCATGCGCTCGGCGATGGCCAGGCCTGCGGCGTCGTCTTTGGCGCTGTTCACGCGAAGGCCGGAGGACAGGCGCTGGATCGAGGTGTTCAGCGAGGACTGGGAGGTGTTGAGGTTCCGCTGGGTGTTCAGCGAAGCCAGGTTGGTGTTGATCACGGAAGGCATGGTGGCTCCAATCGAAAACAGGTTTTCAACCGGACCGCCTGGGCCGAGACGCACGACTGTCGCTGGCGCCGTCCGCGCAGGTTTCCGGAACGCCCGCCACCATGGCAAGTGCCATGGCGGGGTGGGTATCCGGACTTTCGGGCAAAACCCAGCCTGCCAAAACGCGGAGAAACGGCCCAATCCCCCGCCATTTCGGCGGGAGACCGGTCCGTGCAGAGGGCGGCGAGGGGCCACCTTCCTTGCCTTACTAGGCGATCAGCGCAGCAGCGCGAGGACCTGCTGGGGCAGCTGGTTGGCCTGGGCCAGCATCGCGTTGCCGGCCTGCTGCAGGATCTGGCTGCGCGACAGGTTCGCGGTTTCCGCGGCGTAGTCGGTGTCCATGATGCGCGAGCGGGCCGCCGTGGTGTTCTCGGACGCGATCTGGATGTTGGAGACCGCGCTCTCGAAGCGGCTTTGCAGGGCACCGAGGTTGGCGCGGGCACCGTTGATGGTGTTCAGTGCCTCGTCGCACTGCTTGATGGCGCTCATCGGGTCCTTGGAGACGTCGAGCGAGTCCATGGCCGAGTTCACGAAAGTGCCGCTGGTGGCTGCCGTGGTGGTGAAGCCGGTCGTGCCCGTGCCGCTGCCGGTCTGTTGCACCGAGAAGGTGGTACCCGTCACGCCGGCGCTCTGCGCGGAGCTCAGGGTCACCTTGTTGGTGGTGCTGTCGAAGGAGGCCGTGACGCCCGTGGTGCTGGAGCTGGCGTTCACCGCGTCCACGATCTGGGCCTGGCGCTCGCTGGCCGAGGAGGCGGCGCCGACTTCGATCTTCTGGGTCGAGCCGCTGCCATAGGTGATGGTCAGCTCGGCCGACGTGAGATCCAGGCCGGTGGTGGTGGACGTCACGGCGGAGCCCACGGTGCTGGTGGTCTGGACGCCACCCAGGGTCTGCAGGCGGGCGTCGGCGATCTGGCCGACGGTGATGGTGTCGCCCGCGTTGGAGCCGACCTGGAAGGAAGCGGCCGTGAAGCTGCCGTCCAGCAGGCGCGTGCCGTTGAAGCTGGTCGATTGGGAGACGCGATCGATTTCCGACTTCAGCTGCGTCACTTCGCCCTGCAGGGCCTGCTTGTCGCTCGCGCTGTTCGTCGCGTTCGAAGCCTGCACCGCCAGTTCACGCATGCGCTGCACCATGTCGCCGATCTTGCCCAGCGCGCCTTCGGCGGTCTGCGCCAGGGAGACGCCGTCGTTGCCGTTGCGGGCGGCCACCGTCAGGCCGCGGACCTGGGCGTTCATGCGCTCGGCGATGGCGAGGCCGGCGGCGTCGTCCTTGGCGCTGTTGATGCGCAGGCCGGAGGACAGGCGCTGGATCGACACGTTCAGCGAGGACTGCGAGGTCGACAGGTTGCGTTGCGTGTTGAGCGACGCGAGGTTGGTGTTGATGATGGAAGACATGGACGAGATCCTCAAAACGGGCCTGGGCCCTGGTTGAACACCGCGAATCTGTCGCGGCCCTGGCGGGGTACGCCCCGTTGCCAGCAGTCTTCGGCGCGTTGCCGCGCGGCTTGAGGAATTTCTTTTGCGGCTTGTCAAGTCCCCGGCGGCCGTTCGCCGTCACAAGGGCTTGAGGGCGTGCTTGCCTGTTTTTCAACCCCTAGGCAATTTCCTTAGGGGTCATGAGCAAAGCGCGTATTCAGTTTGCGTTTACGTTGCTCACACTTCGTCACATTGAAGCAGCAATCCGAAACAACTTACTCCGGAGCCCCCATGACCTCGCACCAACTCACCAACGAGATCCGTGACCTGAACCTCTCGTACCTGATGCTCGCCCAGGCCATGATCCGCGGCGACAAGGCCCAGGCCCTGTACCGCCTGGGCATCACCGAGGACGTCGCCGAGCTGCTGATGCAGATGTCCCCGCAGCAGTTGGTGCGCGTGGCCTCGCGCAACGTGCTGCTGTGCACCGTGCGCTTCGGCGACGAGCTGATCTGGGGCCTGCTGACCGACAGCCACGCCCCCCGCGCCGAGATGGACGCCAACGTGGACCGCCTGCACGCCAGCGTGCTGATGGCCGGCCAGGTCGGCGCCGGCCTCGCCAACTGAGGCGGCCCACGCATCTTACGCATCCCGAGGAGCTAGCCATGAAATCCAAGAGCCTGCTGGACGAGAACCTGGACGTCACCCGCGCCATCGAGCTGATCAAGCTGGGCGCGCGCATGGCAGTGCTCGAGGCGGAGACCAACCTGTCGCACGAGCGCCTGGTCCGCCTGTACCGCGAAGTCACCGGCGAGTCGCCCTCCAAGGGCCAGCTGCCGTACTCCACCGACTGGTTCATCTCGTGGCAGCCGAACATCCACAGTTCGCTGTTCATGAACATCCACGAGAACCTGAACAAGACCAGCGCCCTGGAGAGCGTGGACCTCCTGATCAAGGCCTGGCAGCTGTATTGCGAGGAATCGCGCATCATGGGCGTGGAGCCGCAGCTGTCCATCACCCGCGCCTGGCGCCTGGTGAAGTTCGTCGACAGCGACATGCTGTGCCTGACCCGCTGCGGCCACTGCAACGGCCAGTTCGTCACCCACACCCACGAGTGGGACAACCGCTACAAGCCCTTCGTGTGCGGCCTGTGCGAGCCGCCCGCCCGCGCCGGCAAGAGCCGCCGCGTCGGCGCCATCCGCTGACACGCGCCCGGCCCCGGAACCGATTCGCCTGCTTCTCTCCCGCCCCCCGCCATGGGGGGTTTTTTTTCGTCCCGTGTTTTCGGCAGCCCGGCCAGGCCCTCCCGCTCAAGAACCCCGCCCTGCTGCCGAAACCTTGGCTGTGCAGCCCGGCAGTCCCGCCGCTGCCGCCACAAGGGAAGTGATTCATCCATGTTCGTGATTGCAGGCTATGTGATGGTGCTGGGGTGCGTGCTGGGGGGCTATGCCCTGGCCGGCGGCAACTTCGCCGTCATCGTCCACGCCGCCCCGCACGAACTGTTCGTGATCGCCGGCGCCGCGATCGGCGCCTTCCTGGTCGGCAACAGCGGCAAGACCATCAAGGCCACCTTCAAGTTCGTGCCCAGCCTGCTCAAGGGCTCCAAGTACAGCAAGGCGCGCTACATGGAGCTGATGTCGCTGCTCTACGACGTGCTGGTCAAGGCACGCAAGGAAGGCCTGATGTCCATCGAGTCGGACATCGAGAAGCCGGAAGAGAGCGCGCTGTTCAGGAAGTACCCCATCATCAGCGCCGACCACCACCTGATGGAGTTCATCACCGACTACCTGCGCATGATGGTCTCGGGCAACCTGAACGCGCACGAGATCGAGAACCTGATGGACAACGAGATCGAGACCCACCACCACGAGGCCTCGGTTCCCGCCAGCGCGATCCAGACCGTGGGCGACGGCCTGCCGGCCTTCGGCATCGTGGCCGCCGTGCTGGGGGTGGTGAAGACCATGGCCTCGGTCGGCGCCTCGCCGGCCGTGCTGGGGCAGATGATCGCCGGCGCCCTGGTCGGCACCTTCCTGGGCATCCTGCTGGCCTACGGCTTCGTCAGCCCGCTCGCCCAGCTGGCCAACCAGAAGGTCGACGAGGCCACGAAGGAGCTGCAGTGCGTGAAGGCCACGCTGCTGGCCAGCGTGCAGGGCTACGCCCCGGCGGTGGCCCTGGAGTTCGGCCGCAAGGTGCTGTATTCCACCGAGCGTCCCGGCTTCGCCGAGCTGGAAGGCCACGTCAAGGGCCAGAAGAAGCCCGCCTGAAGGAAGCACCATGAGCGCCCCCGGAAAACTCCAGCCCATCATCATCAAGCGCGTCAAGAAGGGCGGCCACGGCGGTCACCATGGCGGCGCCTGGAAGATCGCCTACGCCGACTTCGTCACCGCCATGATGGCCTTCTTCCTGCTGATGTGGCTGCTGGGCTCCACCGCCCAGGGCGACCTGCAGGGCATCGCCGCCTACTTCCAGAGCCCGCTCAAGGTGGCGCTCACCGGGGGCTCGGGCTCGGGCGATTCCTCCTCCATCATCAAGGGCGGCGGCACCATCCTCACCCGCACCAACGGCAGCGTGAAGCGCGGCGAGATCGAGGCGCCCAGCAAGACTTTCAACCTGCAAGCCCTGCGCTCGGAGGTCGAGGCCGCCGACACCAACCGCATGAAGAAGGTGCAATCGCAGATCGAGGGCGCCATGCAGGCCAACGCCGTGCTGGCGGGCCTGAAGAAGCAGCTGCGCATGGACATCGTGCCGGACGGGCTGCGCATCCAGATCGTGGACGAGCAGGGCCGCCCCATGTTCGACAGCGGCAGCGCCCGGGTGAAGGACTACATGCGCGAGCTGCTGCGCAACATCGGCCGCCTGGTCAATGATGCGGACGGCCGCGTGGTGCTGTCCGGCCACACCGACGCCTCGCCCTACAGCGGCGGCGAACGCGGCTACTCCAACTGGGAGCTGTCGGCCGACCGTGCCAACGCCTCGCGCCGCGAGCTGCTCGCCGGCGGCCTGGCCGAGGACCGCGTGGTGCGCGTGCTCGGCCTGGGCTCCTCCGTGCCCTTCGACGCGGCCGACCCGCAGAGTCCGCTGAACCGCCGCATTTCCATCCTGGTCCTCGGCCAGCTGGGCAGCGCCCGCTGGGCCTCCGGCACCGAAGTGCCGGTGTCCGAGGCCCAGGCCCTCGAGAAGATCCTCAGCCAGCGCGAAGGCGAGGCCGCCCCTGCGGCGGCCCAGCCCGACGCCACCCCTTCCAACGTCCCCGGAGCCAAGCCATGAGCACCCCCGATCTGAAGTTCCTGATCGTCGACGACTTTTCCACCATGCGACGCATCGTGCGCAACCTGCTCAAGGAAGCCGGCCACGCCAACGCCGACGAGGCGGAGGACGGCGTGGCGGCCCTGCAGAAGCTGCGCGGCGGCGACTTCGATTTCGTCGTGTCCGACATCAACATGCCGAACATGAACGGCTTCGAGCTGCTGTCGCAGATTCGTGCCGATCCCCAGCTCAAATCCCTGCCGGTGCTGATGATCACCGCCGAGGCGCGCAAGGAGGACATCGTGCTCGCGGCACAGAACGGCGCCTCCGGCTACATCGTCAAGCCCTTCACCAAGGCGACGCTGGAAGAGAAGGTCACCAAGATCCTGCAGAAGTTGGCCGCGGCCTGAAGGAGCACCCCATGGCCGAAGTACTCACCGCAAAGCCCGACGAGGCCCAGCATTTCTACCAGCGGGTGGGCGAGATCACCCGCCAGCTGCACGACGCCCTGCGCGAGCTGGGCTACGACAAGCAGATCCAGTCCTCGCTGGGCCGGCTGCCGGACGCCCGCTCGCGCCTGTCCTTCATCGCCCGCGTGACGGGCGAGGCGGCCGAGAAGGTGCTCAACACCGTGGACGCGGCCCAGGCCCGGCAGGGCCTGCTGCTGGACGAAGTCACCCGGGTGGAGGCCATGCTGGACAGCGGGCGGCCCCCCGCCGGCGCGCTGCGCGACTTCACGAAGTTCGTGCGCGACAACGCCGAGGCGACGCACACCCAGCTGACGGAGATCATGATGGCCCAGGACTTCCATGACCTGACCGGCCAGACCGTGGGCAAGGTGGTGCAGACCGCCGCCGACCTGGAGGACAAGCTGCTCAAGCTCCTGCTGGACGCCTCCCCGCCCGAGGTGGTGGCCGAGCACGGCATGCTGGACGGCCCGGTGGCCGATGCCACCGGCCGCACCGACGTGGTGACCGACCAGGCCGGGGTGGACGACCTGCTGGAGAGCCTGGGGTTCTGATCCGCCCGCGGCCCCGCGGGCCGCCGGCGACCCGGGGCGCCGAGAAACCCCGGTTTCCCCCCTTTCTTCCACCCTTAAGGAAGTCGCGCGCGACAGAACAATGGCTGCACTACCCCTGCAAGCCAGCGTTCCATGTCCGCCTCCGAAGCCAGTCGCGAAGACCGCCACCTCCCGGCGTCGGAGCGGCGTCTGCAGCAAGCCCGTGAAGAGGGCCAGCTGCCGCGCTCGCGCGAACTGGCGCACCTGGCCGCCATCCTGGGCATGCTGGGCCTGCTCACCGCCGGTGGCCCCTGGCTGGGCCGCCAGGCCCTGGCCATCGTGGCCGCCGGCCTCACCTTCGATCGCCAGGCCGCCTTCGAGACCGGCCGCCTGGCCCCCCGGCTCGCCGCCTTCGGCCTGCAGGGCCTGGAACTGATCGTCCCGGTCGCCGGCGCGCTCGCGCTGGCGCTGGCCGCCGCGGCCGTGGCCGTGGGCGGCTGGAACTTCACGCTGCAGGCGCTGGAGCCGAAATTCGACCGCGTCAACCCGCTGGCCGGCATCTCGCGCATGCTGGGCTGGCGCCACCTGCTGGGCCACCTGCGCCTGGTCGCGATGGCCGCCGGCCTGGTCGGCGGCGGCGCCTGGTACGTCGCCCATCACGCGCAGGATATCGACCTGCTGGCCCGCGTGCCGCTGGCCCAGGGCCTGGCCGAGGGCAGCGCCTGGCTGGCCAGCGGCCTCACCCTGCTGGTGGGCGTGTGCGTGCTGTCGGCCCTGGCCGACGTGCCGCTGCAGATCTTCAACTTCCGCGCCGAGATGCGCATGACGCACGAGGAAGCGCGCCAGGAGAACAAGGAATCCGAGGGCGACCCGCACATGAAGGGCGAGCGCCGCCGCCGCGCCCGCGAGCTCTCGCGCGGCCGCATGCTGGCCGACGTGCCCAAGGCCAGCGTGGTCGTCACCAACCCCACGCACTACGCCGTCGCGCTGCAGTACGACGAGCACAGCCCGGGCGCGCCGCGCATCGTGGCCATGGGCGCGGACCTGCTGGCGCTCAAGATCCGCGAGGTGGCCGCCGCCTCGCGCGTGCCGGTGCTGGAGGCGCCGCCCCTGGCGCGCGCGCTGTTCCGCCATGGCGAGGTCGGGCGCGAGATCCCGGTCGAGCTGTACAACGCCGTCGCGCAGGTGCTGGCCTGGGTGTACCGCCTGCGCACCGCGCTGCGTCCGCCGGCCGAGCCCGTCATCGAGGTGCCGGCCGGCATGGACCCCAAGGAACAGGCCGCCGAGGAGGCTGAGGCATGAGCACGCCCACGCTGCCCGCGCCCGCCGCCGGCAAGCCCGGCCTGATGGCCCTGATGCCGCACCCGCGCGCCCTGGGCGCGCCGGCGCTCATCGTCATGGTGCTGGCCATGATGCTGGTGCCGCTGCCGCCCTTCGCGCTGGACCTGCTGTTCTCCTTCAACATCGCGCTGGCGCTGGTGGTGCTGATCGTCTCCAGCTACACCCAGCGCACGCTGGAATTCGCCAGCTTCCCCAGCGTGCTGCTGGTGACCACGCTGCTGCGCCTGTCGCTGAACGTGGCCTCCACCCGCGCGGTGCTGCTGAACGGCCACACCGGCACCGGCGCCGCCGGCCAGGTGATCGAATCCTTCGCCCACTTCCTGATCGGCGGCAGCTTCGCGGTCGGCATCGTGGTGTTCGCGATCCTGACCATCATCAACTTCGTGGTCATCACCAAGGGCGCGGGCCGCATCGCCGAGGTGTCGGCGCGTTTCGCCCTGGACGCCATGCCCGGCAAGCAGATGGCGATTGACGCCGACCTGGCCGCCGGCAGCATCAACGAGAAGCAGGCCCGCCAGCGCCGCAGCGAAGTCACCCAGGAGGCCGAGTTCTACGGCTCCATGGACGGCGCCTCCAAGTTCGTGCGCGGCGATGCGATCGCCGGCATCATGATCCTGTTCATCAACGTGATCGGTGGCCTGGCCATCGGCATGTTGCAGCACAACCTGCCCTTCGGCACCGCCGTCGAGAACTACACCCTGCTGGCGATCGGCGACGGCCTGGTGGCCCAGGTGCCGGCGCTGGTGATCTCCGTCGCCGCCGGCCTGATCGTCTCGCGCGTGGGCGAGGACGACATCGGCAAGCAGGTGGCGGCGCAGCTCTTCTCCATCCCGCGCGCGCTGGGCCTGACGGCCGGTGTGCTCGCGGTGCTGGGCCTGGTGCCCGGCATGCCGCACATCCCCTTCCTGGTGCTGGCCGGTGCCTGCGGCTGGGGCGCCTGGGCGCTGGCCCGCATCGCCGCCCGCCCCAAGGCCGCCGACCCGACCGCCGCGCCCCCGGTGCCGCAGGCCAACGCCGAGGCGAGCTGGGAGGACGTCACCCCGGTGGACACGCTGGGCCTGGAAGTGGGCTACCGCCTGATCGCGCTGGTGGACAAGAACCAGGGCGGCGACCTGCTGGCCCGCATCAAGGGCGTGCGCAAGAAGTTCGCCGGCGAGGTCGGCTTCCTGCCCCCGGCGGTGCACATCCGCGACAACCTGGAGCTGCACCCCTCGGCCTACCGCATCCTGCTCAAGGGCGTGGTGGTGGGCGAGGGCCAGGCCTTCTCGGGCATGTACATGGCCATCAACCCCGGCCACATCAAGGTGCCGCTGGCCGGCACCGCCACCAAGGACCCGGCCTTCGGCCTGGACGCGGTCTGGATCGAGGCCCGGCTGCGCGAGGGCGCGCAGGCCGCCGGCTACACCGTGGTCGACGCCGCCACGGTGCTGGCCACGCACCTGAACCACGTCATGCAGTCCCACGCGGCGGAGCTGCTGGGCCGCGGCGAGGTGCAGGAGCTGCTGGACCACACCAAGAAGTTCGCGCCCGCGCTGGTCGACGAGACGGTGCCCAAGATGGTGCCGCTGGCCACGCTGCAGAAGGTGCTGCGCAACCTGCTGGACGAGACCATCCACATCCGCGACCTGCGCGGCATCCTCGAGCTGCTGGCCGAGAACGCGCATGTGCAGGACGCCGAGGAGATGACGCGGCTGGTGCGCGTGGGCCTGGCCCCCGCCATCGTGCAGACGCTGTACGGCCCGGTGCGCGAGCTCGGCATCCTGGCCGTGGAACCCGGCCTGGAGCAGGTGCTGGTGCAGGCGCTCGCGCCGCAGTCGCCGGCCCCCCTGGACCCCGCCATGGGCGAGCTGCTCTGCGAGCAGGCCGCCCAGGCCGCCAAGGCACAGGAGGAGTCGGGCCTGCCCGCCTGCCTGCTGGTGCCTGACCGCATCCGCAGCGCCATGGCGCGACTGCTTCGCCGCAAGGCCCCCCGGCTGCACGTGCTCGCCCATTCGGAAATTCCGCGCAGCCATTCCATCCAGATCCAGCGCGTGATCGGAGTGACACCATGAACGTCAAACGCTTTGTCGGCAAGAACGCCCGCGAGGCCATGGCCCAGGCCCGGGCCGCCTTCGGCGACCTCGCGGTCGTGCTTTCCAACCGCCCGGTGCCGGGCGGCGTGGAGATCCTGGCCATGCCCAGCGCCGAGGCCGCGGCCCTGCCTGCGCCGGCCGCCGCGCCCGTGCGCTCGGTGCGCCGGGCCGAGGCCACGCCCGCCGATGCCGCCGCGCCCATGAGCACCGTGTCCTTCCAGGAATTCGTGCGCGAGCGCCAGCGCCAGGACTTGCTCGCCGGCGCCGCCCAGCCGGCGGCCCTGCCGCCCGCGCCGTCCTTCGAGGCCAGCGAGCCGCCGCCAGCCGTCCCGCGCGTCGCGCCGGTGGAGCCGGGCCGTTTCGCCGCCGAGGCGCTGTCGCAGGAGATGCAGTCTCTGCGCCCGCAGCCGGCCGCCGTGCGCGCCTTCGAGGAGGCCGCGCAGATCGGCCCCGACCCGGCGGCGCTGATGGCCGAGCTGCGCGCCATGCGCAGCATGATCAGCTCGCAGCTGGCCGGCCTGTCCTGGTTCGACAGCGTGCGCCGCAGCCCCACCCAGACGCACCTGCTGCGCCTGATGCTGGGCAACGGCTTCTCCACCGCCATCGCCCGCCAGCTGGTGCAGCGCGCGCCGCAGGACGGCAGCGAGGCGCAGGCCGAGAAGTGGCTGCTGGACGTTCTCTCGCACAACCTGCGCTGCACCGGCGAGGAAGACTCCCTGCTGGCCCAGGGCGGCGCCTTCGCGCTCGTGGGCCCCACCGGCGTCGGCAAGACCACCACCTGCGCCAAGATCGCGGCCCACTTCGCGGCGCGCCACGGCGCGGCCTCGGTGGGCCTGATCACGGTGGACACCTACCGCATGGCGGCCAGCGACCAGCTGCGCGCCTTCGGCCGCCTGCTCAACATCCCGGTGCACACCGCGCGCGACGGCGCCTCGCTGGCCGACCTGCTCAACCTCTTCGCCGGCAAGAAGCTGGTGCTGGTGGACACGGTGGGCGTGGGCCAGCGCGACCGGCGCCTGTCCGAACTCTTCGCCGCGCTGCCGGCCGGCCGCCTGCAGCGCATGGTGGTGCTCAACGCCGCCGCGCAGGCCGAAACCCTGGACGAGGTGGCCGTCGCCTATGGCGCCGGCAACGGCACGCGCTGCGTGATCAGCAAGCTGGACGAAGCCGTGAAGACCGGCGCCGCCGTCGACGTCGCCATCCGCCACAAGCTGCGGGTGGAAGGCTTCGCCAACGGCCAGCGCGTGCCCGAGGACTGGCATGCCGCCGACGCCCGCGTGCTGGTTCAGAAGGCGCTGATGAAGCCGGCCAGCAGCGCCTGGGCGGCCGACGACGCCGAACTGGGCCTGCTGGTCACCACCCCCAGCGACGGCCGCAGCGGCCCCGGAGCGCGTCATGCTTGATGGCGGACTGGACCAGGCGGCCGGCCTGCGCGCGCTGATGGCGCCGCCGGCGCTGGGCGTGCTGGCCTTCCCCCTGGCCGAGCACCAGGGCCCAGCGCCCTGGATCGCCCAGCTGGCGCAGGCCCTGGCCTCGCTGGGGCGCCGCACCCTGGTGGTGGACGCCGGCCGCGGCGCGGTCACCTCGGCCTTCGGCCTGCGTCCGCGCCTGGAACTGATGGACCTGCTGCAGGGCGACCATGCCTTCGACGAAGTGGCCCAGCCCGCCGCCGGCGGCGTCTGGGTGCTGCGCGCCGACCGCGGCGTGGAAGCCTTCGCCGCCTCGGGCGAACCCTCCTGGCGCCTGCTGGAGGCCTTCTCGCGGCTGCAGCAGGGCTTCGACGAGCTGCTGCTCGCCATGCCCGCCGGCGAGCTCGCCTGCCTGGCCGCGCCGCAGGAGAGCGTGCCCATCGTGAGCCTGTTTCCCGGCACCGCCGGCACCGTGCACGCCTACGGGCTGGTCAAGCAGCTGGCCGAGGGCTTCGGCTACCGCCGCTTCGCCTGCGTGGTGCAGGGCGCGGCCGACGAGGCCCAGGCCCGCACCGACCACGCCCGCATCGCCGCGGCCGCGCTGCGCTTCCTGGACGTGGACGTGCGCTACGCCGGCCGCGTCGACTCCCCGGATGCCGCCGGGCTGCGCCTGGCCGCACAGTCCCTGCTCGAAACCGCCGTCATGCCTTTGCACTGAGGAAGAAGAACCATGTACACCGCCAAAGGAACCCTGGACTCCCAGGCCAGCATCGAGCAGTACCTGCCCATGGTGCGCCGTGCCGCGACGCGCATGGTGGGCCGGCTCCCGGCCAACGTGGAGCTGGACGACCTGGTGCAGGCCGGCGTGATGGGCCTGATGGAGGCCATGCAGCGCTACGAGGCCGGCCATGGCGCGCAGTTCGAGACCTTCGCCCTGCAACGCGTGCGCGGCGCGATGCTGGACGAGTTGCGCGGCACCGACTGGGTGCCCCGCTCGGTGCGCAAGAGCCAGCGCGACATCGCCGAGGCGGTGCGCGTGCTGGAGCACCGGCTGCGCCGCGCGCCCAGCGACAGCGAGATCGCCAAGCAGATGGGCGTCACGCTGGAGGACTACCACGACATGCTGGTGGACGTGCGCGGCGCGCAGCTGGTCTACACCGACGACTACGAAGCCGACGACAACGACACCCATTACCTGGACCGCCACGTCGAGCCCGACGCCTCGGCCGACCCGGCCGCCAAGCTCTCCGACCGGCGCTTCCGCGAGGCCCTGGTGGCGGCCATCGAGGACCTGCCCGAGCGCGAGCAGTACGTGATGAGCATGTACTACGAGCACGACATGAACCTGAAGGAAATCGCCGCCGTGCTCGGCGTGACCGAATCCCGGGTCTGCCAGCTGCACAGCCAATCGGTGGCGCGGCTGCGGGCCCGCCTCAAGGCGTGGTAGGCCCACACGCGCACCTGTCCCCTCCCGATCCCCGGAGCCCCGTCATGAATGCCACCCGTTCCACCAAACTCAGCACCAAGCTGGGACTCGCCTTCGCCGTCATGCTGGCCCTCACGCTGCTGGTCGGCGGCGTCGCCCTGAACCGGCTGGTCCAGGTCAACGCCGCCGCGCAGGACATCGCCGGCAACTGGCTGCCCAGCATCAAGGTGCTGGGCGAGATCCGCACCACGGCCAACCAGCTGCGCCGCGCGGAAGCCAACCTGCTGCTGGCCCTGGACGCGGCCGACCTGGATTCGCAGGTCAAGAAGCTGGACGAGCTGCGCGTGGTGCAGCAGGGCCTGCTCGCGCGCTACGAGCCCCTGATCAGCTCGGCCGACGAGCGGCAGCACTTCGAGCAGTTCGCCAGGCACCGCCAGGCCTGGATCGCGTTGCGGCCCCGGCTCATCGAGCTCGCGCGCGGCGGCGAGAAGGCCGCGCCCGCCGGCCGTGCGCTGTTCCACGGCGATTCCAGCAGTGCCTTCACCGCCATGGCCAGCGAGCTGGGCGCCCTGGTCGACATCAACGACAAGGGCAGCAAGGTGGCCGCCGCCGAGGCGGCGCATGCCTACGACACCGCCCGCACCTGGATCTTCGCCATCGGCGGGCTGTCGCTCGTGATCGCCTGCGTGCTGGCGCTGCTGATCGTGCGCAACGTCACCGGCCAGATCGGCGGCGAGCCCGCCGACGCCGTGGCGCTGGCCCGGCGCGTCGCCGACGGCGACCTGAGCCTGGCCATCCACACCCGTCCGGGCGACGACCGCAGCCTGCTGGCCGCGCTGCGCCGCATGCAGGAAAGCCTGTCGGCCATCGTCGGCGGCGTGCGCGGCAACGCCGACGGCGTGGCCACGGCCAGCGCGCAGATCGCGCAGGGCAACCAGGACCTCTCCAGCCGCACCGAGGAGCAGGCCTCCGCGCTGCAGCAGACCGCCGCCTCCATGAAGCAGCTGGCCGGCACGGTGCAGCAGAACGCGGACAACGCCGAGCAGGGCAACGCGCTCGCGGAGCAGGCCTCGGGCGTCGCCGCGCGCGGCGGCGAGGTGGTCGGCCAGGTGGTGCAGACCATGAAGGGCATCAACGAGAGCTCGCGCAAGATCGCCGACATCATCAGCGTCATCGACGGCATCGCCTTCCAGACCAACATCCTGGCCCTGAACGCGGCGGTGGAAGCCGCCCGCGCCGGCGAACAGGGCCGCGGCTTCGCCGTGGTCGCCAGCGAGGTGCGCAACCTGGCCCAGCGCAGCGCCGACGCCGCCAAGGAGATCAAGGCCCTCATCACCGACAGCGTGGGCCGGGTGGAGCAGGGCACGGCCCTGGTCGACCAGGCCGGCGCGACCATGGGCGAGGTCGTCGACTCCATCTCGCGCGTGACGCAGCTGATGGCGGGCATCGCCGCCGCCAGCCGCGAGCAGAGCGCCGGCGTGGCCCAGATCGGCGAAGCCGTGAACCAGATGGACCAGGCCACGCAGCAGAACGCCGCGCTGGTGGAGCAGAGCGCCGCCGCCGCCGACAGCCTGAAGTCCCAGGCCGCGCAGCTGGTGGGCGCGGTCTCCGTGTTCCGCGTCGCCGGCAGCCCGGCGGCCAACGCGCCCATGGCGCCCACCCTGGCGCTGGCCCGGCCGGCCGCGCGGCCCGCCGGCCTCGCCGCGCCCCGGCCCGCGGCCCTGGCCGCCCCCCGGCCGGGCGCAGCCAGCCGCGCGCCGGCCTCGCGCACCGTGCCCGCCCTGCCGGCCGCCGCCCCGGCGGCGGCCCGCACCGGCACCGACGACGACTGGCAGAGTTTCTGAACGCAGGGGGGCGGGGCTTGGCCGCATGCATGAGTTGGCGACATACTCCAGCTCAACATGCAGTCCCGCCTGAAGCAGTCCCGCCGGGGGCGCGAGAGATTCCTCGCGCTGCTCACCGGCATCCTCCTGGCCGCGGTCATCGGCGTCACGGTGCTGGACACCTGGCGCGACCACGACGCCGTGCTGCAGGACAGCGACACCCGCTCGGCGGCCGAGCTGCAGGCCCTGGAGAGCGCCTGGTCGGCCACCCTGCGTGACGCCGCCAACGCCACCATCTCCGCCGCCCTGCTGCTGGAAGATCCCCAGCTGCTGCCGGCGCATTCCGACGAGGCGGTGCTGCACGAGCAGCTGCGGCGCGAGCTCTGGGATGCCACCGGCGCGGCGCGCCTGCTCTACACCGACGGCGTGGGCGGCGTGCTCGCGTCCTCGGCCGATTTCCCGGTGCGCCGCCGCGGCCTGCGCGCGGGCACGCAGGTCGGCATCGCCGTGGCCCACCTGGGCGAGCGCGAGCTGCTGCTGGGCTTTGCCGAGCCCAGCGCGGTGGACGGCGAGTTCGTGCTGCCGCTTTGGTGCGAAGTGCGCGGTGCGGTGCCGGGCTATGTGCGCGCCGAATTGCGGCTGCCCCAGCTGGCGCAGGCCCTGGGCCCGGCCTCCTCGGTGTACCGGGGAACCACCGTGATCCTGGACCCGGCCACCGGCCGCGCGCTGCTGCGCCTGCCCGCCAACCCGCGCGTGCGCGAGCTCGTGCTGGCCCGCACCGGTCCGACCGGCAGCGCCGAGGTGCGCTCGGCCGTGGACGGCGTGCTGCGTGTCTTCAGCTGGCGCGTGATGGCGGGCTCCGGCCTCATCATCGCGCGCGGCCTGGACAAGTCGGCCCTGCTGGCCCCGGTCTGGACACGGGCCCGCAGCCGGGCCCTGGTGGCGCTGGTGCTCGCGGGCGGGCTGGTGCTGCTGGTGGTGCTGCTGGCGCGCTACCTGCGCCGGCTGGACGGCGCGATGCTGGACGCGGCCCGCTTCGAGCGCCGCTATGCGACCGCCATGGAAGCCTCCAGCATCGGCATCGTGCTGATGGACGTGCAGGGGCGCTGGCTGCATGCCAACCCGGCGATGTGCACGCTGCTGGGCTACAGCCTGCAGGAATTGCTGGCCATGCCCAGCGAACTGCACACGCCCGAGCCGGTGCGCGCCAACCGCCGCGCGCTGTTGCAGCAGCTGGCCTCCGGCACGCTGGAGCGCATCGAGGAGACGCGGCAGATCCTGCGCAAGGACGGCAGCGAGGCCTGGCTGCACATCCGGGCCTCGCTGATGCGCGAGGCCCCGGACGCACCGCCGCTGATCCTCTCGCACGTGGAGGACGTGACCCAGCAGCGTGCCGACCGCGAGGCCCTGCAGGCGCTGAACCAGGACCTGGAGCACCGGGTGCAGCAGCGCACCCGGGAGCTGAGCATCGCCAACGCCGACCTGGAGGCCTTCTCGTACTCGGCGGCGCACGACCTGCGCAGCCCGCTGGGCCGGCTGGTCTCCTACGCCGACCTGCTCTCCAGCGAGCTGGCGCACGCGCCCGAGCGCACCCGCCGCTGGGTGGAGGCGGTGCGGCGGCAGGCGCAGGACATGAACGCCATCATCGAGAGCCTGCTCGCGCTGGCGCGTATCAGCCGCGCCGAGCTGCACCCGGTGCGCATCGGGCTGCACGAGAAGTTCACCCGCATGGTCGCCGAGTGGGGGCATGGGCCGCAGGCCGGGCAGGAGGTGACCTGGCGCATCGGCAGCCTGCCCGAGGCCCGGGGCGACCGGGCCCTGCTGCGCACCGCCATCGCCAACCTGCTGGACAACGCGCTCAAGTACTCCTCGCAGGTGGCACAGCCGGTGATCGAGATCGGCGCCTTCGAGCCCGCCGAGCCGGGCATGGTGGGCTGCTACGTGCGCGACAACGGCGCCGGCTTCGACATGGCGCATGCCGCCGGCCTGTTCAAGCCCTTCAAGCGCATGCACACCGTGAGCGAGTTCCCCGGCAGCGGCATCGGCCTGGCGATCGTGCACCGGGCGATCACCCGGCTGGGGGGCCGGGTCTGGGCCGAGGCCGCGGTGGACCGCGGCGCCACCTTCTTCTTCACCCTGCCGGCGGCCTGAGCGGCAGCAGCACCTGCGCGCCCAGCCCGCCCAGCGGCGAGCGGCGCAGCGCCAGCGTGCCGCCATGCGCCTGGGCCACGCGCTGCACGATGGACAGGCCCAGCCCGCTGCCGCTCGCGGCCGTGCCCAGCACGCGGAAGAAGCGCTCGCCCAGGCGCTGCAGCGCCTCCTCGGCGACGCCGGGGCCGCTGTCGTCCACGGCCAGGCGCGCCCGGCCGGCCCCGGCCTCCACGGTGACCACCACCTGCGCGCCCGGGCCGGCGTGCCGCACCGCGTTGTCCACCAGGTTGCGCAGCAGCAGGCCGAGCAGCGTGGCGTCGCCCTGCATCGTCACCGGCCCGGCCGCCTCCAGCGAGAGCACCTGGCCCTGCGCCAGGGCGGCGGGTGTCGCATCGGCCAGGGCCTGGCGCGCCAGCGCCGCCAGGTCCAGCGGCTGACAGGCCAGCGCCGCGCCGGATTCGAGCCGCGAGAGCTGCAGCAGCTGGTCGGCCAGCCGGGCCGCGCGGTCGCAGCCGGCCAAGGTGGCCTGCAGCGCGTGCGTCCGCAGCGCGGCGTCCGGCTCGCCCATCGCCACCTGCGCCTGGGCGCGGATGGCGGCGATCGGGGTGCGCAGCTCGTGGGCGGCGTCGGCGATGAAGCGCCGCTCGGCCGCGCGCAGGACGGCGATGCGCTCCAGCAGGCCGTTGAGCGCGTCCAGCACCGGCCGGATCTCGGCCGGTGCGGCCGGCAGCGTGAAGGCCTGCGCGTCGTCGGGCGAGCGCCGCGCCAGGGCGACGCCCAGCGCATGCAGCGGCGCGAGGCCGGCGCGCACGCTCCACCACAGCGCCAGCGCGCCCAGCGGCAACGCCACCAGCAGCGGCCACAGCGTGCTGCGCAGCACGGCGCGCAGGATGGCGCCGCGCGCGGCGGCCTGTTCGCCGACGATGACCCGCAGCTCGCCCTGGCGGGCCGTGGCCTGGAACACGCGCCAGGGCTGGCCGTCCACGTCCACGCTGCTGAAGTGGTCGCCGGCCCGCGGGTCGGCGGCGACCAGCGGCGTGACCGGTGCGTTCGCCGAACGCAGCACCAGCCGGCCCTCGTCGAAGACCTAGAAGGCCACGCGCGGCGCGTAGCGGTGCAGCACCGGCGCGTCGTCGCGCTGCGCCTCCTGCTCGCCGGACTGCTGCACGGCGAGCAGGGCGGCGGCCTGCGCCAGGTGGGCGTCCAGCAGCTCGTCGAGCTCGTGGCGGGCGTCCAGGTAGGTGAGGGCGGCGGCGCCCAGCCACAGGGCCGCCGACGCGGCCAGCACCAGGGCCAGCACGCGGCGCTGGATCGACGGGGTGCGGGTGCGGCCCGCGGCCGGGGCCGCGTTCATGCGGGCGAGCCGGCCAGCATGTAGCCCACGCCGCGCACGGTGTGGATCATGCCGGCGCCCAGCTTGCGGCGCAGGTGGTGCACGTGCACCTCGACGGCGTTGCTCTCGACCTCGCGCCCCCAGGCGTACAGGTGCTGCTCCAGCTGTTCGCGGGTGAGCACGCGGCCCGGGTTGCGCATCAGCGCCTCCAGCAGGTCGAACTCGCGCGAGGCCAGCGGCACCGGCACGCCGTGCTGGGTGACGCTGCGCGCGGCGGGGTCGAGCTGCACGCCGCTGGCCCGCAGCAGGTCGTGCGCCTGGCCATGGGCGCGGCGCACCAGCGCGCGCAGCCGCGCGCCCAGCTCGCCCAGGTCCACCGGTTTGGCGATGTAGTCGTCGGCCCCGGCGTCCAGGCCGCGGATGCGGTCGGGCACCGCGTCGCGTGCGGTGAGCACCAGCACGGGGACCGCCACGCCGGCGCGGCGCACCGATTCCAGCACCTGCAGCCCGTCCAGGTTGGGCAGCCCGAGGTCCAGCACGGCCGCCGCGTAGGCGCCGCTGCGCAGCTCACGTTCGGCCGCGTCGCCGGTGCGCACCCAGTCGACCGTGAAGCCCTGCTGGCGCAGGCCGGCCCGCAGCCCGTCGCCCAGCAGGACGTCGTCTTCCACCAGCAGGATGCGCATCGCCCGCGGCCCCGTTCTCAGTCGTCGGCGTCGCGGGCGACGCCGGCCTGGCCCGTCGCCCCGGTGATCGAGCCGGCGGACTGCCACTGGAAGGCCCAGAAGCCCGCCACGGCGGCGACCAGCAGCACCGCCACCCAGCGGCGCGCGGAGCGTATGGCTTCGGCCGGCGGCGCGGCGCGGCGGCCGGTGACCATGGCGCGCACCAGGTTCTCGCGGTGGGCGAAGCTACCGATGAGCACGCCGGCCACGTGCACGACGACCAGCACCAGCATGGCAGTGGCCAGGCCTTCATGCAGCTCCTCCACCCACTCGCCGCCCAGGTCGACATCGTTGGCCCAGCCGGTAGCCGCCGTGGCCGCCGCCAGGACCAGCAGGCCCACGATGGCCAGGGCGCCGGCCGGGTTGTGTCCGGCATGGGGTTCCGGGTGCCCCGTGGCCAGCGAGCGCAGGTAGCGCCAGATGTCGGCCGGGCCGCGCACGAAATCGCTGAAGCGGGCGTGCCGCGTGCCAACCAGACCCCAGACGACGCGGAAGGCCACCAGGCCGGCCAGGGTGTAGCCCAGCGTCACGTGCACGAGGCGCCAGGTTTCGGATTCGGCCGTGAGCCAGGCGCCGGCGAAGCTGGCCGCGAGCAGCCAGTGGAAGACGCGCACGGGGGCGTCCCAGACGAGGACGCGGCCGTCAGCGGGGGATGCGGACGGTGTGTTCATTGAAATCTCCCTGGTCGGCGCGGGTGTGGCAGGCCGCGCAGTTGGATGCTTGCCGGATGGCGGGCCGCTGCCACACGGCGGCCGGGATCTCGTTGTGCTCGCGCACGAACCACGCACTGCGGGTGATGCGGTCCTGCGGCGGCGGTGCGCCACCGCCGGCGTTGGCCTGCAGCCAGCGCGAGAGATCGCGCTGGGTCGCGGCGTCCAGCGAGGCGTCGTTGCCGAAGTGCTGCGGCAGGGTCTTCATCAGGCGCTCCCAGGACGCTGCGGGCAGCATGCCGGGCGGGTAGGCGACGTGGCAGGCGGCGCACTCCTGCACGTACCTGGGCAGCAGGGGCACCGCGGGCCGGCCGCCTTCGGCCAGCGCCGCGCCGCACAGCGCCCAGACGGCGAGCCCGGCGAACCGGCGGGTCACGGGGTGGTTGCGGGATTTCATGGTCATCGCCTCAGGGCTGCAGCGTGTTGAGCCATGTCAACACGTCGGCCTTCTCCTGCGCGCTGCAGGCCCGGCCGGCCACGTCCTTGCAGTTGCGGCCCAGCCATTTCTCGACCTTGGCGGGATCGGTCAGCCGGGCCGGGTTGGCGGCGGGCGCCAGCGCGGCGATGGTGCGGCCGGTCGCGGCATGGCGGCCGGCCTGCACGGGCACCGCGCCATGGCAGCTGGCACAGGCCCATTCGGCGCCATGGCGGGTGGTGAAGAACTGCTGGCCGCGCTCGGCCGAGGGCGGTGCGCCAGCCTCCCGGGCGTAGGCGGCCGCCAGCGCGGCAGGCGTCTCGGCCTGGCCCGCGCCGGCGAGGTGCAGCTCGCAGTGGCCGCCAACTTCGCCGCCCCCATGGCCCGCATCGCCCAGGCCTTCACGGCCGCGACCGGGCACGCGGTGCGCATCACGCCGGGCGCCACCGGCAAGTTCCGGGCGCAGGTGCAGGCCGGCGCCCCCTTCGACGTGCTGCTGGCGGCCGACGAGCAGACGCCGCGCTTTCTGGAAGCGCAGGGGCTGGCGGTGCCCGGCACCCGCTTCACCTACGCGCTGGGGCGGCTGGCCCTGTGGAGCGCCACGCCCGGCCTGGTCGACGCCCAGGGCGCGGTGCTGGCCACGGGGCGCTTTCGCCACCTGGCGATCGCCAACCCCAGGCTCGCACCCTACGGCGAGGCGGCGATGCAGGTGCTGCACGCGCGCGGCCTGGAGGCGGCGCTGGCCGACCGGCTGGTGGTGGGGGAATCGATCGCCCAGGCCTTCCAGTTCGTCGCCAGCGGCAATGCCGAGCTGGGCTTCGTGGCCCTGTCGCAGGTGAGCGTGCCCGGCAAGCCCGCGGGCGGCTCGCTGTGGCCGGTGCCGGCCGACCTGCATGCGCCCATCCGCCAGGACGCGGTGCTGCTGCAGCCCGGCGCCGCCAACCCGGCCGCGCGCGCCCTGCTGGACTGGCTGCGCGGCCCGTCCGCGCGGGCCGAGATCCAGGCCTGGGGCTACGGTCTGCCATGAGCTTCGGCGCCGCCGAATGGCAGGCCGCGCGGCTCACCGCCGCGCTGGCGGGCGTGGCCACGCTGCTCTTGCTGCTGCTGGGCACGCCGCTGGCCTGGTGGCTGGCGCGCACGCGTTCGCGCCTGCGGGCGCTGGCCGCCGCGCTGGTGGCCACGCCGCTGGTGCTGCCGCCCACCGTGCTGGGCTTCTACCTGCTGGTGCTGATGGGCCCGCAGGGCCTGGCCGGGCGGGCCACGCAGGCGCTGGGCCTGGGCCTGTTGCCCTTCAGCTTCGGTGGCCTGGTGGTGGCCTCGGTGCTGTGCTCGCTGCCCTTCGTGGTGCAGCCGCTGCAGCAGGCCTTCGAGGCCATCGACGAGCGCGTGCTGGAAGCCGCGGCCACGCTGCGCGCCGGCGCGGCGGACCGCTTCTTCAGCGTCGCGCTGCCCCTGGCGCGGCCCGGCCTGCTCACGGCCACGGTGCTCGGCTTCGCCCACACGGTGGGCGAGTTCGGCATCGTGCTCATGGTGGGCGGCAACATCGAGGGCCGCACCCGCACGCTGTCGGTGCTGCTGTACGACCACGTGGAGGCGGGCGAGCTGGCGCAGGCGCACGGCCTGGCGGCGGTGCTGTTCGCCTTCTCGCTCGCGGTGCTGCTGGCGCTGTACCGGCGCGACGGCCGCCGCCACGGGCGCGCCGCATGATCGAGCTCGCGCTGCGCCTGGCGCGCCCCGGCTTCGGCCTGGAGGCCGCGCTGCAGCTGCCCTCGCGCGGCGTGAGCGCGGTGGCCGGCCCCTCGGGCTGCGGCAAGACCACCCTGCTGCGGGCGCTGGCGGGGCTGGAGCGGGCCCAGGGGCGCGTCGTCGTCGACGGCGTGCCCTGGCAGGACGATGCCACCGGCTGCTTCGTGCCCACGCACCGCCGCGGCCTGGGCTACGTGATCCAGGAGGCCGCGCTGTTCCCGCACCTCAGCGTGCAGGCCAACCTGCAGTACGGGCTGGCCCGCACGCCGCCGGCCGAGCGGCGCATGGCGCTGGCGCAGGCAGTGGAGCTGCTGGGGATCACGCCGCTGATGCAGCGCGCGCCCGCCACGCTCTCGGGCGGCGAGCGCCAGCGGGTCGCGATCGCGCGGGCGCTGGCGGGCAGCCCGCGCCTGCTGCTGATGGACGAGCCGCTGGCCGCGTTGGACCCGCGCCGCAAGGCCGAGGTGCTGCCCTGGCTGGAGCGGCTGCAGCGGCACCTGGCGCTGCCCGTGGTCTACGTGAGCCACGCCATGGACGAGGTGGCGCGCCTGGCCGACCACCTGGTGCTGATGGAGGCCGGCCGCGTGCAGGCCAGCGGGCCGCTCTCGCAGGTGCTGGCCCGGCTGGACCCGCCGCTGGCGCTGGGCGACGAGGCCGGCGTGGTGCTGCAGGGCGAGGTGGCGGCGCGCGACGCGCAGTGGCAGCTCGCGCGGCTGCACGTGCCGCAGGGCCCGTGCGACTTCTGGGCCCGCGACCCGGGCCAGCCGGTGGGCGCGCCGGTGCGCGTGCGCGTGCTGGCGCGCGACGTGAGCCTGGCGCTCACGCCGCCCGAGCGCAGCAGCATCGGCAACCAGCTCGCGGGCGTGGTGGATGCGATCGCCGACGACGCGCACCCGGCCCTGGCGCTGGTGCGCGTGCGCGCTGGCGGCGTGCAGCTGCTGGCGCAACTCACGCGGCGCTCGGTCGCCGCGCTCGCGCTGGCCCCGGGCCAGCCGGTCTGGGCGCTGGTCAAGAGCGTGGCGCTGCTGGAATGAGCCAGCCCGCGCAGAGCGGCGGCCTGCTCTCGGCCCAGCTGCGGCTGGCGGGGCGGCTGGACGCGCGCTTCTTCGTGCTGCTGCAGGCCATCCACGACTCGGGCTCGGTGCACCGCGCGGCCGGTGTCGCCGGCCTCAGCCACAAGGGCGCGCGCCTGGTGCTGGAGACCGCCTCCAACCTGGCGAGTGAGCCGCTCTACGCGGCGGCCACCGGCGGCGCCGGCGGGGGCGGCACGCGCCTGACCCCGGCCGGCCTGGAACTGCTGGCCGCCTGGCGGCGGCTCGAGCAGCGCATGGAGCGTTTCCTGCGCCGCGAGGAAGAGGCCCTGGATGAATCGCCGGCGCTCGCCGGCCTGTTGAGGAGGATGACCATGAAGACCAGCGCACGCAACCAGTTCGCGGGCACCCTGACCGCGGTCGTCACCGGCCCGGTGTCGGCCGAGGTGTCCATCGCGCTGAAATCCGGCGCGACCCTGGCCGCCACGCTCACGGCCGAGGCCGCGCGCACCCTGGGCCTGGCCAGCGGCCAGGAGGCGCTGGCGCTGGTCAAAGCCTCCTCGGTGGTGCTGTTCGGCGAGCTCGGCGGCTGGAAGCTGTCGGCGCGCAACCAGCTCGCCGGCACCGTGGCCCGCATCGAGAAGGGCGCGGTGTCCTGCCTGGTGGTGCTCACGCTGCCGGGCGGCGACGTCATCAGTGCCAGCGTCACGCACGAGGGCGTGCAGGCGCTGGGCCTGCGCGTCGCTGCGCCCGCGGTGGCGGTGTTCCCGGCCTCGGCGGTGCTGCTGGCGGTGCGGGGCTAGACGCGCTCAGTGCGCGTGGGGGGTGGCGTTGCTGGCCAGCGCGACCGGGCTGTCCACCAGCACCACGGTTCGCGAGGGCAGCACCTGCGGCTCCAGCGGCGTCAGCAGCGGCGCGGCGCCGCCGTCCCGGGCGGGCACGCTGCAGCGCGCGTTGCCCACCGCGGCCGGCGCGGTGCGCCCGGCCGAGGCCAGCACGAAGCCGCGCGCGCCGGGCTGCACGGAAGCGGGCACGCGTGTGATCCACGTCACAGCCGACACCGCCATCACCACGCTGCCGAACCCCAAGCGCCACGGATGCATAGTGATCGCCCCCCTTTCAGCGCGAAGTCTGCGGCGGCCCCCGGGGGCCGCCTGTCGTCCGCCGTGCGCAGCCCGGGTAGGACACCACTCACCAGCTCATCCGCATGTGCTGTAATGCCTTGAACATGGCCGCTACCCCAGGGATGCGCGAAGACACTGCCGAGGGTCCGCTGCGGGTCCTGCTGGGCGAGGACGACCGCCAGCAACTCGCTGCGATGGCCGACGCGGTGGCGCGGCTGAGGCCGCACTGGCAGCTCGTGCGGGCCAGCGATGCGGCCCAGGTGCGCGAGGCGCTGGCCGGCGATCCGCCCGACCTCGCCATTCTGGACGTGCGCATGGGCAACGCGACCTCGCTGGACATCGTGCAGGCCCAGCCACGCCGCGTGCCCTGCATCTTCGTGACGGGTGACCCCATCTTCGCGGTGCGCGCCTTCGACTGCGACGCGGTCGACTTCGTGCTCAAGCCCCTGCGCGCGCAGCGCCTGGCGCAGGCGCTGGCCAAGGCCGAGGCGCTGCTCGCCGAGCCCGCGCCCGTGGTGCGCGCGCAGGAACGCTCGGCCCTGTGCATGTTCCGCGGCACCGCGCTGGTGTGGTCGCCGCTGGCCGAGGTCGACTACTTCCTGGCCGACCGCAAGTACACCCGTGTGATGGTGCGCGAGGGCTGGGAGGGCCTGCTGCGCATGGGCATCGGCAGCGTCGAGGAAGCCCTGGACAAGGCCAGCTTCCTGCGCATCCACCGCGGCTGCATCGTCAACCTCAAGCGCATCGAACTGGCCCGGCGCGACCCGGGCGGCCGCCTGGTGCTGCGGCTGCGCGGGCGCGCCGAGAGCCTGCCCGTGTCGCGGCCCTACGAGTCCGACTTCTTCGGCGAAGGCTTCCGCTGAGCTGCACGGGCCCGGAGGGGCCGGCCCTGCCGCATTCCTTGCGCCAGGTCATGGCGGGCGGCCGGCGGCCCACCCACACTGGAAGCGACATCCGCCGGGCGGCCACGCGCCCACCGGCGGCACCTCGTCCGTCCAGCCAGAAGGGATACAGCATGAGCACTGCAAGCAAGGCGCCGGCACGGCCGGCCCGGGGCAATGGCGCGATGGCCAGCGCGGCGGCCGGCGCCACCGGCGACCTGTGGCGCCAGGAACTGGTCGTCGCGACCGACATGATGTCCGCGCTCTTCGAGAGCTTCGAGGCCCTGCGCGAGATGCAGGCCCGCACCGCCCGCGAGGCCGCCGCCTTCCACCAGTCGGCCTCGCGTCGGCTGGCGCAGGCCGCCCCGGCCGACGCGATCTCGCTGGAGGCCGAGGTCGGCAAGTTCGACCTGGAGCAGGGCGCGCGCTACTGGATGGAAATGAGTTCCATCGCGCTGCAGTCGCAGGTCAAGCTGGGCCAGTGCGCCATGCGCATGCTGGGCACCCGCGCGGTGAATCCGCTGCAGTCGGCCTTCGATGTGTGGCAGTCGCCGTTCTCGGCCAGCCTGGACTGAGGCGGCGGCCGCGCGCCCTCTCAGGCCCGTTCGCGGCGCGCCAGCGCCCCGGCGAAGGCCCAGCCCGCCAGCGGCAGGCCCAGCGCGGGCGGCAGCAGCAGCCCCGCCGCGGCGAAGTGGTCGAAGGCCCATCCGAAGGCCGAGCTGCCCAGCGCCTGGCCGAAGAAGAATGCGAAGGCGAACAGCGCGACCGCCGTGCCGCGCGCCTCGGGCGTCATCTGCGTGGCCAGGGTCTGCAGGGTGTTGTGGTACAGGTAGGTGCCGAAGCCCACGGCCAGCGCCACCGGCGCCGCCGCCCAGGCCCAGGGTGAGAGCCACCACGCCAGGAAGCCCAGGCCCATCACGCAGCCGCCGATGGCCACCATGCGCCGCTGCCCCAGCGCGGCGACCAGGCGCCGAGCGGAGAGCGCGTACACCAGCCCGCCCAGGGCATAGAGCGCGACCATGCCGGACGCGGCCGAGAGGCTGAGCCCGAAGCGCTGGTGCAGGAAGGTGGGCAGGTAGGGCATCGCGCCCAGCAGGAACACGCCCTCGGCCAGCACGGCCAGCAGCACGGTGCGGCTCCAGGCCGAGGCCAGCACCGCGCGCCACTGGCGCTGGATGGGCACGTGGCCGGCCCCGGGCGGCGGCGAGGCCGCGGCCATGGCCCGGCGCTGCGACAGCAGCAGCGCGCCCACCACGGCGTAGCAGGCCGCGAGGCTCAGGAAGGCACCCCGCCAGCCCAGCGCGCTGTCGCCGAAGAGCCCGCCCGCCAGCTGGCCGGCCATCATCCCCGAGAGCGTGCCCAGCAGCAGGCGGGCCAGCGTGGGCTGGCGCTCCTCGAAGGGCACGGCGTCGCCGATCCAGGCCATGGCCAGGGGGATGACGCCGGCGGCGGCCATGCCCCAGCCCACGCGCGCCGCCAGCAGCGCATCGAAGCCCGGCGCCAGCCCGGCGCAGGCCGCGAGCACGGCGCAGCCGGTCACGGCGAAGCTCACCATGCGCGCCTTGCCCAGGCGGTCGCCCAGCGGGCCGAAGAGCAGCTGCATCAGGCTGTAGGCGATGGAGAACATGATCACCACCCGGCCCGCGCTGCCGGCGCTCAGCTGGAAGTCGGCGGCCAGCCGGGGCAGCAGGCCGTCGCAAATGCGCAGCGCCACGCCGCTGAGGAAGGCGGCGGCCGAAAGCAGGGCGATGGTGCGGTGGATGGCACCCGCGGGTGCGTTCGCGCCGCCCTGCGGGGCGGGAGGGGAGGAATTCATGGGAGAGCGCGAGCTTGCCACAAGCCCGCGCCGGGCCGGGCGCTCAGGCGCCGGCGAAGGCGCTGGCGCCGTAGGTGCGCTGGGCGTGCCGGGTCGCGAGGGCGGGAAGGGCCTGGCCGATGGCGGCCAGCGCCTGCTCCACCTGCGCGCCGCGGCGCGCCACGATGCCCTGCTGCGCCTGGGCGCGCTGGGCCAGCTGTTCCAGGGCCGGGCGCGCCTCGGCGCCGGGCCGGCCACTGCGGGCCAGGGCGCCAACGGCGGCCTGCAGCTCGCGCGACAGGCGCGGCAGGTCGTCGGCAAGGCCGTTCAGCAAGGCCGCCTCCTGGCGGTCCAGGGCGGCGTCCACCGCCGCCACGGCCACGCGCCAGTCCAGCGTCATGGCGTTCAGGCCCGCGGCCCGAGCAGGGCGGTGGCGTCGGCGATGAGGCGGTCGGCGATGGCGCCGGCGTTCACGTGGAAGCGGCCCTCGCGCATGGCCTGGCGGATCTGCTCCACCTTGGCGTGGTCGAAGTCGCTGCTGCCCAGGCCGCCCAGCTGGGCGCCCGCGGCCGACACGCTGACCTGGTCGCTGGCGCCCGCCACCGGGGCGGCGGCGGCCGTGGACGGGGCGGACCTGCCGGCCCGCAGCTGGGTGTCCGCTGCCGGCGAAAGGTCGATGGATGATCCGATCTTCATGGGGTTCTCCGGGGCCTGGGGACAGGCCTGCAGCACATTATTCGGCAGCCCGGGCGGGAACTGTAGGGTGGTAAAGCGGAAAAAAACGGGCCATTTCAGGCTTTCCCGGCCGGCCTAGAGCGCCACGTCCACCGTGCGGCCCTCGTGCGCGGTACCGCTGAGCACCCGGCCCAGCTCGCTGCGCACGCGCACCGGCTGGCCCTCGGCCGCGCTGCCCAGCGCCTGGCCGCTGGCCGTCAGCACGAAGCCCTGGCCCTGGATGCGAAGGCGCACCGGGTCGCCCGCCTGCACCACCTGGGGCAGGCGGAACATCTCGGCGTGCAGCGCCTGGCCGGGGGCGACCGGGCGCACCAGCTGGCGGCCGGCCACCTGGGACGCGTCGTGCAGCACGCCGGAGCCCTCGCGCGTGAGTTCGATCTCCTGCTCCTGCACGTCCTGCGCCTGGGGCAGGCTGCCGGCGGCCAGGGGCGCCGCGGCCACCAGGGCCGGGCCCCACAGGCGCACGGTCACCGGCACCAGCACGCTCCAGGTCGCGCCGTCGGTGCAGCGCAGGCCCAGCGAGGAGCGGCCCCACAGGCGGGCGCTGGCGGGCAGGAAGGGCTCGGCGCGGCGGCAGGGCGCGAGCGCGGCGCGCTCCACGGTGCCCAGCTGCACGTCGAAGCGGGTGGCCTCGGGATGCAGGGCGGCCACCTGGCGGGCCACGAAGCCGCGCAGCGATTCGTCGTCGCCACCCACGGCCTGGGCCCGCGCGGGCCCGGCCGCCAGCAGCGCCGCGCAGGCCAGCAGGGGGACGGCCCGCAAGGGGAGGGTGG
>NZ_JADDOJ010000039.1 GCF_015159745.1 Ramlibacter aquaticus | reverse complement strand
GGGGTGGGTGGGGGGCTCAGTCGGAACCGAGCGCGAGTCGGTTCGGCAGGCGCTTTTCGATGTTGAACTTCAGCAGTGCGGCGACGCGGTACACCGCATGCGCGAACTTGCCATAGGGCAGGGTGAGGAACAGCGCCATCACCACGCCCAGGTGCAGCGCGAGCAGCAGGCCCATCGCCGCGCCGTCGCGGCCCGCCAGAAGGGCCAGCCCGGTGGCGCTGGCCAGCCCCAGCAGGGCGATGAAGCCGCGGTCCATGGGGCGCTGCGCCACGTCGCCCTGCAGCGGGTGGCGGCGCAGGTTCAGCCACAGCAGGCCGGCCGGCCCGGCGAGCAGCCCCAGCCCGCCCGCCGTGCCCAGCAGCACCGGCAGGCTGGTCCAGGCGTACGGCGCCTCCCAGCCCAGGGCGTAGTGGTAGAGCGTGGCCACCGAGGTGGCGGCGAAGCACAGCAGGAAGCCGTAGAAGGTCGCGTGGTGAAAGCGCCGGCGCCACGGGGAGAAGCGGTCGTCCTCGTTGTTGCAGCCGTCGCCGTGGCCGCCGTCCAGGTAGCGCAGCGTGAGCGCGTCGTGCGCGGCACGGGCGAGCGCGCCGGGCACGGCCTCCTGCGGCGCCACGCCGCGCCAGAAGCGGCGCGCGCCCATGCCCAGCGCGAGGGCCGCGAACAGGAACACGGCGCCGAACATCGCTGCCAGCAGGTCGTGCGGGAACACGGCGTAGAAGTTGCCGGCCAGCGGCGCATGCCACAGGCTGCCGCGCAGGGCGAGCGCCAGCGCCAGGAACAGGCCCAGGCCGCCGGCCAGCGCCAGGGCCACCGTGAGGCCGGCGCGCTGGTAGAGCGCCCCCAGCGGCGCCGGCCAGGCATGGGCCTGGTAGGTGCGGGCCCGCACCCGCGCCAGCGCCTGCGGAATCGCCACCGCGAACTCGTGCGGCGGCGCGTACTGGCAGGCATGCAGGCAGGCGCCGCAGTTGTGGCACAGGTTGGCCAGGTAGTGGATGTCGGCGGCCGGGAACTCGAGCCGGCGCGTCATGGCCGGGAAGACCGCGCAGAAGCCCTCGCAGTACCGGCACGCGTTGCAGATCTGCATCTGCCGCGCGGCCTCGGCCTCGGGCGTGGCCGCGTCGCCCCGGGCCAGGGCGGCGGGCAGGGCGGTGGGTTCGCCCGCGGCGAGTGCGCTGGCGTCGCGCGCCAGTTCAAGCAAGGTCTGCATGCGTGGTCTTTCCGAGTGCGGCCCCGGCGGCGCGCGCGCCGGCGATGCGGCCGAAGGCCGTGCCTATGCTCATGCCCACCCCGGCGGTGTAGCCCTTGCCCAGCACGTTGCCGGCCATGATCTCGCCGGCGGCGAACAGGTTGTCGCTGGGCTGGCCGCCAAAGTGCACGGCGGCGCTGGCGTCGGTCTTCAGGCCCAGGTAGGTGAAGGTCACGCCGGGCCGCAGCGCGTAGCCGTAGAAAGGCGGCTTGTCGATGGTGCGGGCCCAGTGCGACTTGGCCGGCGCCAGGCCCTCGGTGTGGCAGCCGTCGAGGACGGTGTGGTCGAAGTCGGTGCCGCGGCAGGCGGCGTTGTAGTCCGCCATCGTGCGCAGCACGGCGGCCTCGGGCAGGCCCAGCGCGCGGGCCAGCGCGTCCAGGCTGTCGGTCTTCACGCCCGGGAACACCGGCGGCATGAAGCGGCCCACGGCCTTGCTGTCGATGATGCAGAAGCCCACCTGGCCGGGCTGCTGCGCGACCAGGCGGCCCCAGATCGCGTAGCGCTTGGGCCAGAAGTCCTCGCCCTCGTCGTAGAAGCGCTGGCCCTCGCGGTTGAGCACCACGCCCAGCGAGACGCAGTCGACCCGGGTCACGATGCCGCCGTCGTAGAGCGGCGCGCGGGCGTCGATCGCCACGCAGTGGGATTGCGAGGGGTCGCCGATGATGTCGGCGCCTGCGCCCTGCATGAAGCGCAGCAGCGTGCCCTGGTTGAAGCGCGTGCCGCGGATCAGGAAGTTGTCGGCCGGCCACTCGCCGCGCTCGTTGCGGCCCCAGGCCTCGCGCAGCCACTCGCGGTTGGATTCGAAGCCACCGCAGGCCAGCACGCAGCTGCGGGCCTGGATGCGCTCGCCGCTCTCCAGCACCGCGGCGCGGAAGCGCGGGCCGTCCAGTTCCAGCGATGCGACCGGGCTGCGGTAGCGCACCTGCACGCCCAGGGCCTCGGCGCTGCGGTAGTAGGCGTTCACCAGGGCCTTGCCGCCGCCCATGAAGAAGGCGTTGGTGCGCGACAGGTGCAGCGTGCCCGCGAGCGAGGGCTGGAAGCGCACGCCGTGCCTGCGCATCCAGTCGCGGCAGCCGGCGGAATGGCGGATCACCAGCCGCGCCAGCGCCTCGTCGGTCTGGCCGCCGGTGACCTTCAGCAGGTCCTGCCAGAACTCCTCCTCGGGGTAGGCGTCCACCAGCACGTCCTGCGGCGCGTCGTGCATGCAGCGCAGGTTGCGCACGTGCATGGAGTTGCCGCCGCGCCATTCGCGCGGCGCCGATTCGAGCAGCATCACGCTGGCGCCGGCTTCGCGCGCCATCAGCGCCGCGCACAGCGCCGCGTTGCCGCCGCCGATGACCAGGACGTCGATCATCGGCCGGCCCGCGGTTCCAGGCCGGTGGCGCGGATGACCTCGGCCGCGTGCGGCGTGCGCAGGAATTCGATGAACGCCCGGGCCTGGGCCTCCCGGGCGCTGCCGGCCACGATGGCCACCGAGAACGCGGTGACCCGCTGCAAGGGCGCCGGCAGGTCGCCCACGATGTCGATGCCGGCGATGGGCAGCAGCTCGCTGCGCTGCTGGCAGCCGAACTCGGCCTCGCCGCGTGCCACCACCTCGCCCACCGGCACCGCCGGGATCGCGCGGCCCTTGCCCTGCATCTGCTGCACGATGCCCAGGCGGGGGATCATTTCCCGGTCGATGTAGCGGCCGCTCGCGCTGTCCGACCAAGCGACCGAGTGCGCCGCCAGCAGCGCGTTGCGCACGCCGTCCACGCTGCCCATGTCGGGGTGGGGCGCGCCGTGGCGGACCGCGCAGGCGATGGTGGAGTCGGCCAGTTCGACCTTGCTGCCGGCTGCGAGCAGGCCCTGGGCCATGAGCGCATCCAGCGCCTCGCTCACGCCCAGCACCACGTCCACGGGCTCGTGGCGGGCCAGGCGCTGCGGGATCGCGTTGTGCGTGCCACCCATGGACGGGCCGCGGGCGGTGTCCACTTCCTGCCCGCTGCGCTGCGCGAACTCGGCCGCCAGGCGGTCGGTCGCCGCGCCCAGGCCGCCCGAGCTCACGACGTGCAGGGGTTCGGCCTGCGCCGCGGCGGCGCCCAGGGCGAGGGCGGCGCCCAGCAGGGCGGTCGCGAGGGCGGACGGGACAGGGGGCATCTTCATGGTCGGTCTCCGGTTTGGGCGTTTGGACCGGCCACAGCGCGGTCCCGGCCGGGATGCTGCGCCCGCGGGTTTCGTGTGGCAAGCGCAATGTTTGCGACAATCATTGCGTGGCACGCATCAATTTCGACCTGCAGCAGCTGCAGGCCTTCGTCGCCGTGGCCGACTGCGGCAGCTTCCGGGCGGCCGCGCGGCAGATCCACCTCTCGGCCCCGGCGCTCAGCCGCCGCATCGAGCGGCTGGAGGAGCTGCTGGGCGCGCGCCTCTTCCAGCGCAGCACGCGCGAGGTGCGGCTCTCGCGGGTCGGCCAGGCCTTCCTGGAGCGCGCCCGGGCGGCGCTCGACGACCTGGAGGCCGCCGTGCTGGGCATCCACGAGGCCTCCGCCCGCCATGCCGGCCGCGTCACCGTGGCCTGCCTGCCCACGGCCGCGGTCACCCTGCTGCCGCGCGCCATCGCCCAGTTCCGCGAGGCCATGCCCGCGGTGCGGGTGCGGCTCATCGACGAAGGCATGAACGAGGTGGCCCAGGCCGTGATGAGCGGCGAGGCCGATTTCGGCCTGGGCTTCGCCGGTGCGCTGGAATCGGGCCTGCGCTTCGAGCCGCTCTGGGCCGACCCCTACCGGGTGGCGATGCGGCGCGACCACCCGCTGGCGCGCCGGCGCGGCCTGCGGCTGGCCGACCTGCAGGACGAGCCGCTGGTCTCGGTCTCGCACGCCAGCCGCAACCGGGTGCTGGTGGACGAGCAGCTCGCGGGCGGCGGCGCGCGGCCCCTGCCCTGGCTGGAGGCCAACCACATCCTCACACTGCTGGCCCTGGTGGAGGCCGGGCTGGGCCTGGCCATCGTGCCGGCCAGCGCGCTCGCCCCGCGTCACCCGGTGCTCAAGACGGTGCCGCTGGCCGGCCTGGCCCTGCAACGCCAGATCGGCCTGCTGAGCCTGCAGGGCCGGCGCCTGACGCCGGTGGCGCAGCGCTTCTACGACCAGCTGCGCGCGCTGCTCGCGCTCGGCCACGCCGCCTGAGGCTCGGGCCGCCGGCCGGGCCTCAGGGCACGGCGGCCGGGGCCGCCGCGAGCAGGCGCGCGGCGGACAGGGTCAGCGTGCTGCCCGTGATCGCCAGCAGCCCGGCCGCCAGCAGGTTGAGCGTGCGCCCGCGCACCGGGATCGGGTAGCGCACGCACAGGTGCGTCACCACCATCACCACCGGGACGGCGACCGCGCCCAGCACGATGGAGCGGGTCGACAGGTGGCCGCTGGCCGTGACCAGCACCATGCGCGTGAGCGCGTTGACCGAGAACACCAGCACCAGCGCCCGGCGGATGGTCGCGGCGTCGAAGGGCTGGCGGTACAGGTGGAAGACGATGGGCGGGCCCGAGGTGGAGAACAGGCCGCCCAGCAGCCCGGCCAGGAAGCCCGCGACCGCGAAGGCCGGGGGCGCGGACGGCTGTGCGCGGGCCTGGCCCTGGCGCCCCAGCACCACGGCGCTGCCCAGCACGGCGAGGCCCAGCAGCAGGCGCAGCCACAGGGTGGCGTTCAGGCTCAGCCAGGCCAGCAAGGCGACGCCCAGCACCACGCCCGGCAGGCTGGCCAGGAGGGCGGGGCGCATCATGCGCCAGGGCGGGCGGCTGCGTTCGGCGCGGAAGAAGGCGATCGCGTTCACCAGGCTCAGCGCCATGGACGCGTTGGCCGCCTCCGCGATGGGCACCAGGTGCAGCAGTTCCACCAGCCCCAGCAGCACCAGCCCCAGCGCGAAGCCTGTCAGGTTCTGCACCACTGTCGCCGCCACCACGCAGGCCAGGAAGGGCAGCAGGGTGGGCAGCAGGGCGGTGAACTCGGGCATGGGCCGCTATTGTCGCCGCCGGATCCGCACGCGCCGCGCCAATGAAAAGGCCCGCGCGTGGCGGGCCCGTCCGTGTGGCGCCTGAGGCGTTCAGTCGCGTTGCGAGATGGCCCGGTTGGTGCGCAGGGCCACCAGCGTGCAGACCGCCCCCGAGAGCAGGTACAGGCTGACTGCCCCCAGGCCGAAGCGCGCCGACAGCGCCAGCGCCACCAGCGGCGCGAAGGCCGCGCCGATCAGCCAGCCCAGGTCGGCGGTGAGCGCCGCGCCGGTGTAGCGGAAGCGCGGCTGGAAATTGGCGGTGACCGCGCCGGCGGACTGGCCGTAGGACAGGCCCAGGAGCACGAAGCCGAGCAGGATGAACAGGTCCTGCCCGATGTCGTCGCCGCCCAGCAGCCAGGGGGTCGCCAGGCTGAAGGCGCCGATCGCCACCGCCAGCGCGCCCAGCGTGGTGCGGCGCCCCACGCGGTCGGCGAGCCAGCCGGAGACCGGCATGGCCATGCCGGCCAGCACGGCGCCCGCCAGCTCGGTGCTCAGGAACTGGAGCACGTCCTGCTGCGAGTAGAGCATCACCCAGGACAGCGGGAACACCGTCACCAGGTGGAACAGGGCGTAGGAGGCCAGGGAGGCGAAGGCGCCGATCAGCACGTTGCCGCCCTGCTGGGAGGCCAGCTCGCGCACGCTGCAGGGTTCGAGTTCGGCCGCCTCGAGCTCGCGCTCGTACTCGTGCGTGACGACCAGGCGCAGGCGGGCGAACAGCGCCACCACGTTGATCGCGAAGGCGGCGAAGAAGGGGTAGCGCCAGCCCCACTCGTGGAAGTCGGGCGTGGACAGGCTGGACCACAGGTACGAGAACACGCCGCAGGCCACCAGGAAGCCCAGCGGCGCGCCCAGCTGGCCCAGCATGGCGTACCAGCCGCGGCGCTGCGGGGGCGCGTTCAAGGCCAGCAGCGAGGGCAGGCCGTCCCAGGAGGCGCCGGTGGCCAGCCCCTGGCCGACCCGCGCCGCGATCAGCAGCCACACCGCCAGGGCCCCGGCGGTGCCGAACGAGGGCAGCACCGCGATGGAGACGGTGGAGATGCCCAGCAGGAACAGCGCGGCCGTCAGCTTCACGCTGCGGCCGAAATGGCGCTGCACGCTCATGCCCAGCAGCGTGCCCAGGGGGCGCACCACGAAGGCCAGGGCGAAGATCGCGAAGGCGTACAGGGTGCCCACCAGCCGGGTCTCGGTCGGGAAGAACACGGTGGGGAACACCAGGACCGAGGCAATGCCGTAGACGAAGAAGTCGAAATATTCCGAGGCCCGGCCGATGATGACGCCGACGGCGATGTCGCCCGGGGCCAGCCGGGCTTCGTCGGCGGAGTTGGCGGCGTTGGAGCCGTGGGTGCCGGCCAGGCGGCCGGAGGGATTCAGGGAGGCGGCGGGGGTCATCGGGTTACGGCAATTACAGCGAGAGTTCTTGGGCCCGCGGGGGACCTGGGACAAAATGTCCAATCGTTGATCTGCATCAATCAGGATACATTGGCGCTCAAACCGCAATCGGCGTTTTCCCGCGCATTTGGGTCCCCTCGATGTTTTCTTTTGTTTCCCCCCGCCTCCTGCGGTCCGCCCTGGCGGCCCCCGCCGCAGCCCTGCTGGCCGGTTGTGAGGCCGTCGTGATGAAACCGCACGGCGACGTCGCCGTGCAGCAGGCCCACCTCATCGTGCAGTCCACGCTGCTGATGCTGCTGATCATCGTGCCGGTGATCTTCCTGACGATCTATTTTGCCTTCCGCTACCGCCAGGGCAGCCGGGCCGCCGAGGCCGAGTATGCGCCCGACTGGGACCACTCCACGCGCCTGGAACTGATCATCTGGGGCGCGCCGCTCCTGATCATCATCGCGCTGGGCACCATCACCTGGATCAGCACCCACCAGCTGGACCCCTACCGCCCCCTGGACCGCGTCGACGCCCAGCGCGCGGTCGAGCCCGGCACCCAGCCGCTGGTGGTGGACGTGGTGGCCATGGACTGGAAGTGGCTCTTCATCTACCCCGAGCAGGGCATCGCGACGGTGAACGAGCTGGCCGCGCCGGTCGACCGGCCCATCGAGTTCCGCATCACCTCGACCACGGTGATGAACGCCTTCTATGTGCCGGCGCTGGCCGGCATGGTGTACGCCATGCCGGGCATGGAGACCCAGCTGCACGCGGTGATCAACAAGCCCGGCGACTACGAGGGCATGTCCTCCAACTACAGCGGGGCCGGCTTCTCGCACATGAAGTTCCGCTTCCATGGCCTGTCCGACCAGGATTTCGACGCCTGGGTGCAGACCAACCGCAAGTCCGGCCAGGCGCTCACCCGCGACGCCTACCTGAAGCTGGAGCAGCCGAGCGAGAGCGACCCCGTGCGCCGGTACGCCATGGTCGACGAGAAGCTGTACGGCCTGGTGCTCAACCGCTGCGTGGACGGCCGCAAGATGTGCCTGAACCAGATGATGCACATCGACGCCGAGGGCGGCGCCGGCAAGGGCGGCGTGGCCGGCCTGACGCAGCTGCCCGCCGACCGCCGCCGCACCGTGGTGGCCGCGCTGTGCACCCCCGACAACCCGACCGGTGCCCCCGTGCCGGTGGCCGCCGCCCGCTGAGACATCAACCGCCGGGACGCGTGCGCCGCGCCCGGCCCTGAACCGAGACCGACATGGACCTGAGTCACCTCATCTTCGGCCGCCTCAGCTGGGAGGCGGTTCCCATCCACGAGCCCATCCTGGTGGCCACCTTCGCCATGGTGGCGCTGGGCGGCACCGCCGTGCTGGCCCTGCTGTTCAAGCTGAACGCCTGGGGCACGCTGTGGCGCGACTGGATCACCAGCATCGACCACAAGAAGATCGGCATCATGTACGTGATCCTGGGCATCGTCATGCTGATGCGCGGCTTCGCCGACGCCCTCATGATGCGGATGCAGCAGGTGCTGTCCTTCGGCGACAACCACGGCTTCCTGCCGCCGCACCACTACGACCAGCTCTTCACCGTCCACGGCGTCATCATGATCTTCTTCGTCGCCATGCCGCTGGTGACGGGCCTCATGAACTACGTGGTGCCGCTGCAGATCGGCGCGCGCGACGTGGCCTTCCCGTTCCTGAACAACTTCAGCTTCTGGATGACGGTGAGCGGCGCCGTGCTGATCATGATCTCGCTGTTCGTGGGCGAGTTCGGCCGCACCGGCTGGCTGGCCTATCCGCCGCTGTCGGGCATCCTCGCGAGCCCGGACTCGGGGGTGGACTACTACCTCTGGTCGCTGCAGATCGCGGGGGTGGGCACCACGCTCTCGGGCATCAACCTGATCGCCACCATCATCAAGATGCGCGCGCCCGGCATGACCATGATGAAGATGCCGATCTTCACCTGGACCGCCCTGTGCACCAACGTGCTCATCGTGGCGAGCTTCCCCATCCTGGCCGGCACGCTCGCGCTGCTCAGCCTGGACCGCTATGTCGGCACCAACTTCTTCACGAACGACCTGGGCGGCAACCCCATGCTGTACGTGAACCTGATCTGGATCTGGGGCCACCCCGAGGTCTACATCCTGGTGCTGCCCGTGTTCGGTGTCTTCTCCGAGGTGGTCGCCACCTTCAGCGGCAAGCGCCTGTTCGGCTACGCCTCCATGGTGTACGCGACGGTCGTGATCACCATCCTGTCCTACCTGGTGTGGCTGCACCACTTCTTCACCATGGGCTCGGGCGCCAGCGTGAACTCGTTCTTCGGCATCACGACCATGATCATCTCGATCCCGACCGGGGCGAAGATCTTCAACTGGCTGTTCACCATGTACCGCGGGCGCATCAAGTTCGAGGTGCCCATGCTGTGGACCGTGGGCTTCATGGTCACCTTCGTCATCGGCGGCATGACCGGCGTGCTGCTGGCGGTGCCCGCGGCCGACTTCGTGCTGCACAACAGCCTGTTCCTGATCGCGCACTTCCACAACGTGATCATCGGCGGCGTGGTGTTCGGCATCTTCGCGGCCATCAACTACTGGTTCCCCAAGGCCTTCGGCTACAAGCTGGACGCCTTCTGGGGCAAGGCCTCCTTCTGGTTCTGGTTCGTCGGCTTCTGGGTCGCCTTCGCCCCGCTGTACGTCCTGGGCCTGATGGGCGTGACGCGCCGCCTCTCGCACTTCGACGACCCGTCGCTGCGCATCTGGTTCATCATCGCCGCCGTGGGCGCGGTGCTGATCGCCCTGGGCATCGCCTGCTTCATCATCCAGCTGGTCGTGTCCTACCTGCGCCGCGAGCAACTGCGCGATGTCACGGGCGACCCCTGGGGCGGTCGCACCCTGGAGTGGTCCACCGCCTCGCCGCCGCCGGACTACAACTTCGCCTTCACGCCCGTGGTACACGACAACGACGCCTGGCACGACATGAAGCAGCACGGCGCGCAGCGTCCGCTGGCCGGCTTCAAGCCGATCCACATGCCCAGGAACACGGGCGCCGGCTTCGTCATCGCGATGCTGGCCACGCTCTGGGGCTTCGCGCTGATCTGGCACATGTGGCTGGTGGCGGGCGTGGCGTTCGTCGCCATGCTGGCGGCGGCCATCGTCCACACCTTCAACTACGACCGCGACTTCCACATCGACGCCCGCGTGGTCGAGCGCACCGAAGCCGAGCGCACCCGCGCCCTGGCGGCCGCCTGAAGCGCCCTCGCACGGCCCACAAGAGAACCATGAGCAGTTCCTCCACCACCACCCTGGGCACCGGCGCCAAGCCGGTGTTCTACGACAACGGCGACCACCATCCGCAGCAGGGCACCCTGCTCGGGTTCTGGCTCTACCTGATGAGCGACTGCCTGGTCTTCGCCATCCTCTTCGCCACCTACGCGGTGCTGGGCCGCAGCTACGCGGCCGGCCCCTCCGGCGCCGACCTGTTCGAGCTGCCGGTGGTCGCCACCAACACCGCGCTGCTGCTCTTCTCCTCCATCACCTACGGCTTCGCCATGATCGGCATGCAGGCCGGCCGCAAGGGCCAGGTGCTGGGCTGGCTGGCCATCACCGGCCTGCTGGGCCTGGGCTTCCTCAGCCTGGAGCTGAACGAGTTCGCGCACCTGATCCACGAGGGCGCGGGCCCGCAGCGCAGCGCCTTCCTCTCCAGCTTCTTCACGCTGGTGGGCACGCACGGCCTGCACGTCACCTTCGGCTGCATCTGGCTGGTCACGCTGATGCTGCAGGTCGGCAAGCACGGCCTCACCTTCGAGAACAAGCGCCGCCTGGTCTGCCTGTCCATGTTCTGGCACTTCCTGGACGTGGTCTGGATCGGCGTCTTCACCTTCGTCTACCTGATGGGAGTGCTCCAGTGAGCGCGCAGCAACACAGCGGCCACGGCGCGGGCCACCACGACGCGCACGACAGCCATGGCGACATCGGCTACCACGCCACCGTCAAGGGCTACGCGATCGGCTTCATCCTCTCGGTGATCCTGACGGCGATCCCGTTCTGGCTGGTGATGGGCAAGGTGCTGCCGTCCAGCCTCACCGCCATCGTCATCCTCGCCTTCGCGGGCGTGCAGATGGTGGTGCACATGATCTACTTCCTGCACCTGAACGCGAAGGTGGAAGGCGGCTGGTCGCTGCTGGCGCTGGTGTTCACCGGCGCGCTGGTGGTGATCCTGCTCTCGGGCTCTATCTGGGTCATGTACCACATGAACACCAACATGATGCCCATGCCCGACGCGCAGACCATGCGCAACATGCCCTGAGGCGCGATGGAGCCGGACGACGACCGTTCGGGCTCCTCGCGCTCCATGGCGCTGCGCGTGCTGCTGGTGGGCCTGGGCCTGCTGGCGTGCGCGGGGCTGTTCTCCCTGGGGGTGTGGCAGGTCCACCGCCTGGCGTGGAAGGAAGCGCTGATCGCCCGGGTGGACGCCCGCCTGCGTGAAGCGCCCGCGCCCCTGCCCGAGACCGCACGCTGGCCTGCGCTGACCCGGGATGCCGACGAATACCGCCGCATCGCCGTCCAGGGCCGCTACGACTTCAGCCACCAGGTGCTGGTGCGCGCCAGCACCGCGCTGGGCGCGGGCTGGTGGGTGCTGACGCCCCTGCAGGCGCCGCAGGGCGCCTGGGTGCTGGTCAACCGCGGCTTCGTGCCGCCCGAGATGAAGGGGCAGGTGCCCCAGGGCGCCCCCGAGGCCGCCGTGACCGGCCTGCTGCGCTTCACCGAGCCCGGCGGCGGCTTCCTGCAGGCCAACGTGCCGGCCCAGGGCCGCTGGTATTCGCGCGACGTCGCCGCGATCGCCGCCGCGCAGGGGCTGCAGGGACCGGTCGCGCCCTTCTTCCTGGACGCGCAGGCGCTCACCGCGGCGGACCGCAGCGCCTGGCCCCGGCCCGGCCTCACCGTCATCCAGTTCCCCAACAACCACCTCGTGTACGCTCTCACCTGGTTCGCGCTGGGCGCGGGCCTGGCCGGCGCGATCGGCTGGCTGCTCTGGGATGGGTGGCGCCGGCGCCGGCCCGCCGGAGCCTCGCAACGTGTCGACTGAGTCCCTTCCCGCCTTCCCGAACGCCGGGCTGGTCCGCGATGCGGGCGCGGCGCCGGCGCAGCTGGCGGGCCGCCGCAACCTGCTGCAGCTGGTGGAGCTGCGCTGGCTGGCCGTGGGCGGCCAGCTCGCCACCATCCTCGTGGTGCAGTACCTGCTGCAGGTGCAGCTGCCGCTCGCCGAGATGCTCAGCATGCTGGCGGTGCTGGCCCTGTTCAACCTCGTCGGCATCCTGCGCAGCCGGCTCGCGCTGCCGGTGCTGGAACTGGAGCTCTTCGCGGGACTGCTGGTGGACGTCGCCGCCCTGACCGGCCAGCTCTATTACGCCGGCGGCATACGCAACCCCTTCATCTTCATCTACCTGCTGCAGGTCGCGGTGGCGTCGGTGCTGCTCAAGCCGCGCTACGTGTGGGCGGTGGTGGCCACCACCAGCTTCGGCTTCCTCGCGCTCACGCAGTGGCACCGTCCGCTCGCCCTGCCGACCATGGACGGGCCCGCGTTTTCCATCCAGTACACCGGCGGCCTGCTGGTGTGCTTCCTGCTGGACGCCGCGCTGCTGGTGATCTTCATCGGCCGCATCAGCGCCAACCTGCGCCAGCGCGATGCCAGCCTCGCCCGCCTGCGCCAGCGCGCCGCCGAGGAAGAGCACATCGTGCGCATGGGCCTGCTGGCCTCCGGCGCAGCGCACGAGCTGGGGACGCCGCTGGCCACGCTGTCCGTCATCCTGGGCGACTGGGCGCGCATGGCGCCCTTCGCCGCCGAGCCCGAGCTGCGCGAGGAGATCGAGGAGATGCAGCGCCAGATCGAGCGCTGCAAGACCATCGTCAGCGGCATCCTCACCAGCGCGGGCGAGAGCCGTGCCGACGCCCTGGAGGCGACCACGCTGCATGCCTTCCTGGACGGCCTGGTGGCGGAGTGGCGGCGCAGCCGCGCGGCGGCCCTGGACTACCGGCGCGAGGTCCCGGACGCGCCCATCCTCTCCGACACGGCGCTCAAGCAGATGGTGGGCAGCGTGCTGGACAACGCGCTGGAGGCTGCGCCGGGCGCGACGCCCAGCCTGCGCGTGGCCCTGGAGGGCAGCATGCTGTGCCTGCGCGTGCGCGACGAAGGCCCGGGCTTCGCCGCCGAGGTGCTGGAGCGCATGGGCACGCCCTACCTGTCCAGCAAGGGCCGCACGGGGCGCGGGCTGGGCCTGTTCCTGGCCGTGAATGTCGCGCGCACGCTGGGGGGACAGGTGTCGGCGCAGAATCTCCCACGCGGCGCGGAGGTGACCCTCACGCTGCCCCTGCAGTCCCTGAGCCCGGATCCCGATGGAAGCGAATGAACTCCAGCGCGAACTGCTGATCGTCGAGGACGACGAGGCCTTCGCGCGCACGCTGCAGCGCTCCTTCGAGCGGCGCGGCTACCGCGTGCTGCGCGCGAGCAGCCTGGAGGAGGTGCGCGCGCTCATGGCCGACGAGAGCCCGGGCTACGCCGTGATCGACCTCAAGCTGGCCGGCGGCGGCTCCGGCCTGGCCTGCGTGCAGTACCTGCACGAACTCGACGACGAGCTGGTGATGGTGGTGCTGACCGGGTACGCCAGCATCGCCACCGCGGTGGAGGCGGTGAAGCTGGGGGCGCGCCACTACCTGGCCAAGCCGGCCAACACCGACGACATCGAGGCCGCCTTCGCGCGGGCCGAGGGCGTGGTCGACGTCGAGCTCACCGGCCGCCAGACCTCCATCAAGACCCTGGAGTGGGAACACATCCACCAGGTGCTGGCCGAGACCGGCTTCAACATCTCGGAGGCCGCGCGGCGCCTGGGCATGCACAGGCGCACGCTGGCGCGCAAGCTCGAGAAGCAGCGGGTGAAGTAGGGTGCGTGCGGGCCCGCGCCCGCCGCGGCCTGCGGCGCCGCGGACGCCCCCGCGCCGCGTAACCTGGGCGACAGCCTCGGCGACCGGCCCTTGATGCCCGTCAAGGCACTGCCTGCCGCGCGACGCGATGCTGGCACGCAGCGGCCGGGTTGGCCGCCGCAAGGGGCCGCCATGGATTTCGAGCTTTCCGAAGACACGCAGCAGATGCAGCGCACGCTGCGCCAGTTCATGCAGCGCGAACTGCTGCCGCGCCTGGGCGATTACGAGCGCCTGGTGCACCGCGGCGAGTACCCCAGCGCGGTGATCGAGCCGCTCAAGGCCCGCGCCCGCGCGGCCGGGCTGTGGAACCTGTTCCTGCCCGGCCTGCGCGAGGACGAGCCCGGCACGCGCCTGTCCAACCTGGCGTACGCGCCGCTGGCCGAGATCATGGGCCGCGTGCCCTGGGCCAGCGAGGTCTTCAACTGCAATGCGCCCGACACCGGCAACATGGAGTTGCTGCACCTGTTCGCCACGGCGGCGCAGCGCGAGCGCTGGCTGGTGCCGCTGCTGGACGGCCGCATCCGTTCCTGCTTCTCGATGACCGAGCCGGACGTCGCCAGCGCGGACGCCACCAACATCGCCACCACCATCCGGCGCGAGGGCGGCCACTACGTCATCAACGGCCGCAAGTGGTTCACCACCGGCGCGGCCCACCCGCAGTGCAGGCTCGCGGTGGTGATGGGCGTGACGGACGAATCGTCCCTGGCGCCGCGCCACGGCCGGCACTCCATGGTGCTGGTGCCGCTGGACACGCCCGGGGTGCGCGTGGTGCGCAACGTGCCGGTGATGAACCACCTGGCGCCCGACGGGCACTGCGAGATCACCTACACCGACGTGCGCGTGCCGGTGGCGAACCTGCTGGGCCGCGAGAACGAGGGCTTCGCGCTGGCCCAGGCGCGGCTGGGCCCGGGCCGCGTGCACCACTGCATGCGCGCGATCGGCCAGTGCGAGCTGGCGATCGAGCTGATGGCCGAGCGCGCGCTCACGCGGCGCGCCTTCGGCCGCCACCTGGCGGACTTCGCCAATGTGCAGGACTGGATCGCCCACTCGCGCGTGGAGGTGGACCAGGCGCGCCTGCTGGTGCTGCAGGCGGCCTGGAAGATGGACCGCTTCGGCAACAAGGCGGCGCACGTGGACGTCTCGGCCATCAAGCTGGTGGCGGCGCAGCTGCACGTGCGCGTGCTGGACCGCGCGATGCAGGTCTTCGGCGCCATGGGCCTCACGCCCGACACGCCGCTGGCCGAGCTGTGGTCCACCGGGCGCGCGATGCGCTTCTTCGACGGGCCCGACGAGGTCCACCTGCGCGCCGTCGCCAAGGCGGAACTGGCGCGCTCGCGCGAGACCCTGGGCAGCACCGCCGTCTACTACCGCAACCCCCAGGACCGGGACTAGGCGGGCGGCGCGCCGCAGCCGCGACAATCGCTGCATGATCCCGCCTTCGCCCGTCACCCTGTCCGCCGCCCTGGGCGTGGTGGAGTTCGCTGCCACCGTGGCCTTCGCCGTCTCCGGCCTGCTGGCCGCCGCCAACAAGCGCCTGGATGCGGTGGGCGTGAGCGTGGTGGCCGGCGTGACAGCCTTCGGCGGCGGCACCCTGCGCGACGTGCTGCTGGACCGGCGGCCCTTCTACTGGGTGGAGCACGCCGGCTGGCTGTGGGGCCTGCTGCTGGTGTGCGCGGGCGCCATGGTGCTGCTGCGGACCCGCCACTTCGCCGTCACGCGGCGGGCCCTGCTCTGGCCGGACGCGCTGGGCCTGGGCCTGTTCACCGCCAACGGCGCGCAGCTTGCGCTGGACCAGGGGCTGCCGGCCGTGGTGTGCGTGCTCATGGGCGTCATCACCTCGGTCTTCGGCGGCGTGCTGCGCGACGTGCTGTGCAACGACGTGCCGGCGGCCTTCAGCGACCACCAGCCCTACGCCATCTGCTCCTTCATCGGCGGCTGGGTGCTGCTGGGGATGCACGCCGCGGGCGCCCCGCTCCTGGGCGCCCTGCTGGCGACCACCGTGGTGACGGCGGCGCTGCGGCTCATCGCCGTGCGCCTGGACCTGGCCCTGCCGCCCTGGAACGCAGGCGACGAACGCTAGCGCCGGAAGTGGCCGTTGGGGCCGATGATGGACAGGTCGGCGAACTCCAGGCCGGTGTGGTCGTTCGGGCCGTAGCCCATGCGCAGGCCGCCCAGGTCGAAGTCGCGCATGGATTCCAGCGCGGCGCGCAGCTTCTCGCGCGTGGGGTGCGGCGAGGCGCGGCGCAGGCCTTCCACCAGCACCTTCGCGGAGGCGAAGCCCTCCAGCATGGCCGGCGTCACTTCCTTCAGGCCCTTGGCCTTGGCCAGCGCCGTGGCCTCGGCGATGAAGGCATAGCTGAGCTGGCGCTCGTCGGGGAAGACCTGCGTCACGATCACGCCGCGGCTGTCCTCGCCCAGCGACTTGATGAAGCCGGAGGAGGCGTTGTTCGACAGGGTCACCACCTGCGCGGCCGAGCCGGCCTTGCGCAGCGCCTTGACGCCGTCGGCCACCGCCGTGCCCGAGCCGATCCAGACCACGGCCTGTGCGTTGGCGCCCACGATGGCCTTCACGATGCCGGCGAAGTCGGGCTTGAGGCGGTCGGCCTTGATCACCGCCACCGGCTTGATGCCGGCCTTGGCGAAGCCCTTGTCGGCGCCCGCCACGCCATCGGCGCCGAAGGAGTCGTCGGCGTGCACCACGGCAATGCGGGTCATGCCGATCGTGGACAGGTGCACCACCGCCTTTTCGCTTTCCTTCTGGTAGGGCGCGCGCACGTTGAACACCTCGCGCTTGACGGGGTCGTGCAGCAGCATCGCGCCGGTGGAGGGCGCGACCAGCACCGTGCCCGACTGCTCCAGCATGGGCAGAATGGCCTCGTTGTTGGGGGTGCCGCGGACCAGGAACAGGGCGAGCACCTTCTTGTCCTCGATCAGGATGCGGGCGTTCTCCGCCGTGCGCTTGACCTCGAAGCCGTCGTCCATGGCGATCAGGTCGATCTTTTCACCGGCCACGCCGCCGCGGGCGTTCACCTGGTCGATGTACAGGCGTGCGCCCTCGGCGGTCTCCTTGACCGAACCGGCGACGGGGCCGGTGAAGCCGGCGGTCTGGCCGATCAGCAGTTCGGCGCGCGCTGCGGGCAGGCAGGCCGCCGCGATCGTCAACGCCAGGGCGGCGGTTTTCCATCCTTGCACTGGGTACTCCTTGAGACGAAACAGCCGGACTCGGCTGTTCCGATTGTGCGGTCTGCACCACGCCCAAGGGAAGCGTTTGGCCCGCGCAGGGCCGTGATTCAGGCCTGGGTGGTGCGCAGGCGCAACCCGCTGAACACCGCGGCGGCGGCCGCGAGGCCCGCGGACAGGGCGAGGGCGGCCTGTGCGCCCCCGCCGTCGTGGGCGCTGGCGAGTGCGAACACCGCGGCCAGCAGGGCCGCGCCCAGCGACTGGCCGGTGAGGCGCGCCGTGCCCAGCATGCCGCTGGCGGCGCCGGCCCGATGTGCCGGCGCGCTGGTGATGATGGTGTGGTTGTTGGGCGACTGGAACAGCCCGAAGCCCAGGCCGCACACCGCGAGGCGCCACCAGACCGCCGGCTCGGTGGCCGCGCTGGAGGCCGCGGCCAGCCCCATGAGCCCCAGGCCCAGCGCCAGCACGCCCAGGCCGATGGCGCCCAGCAGCCCGCCGTGGAAGCGGCCGATCAGGCGGCCGGTGACGCTCGCGGCGGCGATCACACCCAGCGGCCAGCAGGCCATGAGCAGGCCGGCCTGGCCGGGGCTGTGGTGCCAGGCATCCAGGAACAGGAAGGGCAGGGCCACGTAGGCCATGGTCTGTGCGGCGAACGCGCACACCGAGGTGGCCATGGAGAGGCGGAACACCGGGATGCGCAGCAGGTCGATGGGCAGCAGCGGGTGCGCGAGCCGGCGTTGCCGCAGCACGTGCACGGTGCCCACGGCCGCGCACGCCGCGAGCAGGCCCAGGCCCCAGGCCGGCGAGGCGCCCATCCCGCCTTCGCCGCCCCGGCCCATGCCGCCCAGCAGGTCGGCGCCCACGAACAGCAGCACGAACATCGCGCCATTGAGCACGATGTCCAGCGGCGAGAAGCGCAAGGGGCCGGTGAACAGGGTGTTGGCCGGCAGCACCCGCTGCCCGAGCAGGAAGAGCAGCACGCCCAGCGGCACGTTGACCAGGAACAGCCAGGGCCAGCCGGCCACCGAGAGGATGGCCGCCGCCAGCACCGGGCCGGCGACCGAGGCCGTCGCCACCACCATGGAATTGAGCGCGATGCCGCGGCCCAGCTGGCTGGGCGGGTAGGTCAGGCGCACCAGCGCCGGGTTCACCGACATGATGCCGGCCGCGCCCATGCCCTGCAGCGCGCGGGCGACCGCCAGCGTGGGCAACGAGCTCGCCATGCTGCACAGGCCGGACGCGAGCGTGAACAGCACCACGCCCACCAGGTAGATGCGGCGGTAGCCCAGGCGGTCGCCCAGGCTCGCCAGCGGCAGCAGCAGCACCAGCGTCGCCAGCTGGTAGGCGTTGACGATCCACACCGCGTCCGAGGCGTGGGTGTGCAGGTCGCGCACCATGCCGGGCAGGGCCAGGTTGGCGACGGTGCCGTCGATCACCGTGACCGCGATGCCCAGCAGGATGGTGGCCATGGCCCAGTACCGCTGGGGTGCCGGAAGGCCGGTTTCGGGGAGGGGGGCGGAGGAAGACAGGGGAAGCGTTTGCGAAGCAGCCAGGATGGCATGCTAACGCAGCCGCGCGGGCCCGGCCCCGGTGGGGTCGGGCCCGCGGGCGGGGCTCAGAGGTAGTCGGCCGCGGCCTCGGCCTCGAAGCGGTCGGGCGTGCCTTCCCAGGCCACCTTGCCGTGGTCCAGCACGTAGAGCCGGTCGGCGTGCGGCAGCGCGAAGGTCACGTTCTGTTCGCCCAGCAGCACCGTCAGCGGCGTGGTGTCGCGCAGCTTGTGCAGGGCCTTGGAGAGCGTGTCCAGGATCACCGGGGCCAGGCCCAGCGTGGGCTCGTCCAGGATGAGCAGGCGCGGCTTCATCATCAGGGCACGTGCGATGGCGAGCATCTGCTGCTCGCCGCCGGACAGCGTGCGGGACACTTGCGGCTGGCGGTCGCGCAGGATGGGGAACAGGCCGAACAGCCATTCCAGGCGCTCGGCGAGTTCCTTGTCGTCCAGCGCGTTGCCGCCCAGCTCCAGGTTCTCGCGCACCGTCATGTCGCCGAAGAGCTCGCGCGTCTCCGGGCACTGCACGATGCCGGACCGGGCGATCTGCGCCGGGCTGGTGCCGCGCAGGTCGCGGCCGTCCCAGCGCACCGTGCCGCTGGAGGCGACCAGGCCGCAGATGGCGTTGAACAGCGTGGTCTTGCCGGCCCCGTTCAGGCCGACGACGCCGACGAACTCGCCCTCGTGCACCTGCAGCGAGACCCCCTGCAGGGCCAGCGCCTTGCCGTAGCGCACTTCCAGGTTCTCGACCTGCAGCAGCGGCTGGGTGCCGGTGTGCTCGCGGGGCGGCCGCTCGCTGCGCACCAGGGCGCCGCCCAGGTACACCTTGCGCACCGTCTCGTTCTGCATCACCTCGCTGGCCGTGCCCTCGGCGATGTGCTCGCCCAGGTACATGGCGACCGCGCGGTCGACCAGCGCGCTCACGCTCTTGACGTTGTGGTCCACCAGCATCACCGCCCGGCCCTCGTCGCGGAAGCCGCGGATCAGGTCGGAGAAGCCGGCCACCTCGGAGGCGGTGAGGCCGGCGAAGGGCTCGTCCACCAGCACCAGCTTGGGATGGCGGGCGATCGCCTTGGCCAGCTCCAGCCGCCGCAGGTCGGCGAAGGCCAGCGTGGGCGGGCGCCGGTCGATCAGCTTGTCCAGCCCCACGCGGGCCGCGATGTCGCGCGCCTGGGCGTCGATCTCGTGGCTGTGCAGCAGCATGGTGAGGCGGTCGGGGATGAGCGCGACCTTGATGTTCTCCAGCACCGTCTGCCGCTGCAGCGGCCGCGAGTGCTGGAACACCAGGCCCACGCCCAGCCGCGCCACCTTGTGCGAGGGCAGGCCGCCGATCTCGCGGCCCTCCCAGCGGATGGAGCCGGCCGTGGGACGCTCGACGCCCATCACGCAGCGCATGGCCGTGGACTTGCCGGAGCCGTTGGGCCCGATCAGGCCCAGGATCTCGCCGCCGTGGACGCTGAAGCTCAGCTCCTTCACGGCGACCAGGCCGCCGAAGCGCTTGGTCAGTTTCTCGACGTGCAGTGCGGTGTCAGCCATCGCTGCGCCTCCCCTGGAGCATGCCCAGGAAGCCGTTCGGGAAGAACAGCACCACGATGAGCGCGATCAGCGACACCAGCAGCGTGGCGATCTCGCCCAGCGGCCGCAGCAGCTCGCCCATGCCGATCAGGAAGATCGCGCCGATCGCCGCGCCGATGACGGTGCGGCGGCCGCCCAGCACGGCGGCGATGATCACCTGCACGCCGACCGAGATGTCGACGAAGGTGCCGACCGAGGCCGTGCCCATGTAGAACACCATCAGCGCGCCGGCCAGCCCGGAGAAGAAGGCGCTCACGATGAAGGCGAACAGCTTGTGCTTGACGACGTTGAAGCCCAGCGCGCCGGCCTGCACCGCGTCCTGCCCGCTCGCCTCCAGCACCAGCCCGATGGGCGAGCGCGAGAGGCCGAACAGGATGATGCCGCTGATCGCCATGAAGCCGAAGGCGACCCAGTAGTTGGTGGTCGCGCTGACGGAGATCACGTCCGGCACCGTGAGGCCGATCTCGCCGCCGGTGAGGTCGGCGGCGACGACGATGAAGTTCTGCAGCATCAGCACTGCCACCAGCGTGGTGAGGCCGAAGTACGGGCCGCGCACGCGCAGCGCCGGCAGGGCCAGCAGCACGCCGCCGACCACCGCGGCGATGGCGCCGGCCGCGATACAGACCCACATCGGGACCTGCGGCGCGAGCCGCGCGTCCATGATGCCGGCCGTGTAGGCGCCCAGGCCGATCAGGAAGGTGGGACCGAAGTTGACCTCGCCGGCAAAGCCGAAGAGCAGGTCCCAGGACATGGCGAAGACCGCCGTGTAGAAGGCGACGGTCAGCAGGCCCAGCACGTAGCCGCTGGAGACGAAGGGCGCGATGGCCCCCAGCACCAGCACGGCCACGCCGGCCTGTGCCGCCCGCGATTGGAGAAGACCGGGTCGCATGCGCTCAGCGCCTCCCGAACAGGCCTTGCGGCCGCAGGTACATCACCGCTATCAGCAGCAGCAGCGAAGGGATGGTGCGGTACGCGGGCGAGAGCATGTAGGCCGTCAGCGTCTCCAGGTAGCCCACGACGTAGGCCGCGATCAGCGACCCCGACACGCTGCCCAGGCCGCCCAGCACCACGATGGAGAAGGCGCTGGCCGTGAGCGGGCCCACGCTGTAGGAGCTCACGCCCAGGAACATGCCCAGCAGCACGCCGGCAATGGACGCCAGCAGGCCGTAGATCAGCCACACCGCGAGGTGGATGCTGGACAGCTCGATGCCCTGCAGCGTGACGCCGCGCGGGTTCATGGAGGCGGCCAGCAAGGCCTTCCCCTGCCGCGTCCGGTTCACCAGCAGCCAGAGCAGGCCGATGGCGATCCAGCAGACCGCTGCAGTGAAGTATTCGTTGGTGGGCGTGCGAACGCCCATCATCGTGATCACGCCCTCGACCACCGGCAACACCGTCTTGGCGTTGTTGGTGAAGAAGTAGGCGATCGTCTCGGAGATGATGATGCCCCACAGCAGCGTGGCCGTGAGGATGAAGATCTCCTTCTCGGATTCGGCGATTCGGCTCGAGCGCTGGATGGGCCGCACCGCGACGTAGTAGGTCGCGAAGCCCAGCACCACCCCCACGCCCACGCCGCCCAGGGCGGACAGGTGCGGGCCCACCCCCAGCAGTGCCTCCAGGGCCCAGGCCGCCACGGCGGCCCCGACCATGATGGCGCCATGGCTGAGGTTGAGCACCCCCGAGACGCCGAAGATCAGCGTGAACCCGGTGGCACCCAGCGCATAGAGCGAACCGATCGCGAAGCCGTCGATCAGGATCTGCCAGACGAGGTTCAAGGCGTGGGCAGCTTGACGAAGGAAGGGAACTTCATCTGGCCGGCAGCGAGCTGCTTGGGCCACATGTTCAGCTGCTTGCCATCCTGCCACTGCAGCATCAGGCCGGTGATGTAGCCCTGGCCGGTGCGCAGGCCGTGGACCTTGGGATCACCCTTGGGCAGGAAGGCGACGCGGCCGATGGTGCCTTCGTAGTCCGTCGTCTCCATCGCATCGACGATCTTGTCGCTGTCGGTGCTGCCCGCGCGCTTGATCGCGTCGGCCAGCATGTAGACCTCGTCGTAGGCGGTGTAGCCGGAGTAGGCCGGCACGTTGCCGTACTTCTTCTGGTAGGCGGCCACGAAGGGCAGGGTCTTGGGCGTGACGGCGACGCCGGGGCCGGAGACCGCGTTGAAGAGCACGCCCTCGGTCGCGCCGTTGGTGTCCTTCCAGAAGGTGGAGTTGGTGGCCTGCGAGGAGATGCCGAACATCGGGATCGGGATCTGCTGGCTCTTCCACTGCACCGTCGGCTGGGTGCCCACGTGCGAGATGCCGGTGATGATCACGTCCGGCTTGGCGTCCTCGATCTTCTTGAAGATGGGCGTGAAGTCGGTCGTGTCGGGCGAGAAGCGGATGTGGTCCAGCACCTTCAGGCCGACCTTGGGCAGGCAGGCCTCGTAGCCGGCGTCCAGCGGCGAGGTCCAGGCGGCGTCCTCGCTCATGATGACGGCCGTCTTCATCTTCTTGCCGTCGACCAGCAGGTCCTTGGCGGCGTCGCACACCAGGCCCGCCAGCGAGCTGGAGGTGAGGTAGCCGTGGAAGGTGTACTTGTTGGTGTTGTAGTCCTTGGCGATGTTGCCGGTGATCGCGTCGGACGCGGCGCCGGGGGTGATCATTACCGTCTTCAGGCGCGCGGCCCAGGGCTCCAGCGCCAGCACCACCTCGGAGATGTAGCTGGCGATCACCGCGTTGACCTTGTCCTCGTTGACGGCGCGCTGGAAGGCGCGCACCGATTCCGCCGCCGAGGAGTGGTTGTCATAGACCACCACCTCGATCTTGCGGCCATTGATGCCGCCCTTGGCGTTGATCTCGTCGGCCGCCAGCTGCGCGGCAGGGCCGATGGACGAGCCGGCGACGGCCTGTGCCTCGGCGATCACGCCGATCTTGATCGGGCCGTCCGCCGCCTGGGCGGCGAGGGGAGAAAAGAGCGTGGCGGCCGCGAGCGCGGTGGCCGACCACAGACCCAGCAAATTCTTGCGCATGTCATGTCTCCTCAACATTGGGGGCTCCCGGACGCACGCCGGGATATCGGACGAGAGCGCCCATTCTTGGCGCTCCGGCGCCATGGGCCGTTCAGTGAAAACCCGTGATCCGTTGGTGTGCTAACCCGAATGGGCCGGTCCGTGGCGCGGCAACACACGGGGCTTGCGCCAGATCAGCAATAGCGCACGAACAGGGCCTGCGACCCTGCCGGGCGTGGTGCTTCCCCGCGCCGGCGGCCGCGTCTGTGCCTAGACTGGAGCCTGCTGAGCAGCTCAAGGAGGGCAGGTCCATGGTCCTGGCACTGGCGAACATCACCCGCGAACCGCAGCCCATCACCCGCGAGGTGCTGCGCGAGAAGTACTGCCACGGCGCCGGCGAGGCCACCGAGGCGGACATCTTCGGCCGCGTGGCGCGCGCCGCGGCCGCCGTCGAGAAGACGCCAGCCCTGCGCGCCGAGTGGGAGCAGCGCTTCGTCGCCAACATGTTCGCGGGCGCGATCGGCGCCGGCCGCATCATGGCTTCCGCCGGGCTGGACAACAGCTCGACCTGGATCAACTGCTTCGTGCAGCCGGTCTCGGACACCGCCGTCGGCCTGGACGAGGACGGCGTGCCCGGCATCTACATGGCGCTGGCCGAAGCGGGCGAGACGCTGCGCCGCGGCGGCGGCGTGGGCTACAACTTCAGCGCGATCCGGCCGCAGGGCGCGCTGGTGCGCGGCACGCAGACCGAGGCCTCGGGCCCCTGCACCTTCATGGACGTGTTCGATGCTTCCTGCCGCACCGTGGCCGCCGCCGGCAACCGCCGTGGCGCGCAGATGGGCATGCTGGACGATTCGCACCCGGACATCTTCGATTTCATCCAGGCCAAGCGCACCAAGGGCCGCTGGAACAACTTCAACGTCTCGGTCGGCGTGTCGGACGCCTTCATGCAGGCCGTGCTGGAGGACCGCACCTGGGAGCTGGTGCACAAGGCCGCCCCCGGCGCGCGCCTGATCGCCGCGGGTGCGCACCAGCGCAGCGACGGCCTGTGGGTGTACCGCACGGTGCGCGCACGCGAGATGTGGGACACCATGATGCACTCGGCCTACGACTTCGCCGAGCCCGGCATCATCTTCCTGGGCAACATCAACCGCGACAACAACCTGCGGGCGATCGAGAACATCCGGGCGACGAACCCTTGCGTCACCGCCGACACCTGGGTGCTGACCTCGCAGGGCGCGCGGCAGGTGCGCCAGCTCATCGGCCGGCCTTTCGAGGCCATGATCCACGGCCGTGCGTACGCCACGAGCTCGCAGGGCTTCTTCCCCACCGGGTTGAAGCCGGTGGTCGCGCTCCGTTTGCGCGGTGGCCAGCGGCTGCGGCTTACGGCCGACCACCGGGTGCGGCGCGTGACGCGCATGAGCCGATGGGTGCGCCAGGAGGCCTGGTGTCCCGCCGGCCGGCTGGAGCCGGGCGACCGTGTCGTGCTGCACGACCACCGCGAACTCGCCGGCTGGCAGGGCGCTGGAACCGAAGGCGAGGGCTACCTGCTGGGCCTGCTGCTGGGCGATGGCACGCTCAAGGCCGACAAGGCCGTCCTCAGCGTCTGGGACGCGGGCCTGCAGCGCGAGGCGAACGGCGGTGTGCACCTGTCCGAGAGCGTGCGCGGCATCATGCAGGCCGCGGAGGCCGCAGTTCGCGCGCTGGGCCACCGCGCCGATTTCCAGGGCTGGATGCCCGTCGCCGGCCGCAACGAGTTCCGACTGTCCACGGCGTACCTGGGTCGGCTGGCGGCCGGCTGGGGCATGGCACCGGGTGACAAGCACCTGAGCCTGTCGGTCGAGCAGTCCTCCAGTGACTTCCACGCCGGCTTCCTGCGCGGCCTGTTCGATGCCGACGGCAGCGTGCAGGGCAGCCAGCGCAAGGGTGTGAGCGTGCGGCTGTCGCAATCCAGCCTGGAGACCCTGGAGTCGGTTCAACGCATGCTGCTTCGCCTGGGCATTGCGTCCACCCTGTACGCGAACCGGCGCCCGGCCGGACGCCGCCCTTTGCCCGACGGCCATGGCGGGCAGGGCGCGTTCGACTGCAAGGCCAGCCACGAACTCGCGGTCAGCGGCGACAACCTGCCGCTGTTCGCCCAGCGCGTCGGTTTCGCCGACACCGGCAAGCAGCAGCGCCTGTCGCAGGCGCTGGCCAGCTACCGGCGCACCCTGAACCGCGAGCGCTTCGTGGCCGAGGTGGAGAGCGTCGTGCCGGACGGCGAGGAGAGCGTGTACGACGTGGGCGTGTCGCAGGTGCACGCCTTCGACGCCAACGGCCTGGTGGTCCACAACTGCGGTGAGCAGCCGCTGCCGCCCTACGGCTGCTGCGATCTCGGCCCCATCATCCTGCCCAGGTTCGTCAGCGACGCCTTCACGCCGGAGGCGAAGTTCGACATGGCGCGCTTCGTGGCCTCGGTCAAGGTGCAGGTGCGCTTCCTGGACAACGTGCTCACGGCGACGCCCTGGCCGCTGGCGGCGCAGCAGCGCGAGTCCGAGGCCAAGCGGCGCATCGGCGTCGGCTTCACCGGGCTGGGCAATGCCCTGGCCATGCTGGGCCTGCCCTACGGCTCGGCGGGTGCGCGCGACTGGGCGGCGAACCTCGCCGAGCAGATGCGCAACGCGGCCTACGAGGCCTCGGTGGACCTGGCGCAGGAGAAGGGCGCCTTTCCGCTCTTCGATGCCGAACGCTACCTAGAGGAGGGCACCTTCGCCTCGCGGCTGCCGCAGCCGCTCAAGGCGCGCATCCGCAAGCACGGCTTGCGCAACAGCCACCTGCTCTCCATCGCGCCCACGGGCACGGTGAGCCTGGCCTTCGCCGACAACGCCTCCAACGGCATCGAGCCGCCGTTCTCCTTCGCGTACTCACGCAACAAGCGCATGCCCGACGGCAGCACCAAAAAGATCCCGGTGCTGGACCATGGCTTTCGCGTCTTCCTGGAGACGCTGCCGCCCGAGGTGGCCGAGGCCACGCTGGACGACGCGGTGAACTTCCGCCCGCTGACCGGCCTGCCGGCGTCCATGGTGAGCGCACTCTCGCTGTCCTGCGACGAGCACCTGGCGATGATGGGCGTGGTACAGCCCTTCATCGACACCGCGATCAGCAAGACCGTGAACGTCCCGGCCGACCTGCCCTTCGAGGCCTTCAAGGACCTGTACCTCACGGCGCACCGCCTGGGCCTGAAGGGCTGCGCGACCTACCGGCCGAACGAGATCCTGGGCGCCGTGCTGGAGCTGCCCACGGGCGCCCCCGCCCCGTCCGGGCCGGCCACGCCGGCCGTGCGCGACCTGGACCCGCTGCGCGTGCCCATCGAGCGCAGGCCCGAGGGCGAGCTCGCCTCGGTGACCGAGAAGGTCAGCTACTGGACCACGGAAGGCAAGAAGTCGCTCTACCTGGTGGTCTCCTTCGCCGAGGTCGACGGCGTGCTGGACGGCCGGCCGGTGCGCATCCAGCGGCCCATCGAGGTCTTCATGCCCGCCAACCAGAGCGACGAGGCGCAGCAGTGGGTGACGGCCGCGATGCGGCTCATGTCGCTGATGGCGCGCGAAGGCCGCCTGCCCAAGGCGCTCGCCGACCTGCGCAAGATCGCCTGGGACAAGGGCCCGGTGCGCTTCGGCCACTACGAGAAGCCGGACGGCACCCGCGTCCCGCGCTGGCATGACTCGGAAGTGGCGGCCATCGCCTATGCGGTGCAGCAGATCCTGTTCCGGCGCGGCTTCCTCGATGCGGACGGCGGCGTGGTGCCGGCGCGCATGCTGGCGCAGCGCCCGCCGGTCCAGGGCGAGCTGCTGCCGGTGGCCCCGCCCGAGCTCGCGGAGCCCGCGGGCACGGGCCGCCTCATGAGCGGCAAGAAGTGCCCGGAATGCGGTGCGCACGCGGTCATCAAGAAGGACGGCTGCGAGTTCTGCACCGCCTGCGGCGCCGAGGGCGCCTGCGGCTGAGGCCGCGGTCCGCGGCCGGTTTCAGCGCCGCTGGATGACCCTCAGGGTCTCCTCGTGCCGCTCGAGGAAGCGGGTCGCCACCAGGTAGCGGCAGTTGCTCAGGTGACGGGCGGGGTGGCTGTGTCCCACGCCGCAGAAGAAGCAGGCCTGGCCGCCGTTGCCGTCGCTGGCCCAGGGCTGGGCCCAGGTGATCTCGGACAGGTGGTCGATCGCCTTGTCGCCGTCGCGCACCAGCAGTTCGCGCCGCGGCGCGGTGGCGGCGGCCAGCTCTTCCCGGGTTTGCGCCAGCGTGCGCTGGTAGTTGCGAACCTCGGCCGTGATGGACTGGATGGCGCGGTTGCGCATGCGGATCTCGTTGACGCAGGCCACCACGACCGCCACCAGCACCGCGACGGCCAGGATGAGGAAGGTGAGGATGCCCGGCATGTCAGGCCCGGGCGCCGCGCCCGGCCGATGGCCGCGGCGCGGCCGCTGCCGCTGTGCCTGCTGCCGGGGTCGGTCTGCGCGTCATGGTGGGCTCCGTGCACCCGAGTCTGCCACCGAGTGCGTCAGGATGTAAGCCCCGCAACGCACGGGCAGGCTCAGCGCGCGGACCCGGTCCAGCTGCCGAAGCGCAGCGTGCCGCCACGCTCCACGCAGCCGGCCACGGCACGCGCCACCTCGGACAGGGCCCGCGCGTCTTCCTCGCGCAGGTCGGGCCGGCTGCGGTGGCTGATGCAGCACACCGTGCCGAAGACCTGCCCGTTGGCCAGGACCACGGGGGCGCTGAGGTAGGCGCCTATGTTCAGCACCCGGGTGATCGCCAGGGCGACGGATTCGGGGGACGCGGCGGCGTCCGGGATCAGCCGCGGCAGGCGGCCGTCCACCACCCGCTGGCAGTAGGTGTCCACCAGCGGGTCGGCCTGGCCCGGGGCCAGGCGCTGGGCCAGCGGCCCCTCGGCGCTCACGACCTCGAAGACCCGCGCCTGGTCCACGAAGCGCGAGACGAAGACCACGTCCATGCCCAGGCTCTGGCGCACCTGCGCGAGCAGGAAGGTGAGGGGCTGGAACAGGTCGTGGGTGGCGTCGCCCGAGGTGGCCGCCGCGAAGGCGTCCACCGCCTCTTCGACCTGGCGCGCGCGGTCGGGGCCGGGCTGGGGGTCGAGGCTGGGCGTCATGGACATTCGACCTGTGGAAGCTGCACCTGGCCATGATGCCACCGGCAAGCCTCCCGCGGGGCGCCCTGCAAGCGGCTAAGCTCGCGGTTTCGTCCAATTCCCACCGAGGCAGAGTCCGCCCCATGGTCCCTCCATCCGCCCCCGACGAGGTCGTCCTCGAAGTCCTGCCCCGCGACATCAGCGCCTGGCGCGAGGGCAACACCGGCATCCCCTACGTGCACCGCTTCGAGTCGGGCCGCCCCGGCCCGCACGTGGTGATCAATGCGCTGACGCACGGCAACGAGATCTGCGGCGTGGCCGCGGTGGCCCGCCTGCTCGAAGGCCCGGTGCGCCCGCTCATCGGCACGCTCACGGTGAGCCTGTCCAACGTCGCCGCCTACGAATCCTTCGACCCCGCCCGGCCCTTCGAGAGCCGCCAGCTGGTCCACAACATGAACCGCATCTGGTCGGACGCCTGGCTGGACGGTGGCGAGGACAGCCCCGAGCTGCGCCGCGCACGCGAACTGCGCCCGGTCATGGCCGCGGCCGACCACATCCTGGACCTGCACTCGACCTCGCAGGACGTGGAGCCCTTCTGGGTCTACCCGGCCTTCGCGCGCAATGCCGAGGTGGCGCTGGCCATCGGCAGGCCGGCGGTGCACCTGAGCATGCCCGATGGCCTGGGCTCGGGCACGCCGCTCATCCAGCACGGCCGCCATGGCGAGCCGCAGGGCCGCGGCGTGGCCCTGGTGGCCGAGTGCGGCGGCCACTTCCGCGCCGCCACCTCGGCCCTGGCGGTGGAGGTGACGCTGGATTTCCTGGCCTACTTCGGCCTCGTCGCGCCCCGGCCCGCTGCCGGCCAGCCGCAGCGGCGCTACCAGCTGCTGCAGACCTACGTGGTGCGCACGCCGGCCTTCCGCTTCACGCGGCCGCTGGTGGGCTTCGAGACCTTCGCGGCGGGGGAGCTGGTGGCCACCGATGGCGACGCCGAATTGCACGCCCCGGAGGACTGCACCGTGCTCATGCCCACCCGCGCACCCGTGCCCGGCCGCGAGGGCTTCTACCTCGCCCGCCGGCTCTGAGGCTCGCCGGGGCTCAGGCCGCCGCGCGCGCGCTGCGCACCGGCCCGGCGCGGTGCTCGATGGCCTCGCGCAGCGAGGGCAGCAGGCCGCAGGCGAACAGGGCCTCGGCCAGCACGAACAGGGGGCCGATCGCCAGCCCCATCAGGTCGTCCACGAAGGCGGGCTTGCGGCCCTCCCAGGCGTGGCCGACGAACTGGAAGATCCAGCCGGTCACGAAGGCGCCCACCGACAGCACCAGCCAGCTGGCGGCCGGCTGTGCCGCGGCCCAGGCACCCGCGGCGCCGGCCAGGGCCAGCAGCACGGCCATGAGGGCGCCCAGGCGCAGGTCCAGCCGCAGGTAGAACAGCGCGGCGGTTGCCAGCACGGCCGTCGCCGGGGACAGCACCAGGCCGGCCACCGGCCAGGCCGGACGCGACAGCAGCGCGGCCACCGCCAGCACGATGAGCGGGATGCCGACGAAATGGGTCGCGATGTTGCGTGCGTCGCGGTGGTAGGCGGCGTACTGGGCGAGGTGGTCCTGGAGGGTCTTCATGCGGGCGCAAGCTTGCCACGCCGGCGGCGGCTTTCCAAGCGGGCGCGTCCTATGATGCGGCGACGGGCCATGGAACTTCACTACCTGGATTTCGAGTTCAGCGACGAGGCGCAGGGACGCGGCAGCTTCGATGCGCTGGCCAGCGTGGCGCCGGTGCGCCTGCCGGCCCTGCTGGCCGAGGTGTCGGCCGTCCTGCGCTGGGCGGCCCGGCATTTCGGGCCGGCCGGTGCGCTGGAGGACGAGGGCGACTGGGATTTTGACCTGCAGGCCCATGCCGAGCCCGGCGGCGCAGCGCTGGCGCTGGAGGCGACGGGCGACACCGGCGAATGGCGCCTGGCCGCGGGCGCGCAGCCCTGGGACCGCTGCACACTGGGCCTCACCCTGGGCGGCTCGGAGGGCTTTTGCCGCGCCTTCCGGGAGGCCTTCCCCGAGCCGGACTGAGCGCGCGCCTTCAGCGCGCGGCGGCGGGCGTGGCGGAGGCCGGGGGCGGCGGCGGCGCCGCGGCGCCCTGCTTGCAATCGGGGGTCGAACCGCCGGGTGCGACCTGGCCACCGCTGCGCACCGCGTCGAGCAGCACCACCTGGCAGTCGGAGCTCATGGTGCGCGTGACCTCGGACTGCTGAAACCACTGCATGACCGGCGGGACCACGAAGGTGGCCAGCACGCTGAGCAGGCCCACCATCACGAGGATCTCGGGAAAGCTCGCCCCGTGCTGGCGCCCGCCCGCGGCCATCGGGCCGCGCAGCCCGATGGCGCCTGCGCGCACCACCCGCCCCACCTGCGTCAGCTTGGACACCCCTCGCTCCTTGTGCGGCCTGGGCCTGCCTGCCAGGGGGCAGACGGCACCGACCAGGCGCTAGTGTGCCTCCATTTGCAGGCGTTTGGCCACCTGCAGTTCTCCCGCATCCGCGGCAATGTCGGCGGCGCGCTTGCCACGGGCATCGCGCCGCGACGCGTCGGCGCCATGCGCCAGCAGCCAGCGCACCGTGTCCTCGTGCCCCTGTCCGGCGGCCCACATGAGCAGGGTGAGGCCGGCGTCCAGCGGCGCGTCCACCGACTGCCCGGCCTCCACCAGGGCGGCCAGGCAGTCGGTGCAGCCCTGGGCGGCAGCGTAGGTGGCGGCGTTCTTATGGACCCGGTCCAGGGGCGCGATGGCGGCGCCGGCGGCCAGCAGCTTGCGCACGATGGCCGGCCGGGCCGCGAACGAGGCCCCCATCAGCGGCGTCACGCCGGCCAGGTTCGGCTGCTGCACGTCGGCCTGCGCGGCCAGCAGCACGTCCACCATGGCTTCGTCGCCGCGCGTGGCGGCCAGGTTCAGGGCGCTGTTGCCCAGGCGGTCGCGGACGTTGGGGCTGCCGCCCTGGGCAATCAGTTGCTGCACCGCAGCAGCATTGCCGGCCCGGGCCGCGGTGAGCACCTGGCCGTGGATGTTGATCTGGTCGGCGCCTTTCTGGGCCCAGGCCGGAGCCATCTGACTGCAGAGCAAAGAGAGCACGATGACGGATGTTTTCAGCACTTGCGGGGTCCTCCTGTATAGCGGGATACTGCATCGTCAGATGGAAATCTGACACAGGATCAGTACCGACACTTTGAGGGTATCGAGGAGACAAAGATGAAACTCGTACGACATGTGGGTCGTTTGGCGGCCGCCGCCTTGCTGGGTGGCCTCTTTCTCTGCGGCGCAGGCGCGCAGGAGATCCAGAACAAGGCGGGCGGTGGCGCCACCGAGATCCAGAAAGCGCCCAGCATCACGCAGGACCAGTTGAACGCGGCCGACCGGCAGGGCGACAACTGGCTGCACACCGCGGGCGGCTACGCGCAGCAGCGCTACTACCCCGGCACGCAGATCAACACCGGCAACGTGAAGAAGCTTCGGCCGGCCTTCATGTTCCAGACGGAAGTGAAGGAGTCCATGGAGACCGCGCCCATCGTGGCCGACGGCATCATGTACTTCACCACCTCCTACAACCACGTGTACGCGATCGACGCGGCCACGGGCCAGGAGTTCTGGCACTACAAGCACAAGATGGGCCCCATCACCACCTTCTGCTGCGGCCCCAACAACAAGGGCGTCGCGATCGAAGGTGGCAAGCTGTTCATGGGCACGCTGGACGCCAAGCTGGTGGCGCTGGACGCCAAGACCGGCAAGCTGCTGTGGGAGACCGAGATCGCCGACCCCGAGAAGGGCTACAGCGAGACCATGGCGCCCACGGTGGTCGACGGCAAGGTGCTGATCGGCACCAACGGCGGCGAGTACGGCATCCGCGGCTTCGTGAAGGCCTTCAACTCCGCCGACGGCAAGCTGCTGTGGACCTTCTACACCATCCCCGAGAAGGGGCATGAGGGCGTGTGGGCGCAGAACGATGCCACCGGCCGCAACATGAAGCGCGACATCGCCGCCGAGAAGGCGCAGTTCGCCTCGGGCGGCGGCAACTTCTACCAGACCCTGGGCGGTGGCGTGTGGATGAACCCCGCCGTGGACCTCAAGAGCCGCACCATCTTCTTCATGGTCGGCAACCCCTCGCCCGACCTGTACGGCGCCGAGCGTCCCGGCGACAACCTCTACACCGACTCCATGGTCGCCGTCGACCTCGACAGCGGTGCCTACAAGTGGCACTACCAGTACATCGCCCACGACGTGTGGGACCTGGACGCCGTCAGCCCCGCGATCCTGCTCGACGTGAAGGACGAGAACGGCAAGATGGTGCCGGCCGTGATGCACGCCGGCAAGACCGGCCACGTGTACGTGCACGACCGCGCCACCGGCAAGCTGATCCGCTTCTCCGAAGCCATGATCCCGCAGGAGAACATGTGGTCGCTGCCGACCGCGCAGGGCGCACGCATGCTGCCGGGCGCCAACGGTGGCGTGGAATGGTCGCCCATGGCCTACAGCCCGAAGACGCGCCTGGCGTACGCGCTGAACCTGCACCAGCCCATGACCTACCACGTGGAGACCAGCAAGTACCCCGGCGGCAAGCTGTGGCTGGGTGGCGCGTTCAAGGTGATCGAGGGTGAGAAGCAGTGGGGCCGCCTGGCCGCCGTCAACGTGGACACCGGCAAGATCGCCTGGAAGTTCGACACCGAGCAGCCGCTGATCGGCGGCGCGCTGGCCACTGCCGGCGACCTGGTCTTCTACGGCGAAGGCAACGGCCTGTTCCGCGCGCTCGATGCCCGCAACGGCAAGCTGCTGTGGCAGTTCAACTGCGGCGCCGGCGCCAACGCGCAGCCCGTGAGCTACACCGTCAAGGGCAAGCAGTACGTGGCCATGGGCTGCGGCGGCAACACCCAGCTCGACTTCAAGCGTGGCAATACCATGGTGGCTTTCACCCTCGACTGACAGGCCGATGCAGGACAGAAGCAGTTTTTCCACTGGAAGAAAGGCCCGCCAAGCCCTGGCGGGCCTTTTCATCGCGGCCGCATCGCTCGCGGCCCATGCCCAGGACCTGGAGGCCGGCAAGGCGAAGGCGCAGGCCTGCGTCGCCTGCCACGGCGCGGACGGCAACTCGGTCTCGCCCGAGTTCCCCAGCCTCGCCGGCCAGACCTGGCGCTACCTCTACATCCAGCTGCGCGACTTCAAGGAAGGCCGCCGCAGCAACGCCGTCATGTCGCCGATGGCCGCGAACCTCTCGCGCGACGACATGATCAACATCGCGAACTGGTTCGCCTCCATGCCGCTCAAGTCCACCGACCCGGTCGCGAGCGAGGACAAGCTCAAGGCCGGCAAGGCCAAGACCGACGAGACGCTGTGCACCATGTGCCACCTGGGCGGCTTCCTGGGCCAGAACGAGATCCCGCGGCTGGCGGGGCAGCGCCCGGCCTACCTCGTGGCCCAGCTCAAGGCCTTCAAGGCCCGCACGCGCACCAACGACGCCGGCAACATGACCAGCGTGGCGCAGACGCTGTCCGAGCAGGACATCGACAACGTCGCCGCCTACCTCTCCAGCCTGCGCTAGCCATGCCGGGCGCCCAGGCCGCGAAGACGGTGCTGGACTTCTGGTTCGGCATGCTGCGGCCGGCGCAGTGGTGGAAGGCCGACCCGGCGCTGGACGCGGCCATCGCCGAGCGCTTCGGCCTGATGCACGCGCAGGCCGCGGCCGGCGAGCTGTGGGGCTGGCGTGTGTCGGCCGCAGGGCGACTGGCCGAGCTGGTGCTGCTGGACCAGTTCTCGCGCAACATCCACCGCGGCACCGCACGCGCCTTCGCCTGCGACCCCATGGCCCTGGCCCTGGCGCAGGAGGCGGTGGCCGGCGGCCATGACGCCGCGCTGCCGCCGGCGCAGCGCGCCTTCGTGTACCTGCCCTACATGCACAGCGAATCGCTGCGCATCCACGAGCAGGCCCTGCGCCTGTTCGCCCAGCCGGGGCTGGAGGACAACCTGCGGGCCGAGCACAGGCACCGCGACGTGCTGCTGCGTTTCGGCCGCTACCCGCACCGCAACGCGGTGCTGGGGCGCGCGTCCACGCCCGCGGAGGTCGAGTTCCTGGCGCAGCCCGGGTCCGGCTTCTAGCGCTCCTGCGGCAGCGCGCCGGCGGCGCCCGGCGCGTCCAGCCGGCGCGAATTGGCGGGGCTGCGGAACACCAGCGGCCGCGCCGGCGGCTCGCCGCGCTCGGCGATCGCGAGCGCGGCCTGCACGACCGCGTGGTCCGGGCTCTTGGCGCAGACCGGGTCGGCGGCCGCGGCGTCCCCTGCGAGCTGGAAGGCCTGGCAGCGGCAGCCGCCCAGGTCCTCCTCGCGCTGGTCGCAGCTGCGGCAGGGCTCCTTCATCCAGGCGGTGCCGCGGAAGCGGTTGAAGCCGTCCGAGTCCTGCCAGGCGTGCTGCACGCTGGTCTCGCGCAGATTGGGAAACGCGAGGCCCGGCAGCATGCGCGCCGTGTGGCAGGGCAGGGCCAGGCCGTCCGGCGTCACGGTCAGGAAGGTGCTGCCCCAGCCGTTGACGCAGCGCTTGGGCCGGCCCTCGTGGTAGTCCGGCGCGACGAAGAAGATGCGCATGCGCCCGGCCAGCCGCTCGCGCAGGGCGTCCACCACGGCCTCGGCGTCGCGCAGCTGCTGCGAGGTCGGCATCAGCTGCTCGCGGTTGTGCAGCGCCCAGGAGTAGTACTGCGTGTTGGCCAGCTCCAGGTATTCCGCGCCCAGCGCCTGCGCCATCTCCACGATGCGGTCCACATGGCCGATGTTCAGGCGGTGCAGCACCACGTTCATCACCATGGGCCAGCCTTGTGCCTTGATCAGGCCGGCCACGCGGTTCTTGAGGTCGAAGGTGCGGGTGTGCGAGAGGAAGTCGTTGACCTCCTGCGTCGAATCCTGGAACGAGAGCTGCACATGGTCCAGCCCGGCCGCCCGCAGCGCCCGGGCGCGCTCGGCCGTGAGGCCCACGCCCGAGGTCAGCAGGTTGGTGTAGTAGCCCAGGCGGCTGGCCTCGGCCACCAGCGTCTCCAGGTCGTCGCGCACCAGCGGCTCGCCACCGGAGAAGCCGCACTGCACCGCACCCAGGGCGCGGGCTTCGCGCAGGATGCGCAGCCAGTCCTCGGTGGAGAGCTCGTCCTCGTGCCGCGCGAAGTCGACCGGGTTGTAGCAGAAGGCGCAGTGCAGCGGGCAGCGGTAGGTCAGCTCCGCCAGCAGCCACAGCGGCGGGCCGGCGTTCATGCGTCCACCACCCAGCCCTGGCGCCGTGCGATCGCCAGGAAGTCCTCGACCTGCGGCGCGAGGCCCTGCGCGGCGAAGGCCTGTTCCAGGCTGGCGACGATGGCCGGCAGCGGCGTCGCCCCGTCGCAGCGCGAGAGGATCTCGCCGGCGCTGCGGTTCAGCTTCACCATGCCCTCGGGGTAGAGCAGCACGTGCGCCTGCTGGGCCGGCTCCCATTGCAGCCGCATGCCGGGCGCGATGCGCGGCAGGGACGCGGCGCTCATGCGGACACCCCGTAGCGCGCGGCCATCGCATCGTTCATCGCCCAGAGGATGTCCAGCTTGAACTGCAGGATGTCCAGCGCCCGCTCCTGCAGCGCCCGGGTGTCGAAGTGCGCCAGCGTGAGGGCCAGGCCCTCTTCCACGTCGCGCCGCGCCTGGCTGACGCGGCTGCGGAAGTAGTGCAGGCCGTCGGCCTCGATCCAGGGGTAGTGCGAGGGCCAGCCCTTCAGGCGCTCACGATGGATCTCGGGCGCGAACAGCTCGGTCAGCGAGGAGCACACCGACTCCTGCCAGGGCGCGCGGCGGGCGAAGTTGAGGTAGGCGTCGACCGCGAAGCGCACGCCCGGCAGCACGTGGCGCAGGTCGGTGATCTCCTCGCGCGAGAGGCCGGTGGCCATGCCCAGGCGGATCCAGGCCTCGATGCCGCCCGGGTCCTCGCCGTGGCCGTCGTGGTCCAGGATGCGCTGCAGCCAGCCGCGCCGCACCTCGCGGTCGGGGCAGTTGGAGAGGACGGCCGCGTCCTTCACCGGGATCGCGATCTGGTAGTAGAAGCGGTTGGCCACCCAGCCGCGCACCTGCTCGGGCGTCGCGCGGCCCTCGTTGAGCATGCGGTTGAAGGGATGGTGGATGTGGTAGCGGTCACCGCGCGCACGCAGCTGGGCCTCGAAGGCCTGGGTGTCCCAGGCCGGTTCGCGGGGGGCGGCGCGCGGGGGAGC
>NZ_JADDOJ010000038.1 GCF_015159745.1 Ramlibacter aquaticus | reverse complement strand
GGGCGGTGATGGCCGGTCCCAGGGTGGAAACTGCAGTCACGGTGGGGGCTGTCGAGGTCAGCCCGACATTGTCGCGGTCGCCCCAAGCTCAGCGCAGGACAAAACGCACACGGCAAGCGCGGCCGTGGCGTATCCCTGCGTTGCAATCGTGAGCGCGCTTGTCAGGCCTGCAGCAGCACCGCACCCACCCGCTGCCCCGCCTCCACCGCCTCGTGCGCCGCGGCGATGTCGGCCAGCGGGAAGCGGGCCGCGACCGGGTGCACCAGGCTGCGCTCGCGCAGCAGCGCGGTCGCCTGCTGGGTCACGGCCTCGCGGTCCGCGGCCTGCAGGTCATAGACCAGGAAGCACACGATGGACAGCGAGCCCCAGAGCATGGCCCGGTAGTCGACCGGGATCTGGCCCGGGTCGTTGCTGCCGTAGCTCAGCACCCGGCCGTGGGCGCGCAGCGCGCCCTCGCCCAGCAGCCGGGCGGTGGACTGGAAATCCATGTCGATGATGGCGTCGGCGCCCTGGCCGCCCGTGAGTTCGCGCACGCGTTCGGCCACCGGCTCGTTGCGGTAGTCGATCACCGCCTCGGCGCCCGCTTCGCGCGCGAGCTGCACCCGCTGCGGCGCGCCGGCGGTCGCGATCACGCGCGCCCCCGCGCGCACCGCCAGCTGCGTCACGTACTGGCCCACCATGCTGCCGCCGCCCGTCACCAGCAGGTTGCGGCCGCGCACCTCGCCCGCCAGGCGCAGCGCCTGCAGCGCGGTGAGCACCGGGATGCCCACGCAGGCACCTTCCTCGAAGCTCGCGCCCTCGGGCAGGGGCACGGCCTGTGCGGCCGGCAGGCAGATCTTCTCGGCCGCCGTGCCGGCCGGGCGCTGCCACTGGCCGTTCCACAGCCACACGCGCTCGCCAATGCGCGAGGCGGGCACGCCCGCGCCCACCGCCTCGACCACGCCGGCGCCGTCGCTGTGCGGGATGATCCAGGGCCCGCCCAGGGGCCGGCGCGCGCGCGACTTCACGTCCGAGGGGTTGACCCCCGAGACATGGATGCGCACGCGCACCTCGCCCGGCGCGGGCTCGGGGTCCGGGCGCTCGCCCACCACCAGCACCTCACGGGCCGGGCCGTTCTTCTCGTACCACGCTGCGCGCATCGTCCATGTCTCCTGTTGCTGTACGGGGCCGCATCCTCGCACGAGACGGGTGTCCCGGGGGTTGCGGGCACAATCGCCGGCGCACCCGGGCCCGGCGCCCGCGCCGCCACCCAAGGACGCCATGCACACCGAAGACCGCCAGCGACCGCCCCCGGACCCCGCGGCCGGCGCGCTGCCGCGCGAGGTGGACGTGCTCATCGCCGGCGGCGGGCCCTGCGGGCTCATGCTCGCGATCGAGCTGGGCCGGCGCGGCATCCGCAGCCTGCTGGTGGACGGCAAGCCCGGCACGGCCTTCAGCCCGCAGGCCAACGCCACGCAGGCCCGCACCATGGAGCACTTCCGCCGGCTGGGCTTCGCGCACGAGGTGCGCGCCCTGGGCCTGCCGCCCGACCATCCCACCGACATCGCCTACTTCACGCGCTTTGCCGCGCACGAGCTGGCGCGCATCCGCCTGCCCACCGCCGCCGAGGCGGTGGCGCGGGTGAAGACCCTGGGCGGCGCCTGGAGCGCCTCGGAGCTGCCGCACCGCGTCTCGCAGAAATTCGTCGAGCCGGTGCTGCGGCGCCACGCCGAGGCCTGCGCCGGCAACACGCTGCGCTACGGCTGCGCGCTGGAGGATTTCAGCGACGAGGGCGGCCATGTGGCGGCCCGCCTGCGCACGGCGGACGGCCGGGCGCACGCGGTGCGCGCCCGCTACCTCGTGGGTGCGGACGGCGCCCGCAGCGCGGTGCGGCGCGCCCTGGGCGTGGACTGGGGCGGCGTCACCGGCCTGCAGCGCGAGTTCATGGGCGGCCGCATGGCCGCGCTCTACCTGCGCGCGCCCGGCCTGCGCGCACGGCTGCGGCACCCGCCGGCCTGGATGTACGTGGCGGTGAACGCCGAGCGGCGTGCCTTCATGGCCTCGGTGGATGGCGTGGCCGAGTACGCCTTCCACGCCGCGCTGCGCCCGGGCGAGGACGCCGAGGCCTGGACCGAGGCCGACGCGCGCCGCGTGTTCGCGCAGGCCATGGGCGCCGAGCTGCCGGTCGAGATCCTCTCCATGGGCACCTGGCTGGCCGGGCACGCGCTGGTGGCGCAGCGCTTCGGCCAGGGGCGGGTGTTCATCGCCGGCGACGCCGCACACCTGTTCACGCCCACCGGCGGCCTGGGCTACAACACGGCCGTGGAGGACGCGGTGAACCTGGGCTGGAAGCTGGCCAGCGTGATCCGCGGGTGCGCCCCCGAGGCGCTGCTGCACAGCTACGAGGCCGAGCGCCGCCCGCTGGCCGAGCGCAACACCGCCTACGCGCGCCGCTTCGCGGATTCGGTGGGCCTGTTCAGCGCGCAGCCCGCGCTGGACGAGGACACGCCCGCCGGCGACGCCGCGCGCCGCGAGGCCGGCGCCTACCTGGACCGGCACGCCCGGCTGGAGTTCAACATCCCGGGCGTGACCTTCGGCGGCCGCTACGACGGCTCGCCCGTGATCGTGCCCGACGGCACCCGGCCGCCGCCCGACCAGCCCAACGACTACCAGCCCAGCGCCTGCCCGGGCGGCCGGCCCCCGCACGCCTGGCTGGACGACGGGCGTTCGCTGTTCGACGCCTTCCACAGCGAGTGGACCCTGCTGGCCCTGGGGCCGCAGCCGCCCGCCACCGGCGGCTTCGAGGCCGCCGCCCTGGCGCTGGGCATGGACCTGCGCGTGCTGCGCCTGCCGCAGCCCGGCCTGCGCGCGCTGTACGATGCGCCGCTGGCGCTGGTGCGGCCGGACCACATCGTGGCCTGGCGCGGAGGCGCCACGCAGGAGGCGGCGGCGATCGTGCGCCGCGTCCTCGGACATCCCCCCGCGGCCTGAGGCCGTGCGCCGGCCCGACCGGCAGGAGCATCACATGCACACCATGAGCCCCGAGGACATCACCCGCGCCGCACTGGCCAGCGTCGAGGCCACGCCCGACGCGCGGCTCAAGGAGATCATGGGCAGCCTGGTGCGCCACCTGCACGCCTTCGCCAGCGAGGTGAAGCTGACCGAGGCGGAGTGGTTCCAGGGCATCGACTTCCTCACGCGCTGCGGCCACATCACCGACGACAAGCGGCAGGAGTTCATCCTGCTGTCCGACGTGCTGGGCCTGTCCATGCTCACCGTGGCGCTCAACAACGACAAGCCCGCCGGCTGCACCGAGGCCACGGTGTTCGGGCCCTTCCATGTCGAGGGCGCGCCGCACTACCCGCTGGGCGCGGACATCGCGAACGGCGCGCCGGGCACGCCCTGCGCGGTGCACGGCAGCGTCCGGGGCCTGGACGGCCGGCCGGTGCCGGGCGCGGTGCTGGACGTGTGGCAGTCCGACGCCGAGGGCCTGTACGACGTGCAGCGCCCGGGCCTGGACCATGCGCAGGCGCGCGGCGTGCTCACCGCCGACGGCGACGGGCGCTTCCACTTCCGCTCCATCCTGCCGGTGCCCTACTGCATCCCGCACGACGGCCCGGTCGGACGCATGCTGGAGGCCACCGGCCGGCACCCCTGGCGGCCGGCGCACCTGCACTTCCGCGTGCAGGCGCCGGGCTACGAGACGCTGATCACCCATGTGTTCGCGGCCGGCGGCGAGTACCTCGATTCGGACGTGGTCTTCGGCGTGCGCCGGTCGCTGGTGTGCGAGTGGAAGCCGCAGGCCGACGGCAGCTGGCGGCTGGACTTCGACTTCGTGCTGAACCCGGTGCAGGCGGGCGCTGGGGGCGCAGGAGGCGGCGCATGAAGCCCTTCACCTGGAACGGCCAGCCTTCGCGCGTGGTGTTCGGCGCCGGCGCGCTCGCCCACCTGGAGCGCGAGCTGGACCTGCTGGGCGCGCAGCGTCCGCTGGTGCTCTGCACCCCGGGCCAGGCGGCGCAGGCGCACGCCCTGGCGCAGCGCCTGGGCCCGCGTTGCGCCGGCGTGTTCGGGCAGGCCGTGATGCACGTGCCGGCGGCCACCGCGGCGGCGGCGCGCGAGGCGGCGGCGCGGCTGGCGGCCGACTGCAGCATCGCGCTGGGCGGCGGCTCCACCACCGGCCTGGCCAAGGCCGTCGCGCTCACCACGGGCCTGCCCATCCTCGCCATTCCCACGACCTACGCCGGCAGCGAGATGACGCCCATCTACGGCATCACCGAGGCCGGCCTCAAGACGACGGGGCGCGACGCACGGGTGCTGCCGCGCACCGTGATCTACGACCCCGAGCTCAGCCTGGACCTGCCGCTCGCGCTCAGCGTCACCAGCGCCATGAACGCCATCGCCCACGCGGTGGAGGGCCTGTACGCGCAGGACGGCAACCCGGTGACGGACCTGATGGCCGAGGAGGGCATTCGCGCCCTGGCCGCGGCGCTGCCGCGCCTGCGGGCCCGTCCGCGCGACCCGGACGCACGCGGCGACGCGCTCTACGGCGCCTGGCTGTGCGGCAGCGTGCTGGGCAGCGTGGGCATGGCCTTGCACCACAAGCTCTGCCACACCCTGGGCGGCAGCTTCGACCTGCCGCATGCCGAGGTGCACACGGTGGTGCTGCCGCAGGCGCTGGCCTTCAATGCGCCGGCCGTGCCCGAGGCCCTGCTGCGCATCCGGCGCGCCCTGGGGCCCGGGGCGGCCAGCGCGCCCGCGGCGCTGTTCGACCTGGCGCGCGACAATGGCGCCCCGGTGGCGCTGCGCGACATCGGCATGCGCGAGGCCGACCTGGACCGCGCCGCCGAGATCGCCGTCACCCACCCCTACTGGAACCCGCGTCCCTTCAGCGCCGCGCAGCGCGGCGAGATCCGCGCGCTGCTGCAGCGCGCGTTCGAGGGCACGCGGCCGGACTGAAGGTTCAGCACCCATGATCGACAAAGTTGCAGACAGCGTGGCCCAGGCCCTGGCCGGCGTGGCCGACGGCGCCACCGTGCTCATCGGCGGATTCGGCACCGCCGGCATCCCCACCGAGCTCATCGACGGCCTGATCGCGCAGGGCGCGCGCGAGCTCACGGTCGTCAACAACAACGCCGGCAACGGCGACACCGGCCTGGCCGCGCTGCTCAAGACCGGGCGCGTGCGCAAGATCATCTGCAGCTTCCCGCGGCAGGCCGACTCCTGGGTCTTCGACGAGCTGTACCGCAGCGGCAGGATCGAGCTGGAGCTGGTGCCGCAGGGCAACCTGGCCGAGAGGCTGCGCGCCGCAGGGGCCGGCATCGGCGCCTTCTTCACGCCCACCGGCTTCGGCACCGAGCTCGCGCGCAACGCCGATGGCAGCCCCAAGGAGACGCGGCGCATCGCCGGCAAGGACTACGTGCTCGAGTACCCCATCCACGGCGACGTGGCCCTGGTCAAGGCCGAGCGGGGCGACCGCTGGGGCAACCTCACCTACCGCAAGGCGGCGCGCAACTTCGGCCCGGTGATGGCGACGGCCGCGAAGCAGACCATCGCCACGGTGCACGAGATCGTGCCCCTGGGCGAGCTCGACCCGGAGGCCATCGTCACGCCGGGCATCTTCGTCTCGCGCGTCGTGCGCATCCCGCGCGTGGCCACCACCGCGGGCGGCTTCAAGGCCGCGGCCTGAGGAAAGGCATTCCATGGCGAACTACCAGAAGCGCAGCAAGCAGCAACTCGCCCAGCGCGTGGCGCAGGACATCTTCGACGGCGCCATCGTCAACCTGGGCATCGGCCAGCCCACGCTGGTCGCCAACTACCTGCCGCCCGGCATCGAGGTGCTGCTGCACAGCGAGAACGGCATCCTGGGCATGGGCCCCGCGCCGGCCGCGGGCGAGGAGGATTACGACCTGATCAACGCCGGCAAGCAGCCGGTGACGCTGCTGGCGGGGGGCGCCTACTTCCACCATGCAGACAGCTTCGCGATGATGCGCGGCGGGCACCTGGACATCAGCGTGCTGGGTGCCTTCCAGGTGTCGGCCACCGGCGACCTCGCCAACTGGAGCACCGGCGAGGCCGGCGCCATTCCGGCCGTGGGCGGGGCGATGGACCTGGCCGTGGGCGCGCGCCAGACCTGGGTGATGATGGACCTGCTCACCAAGGCGGGCGAGAGCAAGATCGTGGCGCAGTGCAGCTACCCGCTCACCGGCATCGCCTGCGTGAAGCGCATCTACACCGACCTGGCGACGCTGGAATGCTCGCCGCAGGGGCTGCGGCTGGTGGACCTGGTGGAAGGCCTCACGCACGCCGAACTGGAGCGGCGGGTCGGCTTGCCGATCGCCCCGGCGGGAGCGCCAGCGTGAAGCGCCGCGACACGCTGCGCTCGCTGGCCGGGCTGGCCGCGGTGGGCCTGGCGGGCCGCGCCGGCGCCGTGGCCCAGCCGACCGAGAAGGCGCCCGCGGTGCCGGGCCCGGACCCGCACCCCCGCACGCCGCGCTTTCGCATGCCGCCCCGGGCCTGCGACGCGCACGCCCACATCTTCGGGCCGGACGACAAGTACCCCTATTCGCCCAGCCGCAGCTACACGCCGCCGGAGGCGCCGCTGGCCGATTTCCAGGCGCTGCACGCGGCGCTGGGCATAGAGCGCTGCGTGCTGGTCAACGCCACCCTCCACGGATTCGACAACCGCGTGGTGACGGACGCGATCGCGCAGTCCGGTGGCCGCTACCGCGGCGTTGCCAACGTGAACGACGGCATGACGCCGCAGGATTTGCAGCGCCTGGACGAGGCCGGCATCCGGGCCTGCCGCTTCGCTTTCCTCAAGCGCCTGGGTGGCGTGGCCGACCGTGCCGCGTTCGAGCGCATCGCGCAGCGCGTGGCCGCGCTGGACTGGCACATCGTGGTCTACCTGGACAGCGAGAGCGTGGCGGCGATGCGCCCGCTGCTGCAGCAGCTGCCGGTGCCCTACCTGATCGATCACATGGGCACCGTGAACGCGGCCCAGGGCCTGGACGGCGCCAACGTCAAGGCGCTGCTGGCCCTGCAGCGCGAGGACCCCAAGTGCTGGGTCAAGATCAGCGGGCCGGACCGTGTCTCGGCCACCGGCGCGCCCTACCTGGATGCCGTGCCCATCGCCCAGGCCCTGATCGAGAACGCGCCGGACCGCGTGGTCTGGGGCACCGACTGGCCGCATCCCAACCTGAAGGTCATGCCCAACGATGGCGACCTGGTCGACCTGGTGCCGCTGTACGCCCCCGACGCGGCGCTGCGGCAGAAGCTGCTGGTGGACAACCCCGCCCGGCTGTACCGGTTCTAGCCGCGCCTGTGGGCGCTTCTGGCGCCGGGCCCCGCGCATGCTGCGCCGGGCGGGGCGCAGCCCTCAGGCCTTCCCCCGCGCCGGCACCTCGAAGACGAGGCAGGTGGTGCTCGCGTGGGCGTAGAGCTTGCCGTCCGGCCCGACGATGCGGCCCTCGGCGGTGGCCACCTGGCGGCCCAGGTGGATGACCTTGCCTTCCGCCCGCACCAGCGCGACATCGTCGGTGAGCGCGCGCACCATGTTCACCTTCAATTCCAGCGTGGTGTAGCCCCTGCCGGCGGGCAGGGCCGCGTGCACCGCGCAGCCCACCGCCGAATCCAGCAGGGTGGCGAACCAGCCCCCGTGCACCGTGCCCAGCGGGTTGTAGTAGCGCCGCCCGGGCCGGCCCTGGAACACGGCCTCGCCCGGGGCCATGTGGATCGGCAGGAAATCCATGGAGTCGCCGATGGGCGGCTGCGGCAGCGCCCCCGCGAAGATGGCCTCGAAGACCTGCATGCCGGACAGCCCGGCCACCTGCGCCGCCGTCGCCGTGCCCGGCGCGGCCAGCCCCGCGCGGACCCGGGCCTCGTCGGCCTCCCAGCGTTCCATCACGTCAATGTCGGTCATGGGCCTTTCCCGTTCCGTTAAAGTTGTATATGCAATGATTGCAGGTACAATATACCAGATGAAAGCCCCGACCCGGCCGCAAGGCTGCACCAACCTCAAGCTGCGCCAGCTCGGCCGCATCGTGACGCGCCACTACGACCAGCACGTGGGCCAGGTCGGCCTGAAGAACACGCAGTACGCGCTGCTCTCCTATGTGGTGAAGCTGGGCCCGATCCGGCCGGGCGATCTGGCGCGGCAGATGCAGATGGATGCGTCCACGCTCACCCGCAACCTGCAGCCCATGGTGGCGCAGGGCTGGGTGCGCATCGGCGAGGGCCCGGACGCACGCAGCCGGCTGGTGGAGGCCACCCCCGAGGGCGTGCGCAAGCGGGCCGAAGGCCAGCAGGCGTGGAAGACCGCGCAGAACGCCCTCAACCAGCGCCTGGGCGTGGAGCGTGTGGTGGCCCTGCACGAGATGCTGGACGCGTGCATGCAGCTGCTGGTCGACGAGGCACACGATGCGGCCGCCTGAGCGCGAGCGGGTGCTGACCGGTCCGCTCCTGGCCCTCCTGGCCGGCCTGGCCGCGCTCGGGTCGCTGGCCACCAACATCATCCTTCCGGCCTTCCCGGCGATGGGCGTGAGGCGGCGCTCACCCTCGGCCGCCGCGGGGGATCGCGCGGCGCCGTTCTGCCGGAACCCGCCAGGCCGCATGATGCGTGCATGCATGCACATCCGGACCGCCCCAGCCCGCTGCCCGCCGCCCTCAGCGGCCGGCGCATCGAATTCGACAGCCGGGCAGGCCGGCTCAGTGCCTATGTGGCGGGCGAGGGGCCCCCGCTGCTGCTGGTCCACAGCATCAACGCGGCCGCGTCGGCCGCCGAGATGCGGCCGCTGCACGAGCATTACCGCGCGAGCCGCACCGTGGTGTCCATCGACCTGCCGGGCTACGGGTTCTCCGATCGCAGCGACCGCCCGTACACGCCCCGCCTGATGACGGACGCGATCCATGCCATCGCAGGGCAGATCGGCGAAGGGTCGGCGGACGCACCCATCGATGCCCTCGCGGTGTCCCTGTCGTGCGAGTTCCTCGCCCGGGCGGCCGCCGAGGCGCCGGGCCGGTTCCGCAGCGTGGCGCTGGTCAGCCCCACCGGCTTCCGGGGCCTGCAGGCCTGGCGCGGCACGCCCGGCAGCACGCGCGGCAAGCCCTGGTTGTACAAGGCGCTGCGCGGCCCCGGCAAGGCCTGGGGCGGCGCGCTGTTCCGTGCGCTGACCCGCCCGGGCGTGATCCGCTACTTCCTGCGCCGCACCTGGGGCGCTCAGGACATCGACGAGGCGCTGTGGGCCTATTGCACGCGGACGGCGCAGGTGCCCGGGGCCGAATTCGCGCCGCTGCACTTCCTGGCGGCGGACCTGTTCAGCGCGGACATCCACACCGTGTACGAACAGCTGGCCATGCCGGTGTGGATGTCGCACGGCGTGCGCGGCGACTTCACCGACTACCGCGGCCAGCGCATCGTCGAAGGCCGCCCCAACTGGCGCTTCAGCACCTTCCCCACGGGCGCGCTGCCCTACTTCGAAGTACCCGATGCGTTCTGCGAGGCCCTGGACCGCTTTCTCGCCGACGCGGCCGCGCCGGGGTGACGGGCCGCGGCTGAGCACCGCGGGGCTGGGGCGGCCCGGGGTGCGGGCCCCACGGCCGCCCCGGCCCCGCGTACCATGGCCTGCATGCCGGATCCCACGCCACCGGGGCTGCCAGCGCCGCCCGTCGTCCTGCACGGGGTCGCGGCCGAGGGCACGGTCTGGACGGTCGGGCATTCCACGCACAGCTTCCCCGGGTTCCTGCAGATCCTGCAGGCCCACGCGGTCGAGACGGTGGCCGATGTGCGACGCTTCCCGGGCTCGCGGCGGCACCCGCAGTTCGGGGCCGAGCCGCTGCGCGACGCCCTGGCGGCCCACCGCATCGAGTACCACTGGTTCGCCGAATTGGGCGGGCGGCGCCGGCCGGATCCGCTGGATGCCGAAGGCGCCGCCTGGCGGCATCCCTCATTCCGGGCCTACGCCCAGCACCTGCGCTCGCCGGAGTTCGCCCAGGGTCTCGAGGCGCTGATGCACGTGGCGAAGGCGAGCCGTACGGCCATCATGTGTTCCGAACTGCTGTGGTGGCGCTGCCACCGGCGCTTGATCGCCGACGTGATGGCGCTGTGCGGCTGGCAGGTCATCCACATCCTGGGTGCGGCCGACCCCAGCGTGCACCGCCTCGCACCGCCCCTGCGTCGGGTGCCTGGCGGCGGCTTCTCCTATGCCGATCCGCAGGAGGACGGGCCGCCCTGCTGCTGATACACGAGGGTCGCCGGCAGGCCGGCCCCGCGCCGCGCGCGCCTCGCTGGCTCCCGCCTGCGCAGGCGATCACAATGGCGACCCCCACCCTGCCACGCGCCATGAGCCCCAGCACCGCCAAGTCCCGCCCGTCCGCCGCCCTGCGCGTCGCCCAGCGCGTGGGCTTGTTCCTTTTGGCGGTGCTGCTGCTGCTGGCCGCCGTGCTGGCGGCCAACACCTTCAGGCAGGGCTCGCGGCAGCTGTCGGCGCCGCCGGCGCCGCACCTGGCGATGGACGAACAGGCGCTGGCGCAGACGCTGGGGGGCGCCATCCGCCAGCAGACCATCGCCAGCCCGACGGACCCCCAGCTCCATGCCGAGCAGTTCCAGCAGCTGCAGGCCTGGCTCGCCGAGCGTTTCCCCCGGGTCCATCGCTCGCTGCAGCGCGAAGTGATGGCCGATGGCCTCACGCTGCTCTACACCTGGAAGGGCAGCGACCCGGCGGCCAAGCCGATTGCGCTCATGGCCCACCAGGACGTGGTGCCCATCGCGCCCGGCACCGAGGTCCGGTGGCAGGTGGACCCGTTCTCCGGCGCGGTCCAGGACGGCTTCGTCTGGGGCCGTGGCGCCTGGGACGACAAGGGCAACCTCATCGCGCAGATGCAGGCCATCGAGCTGCTGCTCGCCTCGGGCTTCCAGCCGCGCCAGACCGTGTACCTGGTGTGCGGCGCCGACGAGGAGATCGGCGGCCGCGGCGCGCAGCAGGTGGCGCAGCGGCTGCGCGAGCGCAAGGTGCGGCTGGACTTTGTCATCGACGAAGGCCTGCTCATCACCGAAGGCGTGATGCCGGGGCTGTCCCGGCCGGTCGCGCTGGTGGGTGTGGCCGAGAAGGGCTACCTCACCGTGCACCTGAAGGTGGAAACGGATCCGGGGCACTCGTCCATGCCGTCCGCCCGGGGCACCGGCGCCATCAGCGTGATGAGTGCGGCCCTGCGCCGGCTCGACGACCAGCAGATGCCCGCCGCCGTCCGGGGGGTGGCGCGCGAGATGTTCGAAACCGTGGCGCCCGAGATGGGCGGGCTGCAGCGCGTGGCGCTGTCCAACCTCTGGCTGTTCGGGCCGCTGGTGCAGGCCCAGCTCGAAAAGGCGCCCAGCACGAACGCCATGCTGCGCACGACCACGGCGCTGACCGGGGTGCAGGCGGGCAGCCGGGCCAACGTGCTGCCGGGCCTGGCCGAGGCGACGGTGAATTTCCGGCTGCTGCCGGGCGACACGCGGGACGCCGTGCTCCAGCACGTGCGCCAGGTGGCGGGCGAGCGCGTGGAACTGCAGCCCGCGCCCGGGAGTTCGGACGCCTCGCCCGTCTCGCCGACGGCCTCCACGTCCTACCAGCTGGTCAGCCGCACGCTGCGCTCGCTCTTCCCCGACACGGTGGTGGCGCCCGGGCTCATGGTGGGCGCCACCGACTCGCGCCACCTGGCCGACATCTCGGACCACATCTACCGCTTCTCGCCCGTGCGTGCGAAGCCCGAAGACCTGGCCCGGTTCCACGGCACCAACGAACGCATCGCGGTGCAGAACCTGGTGGAGCTGGTGCGCTTCTACCACCTGCTGCTCACCAACGCAAACGCCAGCGTCCAGCCCTGAGGCGGTGTTGCCGGGTGGGTCGGCGGTGGCGGCGCGCCCGGCTGCCCGGTGATCCGAAGCACCGAACCGTGCGCCGCGTGCAGGCGTGCGCCAGAAACCTGCGCCACCGTGCGGGCACCCGGTGCGCAGGGTACGGGCCCAAGGCCTCTTGCCTAGACTGCGTCCACTTTGGACCCCAAGACAACCATGAACCCCAACGAAGAAGAACTTTTCCGCCCGGCGGCGCTGGGTGACCTGCAACTCGCCAACCGCATCGTGATGGCGCCCCTGACGCGCAGCCGCGCGGCCCAGGGCAACGTTCCCTGGGCCTTGAACGAGCGCTACTACGCGCAGCGCGCCAGCGCCGGCCTCATCATCTCCGAGGCGACCCAGGTCAGCCCCCGCGGCCAGGGCTATCCGGGCACGCCGGGCATCCACAGCGCCGCGCAGGTCGAGGGCTGGAAGGGCGTGACCCGTGCCGTCCATGAGCGCGGCGGCAAGATCTTCCTGCAGCTGTGGCACGTGGGCCGCATCTCGCACCCGGTGACGCAGCCGGACGGTGCGCTCCCGGTGGCGCCTTCGGCCCTGCAGCCTGCGGGCGAGATCTACACCGTGCAGGGCATGAAGCCCTTCGTCACGCCGCATCCGCTGTCCATCGAGGAGATAGCCGCCATCGTCGAGGAATTCCGCGCGGCCGCGCGCAACGCCAAGGCAGCCGGCTTCGACGGCGTCGAGATCCATGCGGCCAACGGCTACCTGATCGACCAGTTCCTGCGCGACGGCACCAACCACCGCACCGACGCCTATGGCGGCTCCATCCAGAACCGCTCGCGCTTCCTGCGCGAGGTGACCGAGGCGGTGCTGACCGTCTTTGCACCGGGCCAGGTCGGCGTGCGCATCTCGCCGGTCAACCCCTTCAACGACATCGCCGACAGCACGCCCCAGGCGAGCTTCGAGGCGGTGACCGAGCAGCTCAACGCCTACCGCCTGGCCTACCTGCACGTGGTCGAAGACCGGCAGAGCGGCTTCGATTTCCGCCGCCTGCGCGTGCTGTTCAATGGCGCCTACATGGCCAACGCCGGCTACGAGCGTGACACCGCCATCGCGGCCGTGCGCGAGTACCGCGCGGACTTCGTCGCCTTCGGCAAGCTGTTCATCAGCAACCCGGACCTGCCGGAGCGCCTGCGTCGCAACGGGCCGTACAACGAGCCCCGCCCGGACAGCTTCTACGCCGGCGGCGCGGAAGGCTACGACGACTACCCGGCGCTGGAAGCCGAAGACCTGGCCAAGGCCTGAGGCCAGGGCGCACGCCGTGCCGGGTGCAGGCGCGGCGTGCGGCGCGGCCCGCGTTCGGCCGGCCGCGTGCAGGCCCCGGTGGCGCGTTCAGGCGCGGCCGCGGGCCATGTCCAGCAGGCGCCCCAGGATGCGCTCGCCGTCGGCGCGCAGCCCGTTGTGGGCGTATTCGTTGGTGACCCAGGCGCGCAGGCCCCGCACGCCGCGTGCGGTCTCCTCGGCGAACGCACGCTCCACGTACACGTCGTCCACGTACACGGTCGCCGCCACCGGCACCTCGTTGCGGGCCAGGCGGTCCGCGTCGTACAGGCGCGGCCACGGGTGCGCGGCCAGGAGGTGCGCGACCTCGCGCTGCGCGCGCAGGCCCGCATAGTCCTCCCACATCCACGGGAACACGTGCTCGGCGCCGAGCAGGTCCCCCTCGAGCGCCTCCTGCGGCGCGAGCCGGTGGGCCGACCAGCGGGTGGGGCCGCCGTCGGCGTACGAGGACTCGTGCAGCGTCGCGTAGATCGGGTTGCGTTCCCAGCTCGTCGCCGACTGCGCATCGGCCATGAAGGCGGGCGATCCGAAGGGCAGTTCCAGCAGGTGGTGCAAGCGCTCGAACCCGGCGCTGTCGCCCAGCCACATCCCGATCTGGCGGAAGCGCCGCGCCGTGAGGCGGTCGCCGTTGGGCAGGCGCACGTCGTCCGCGTCGAGCCGGCGCAGGATGGACCGCAGGCGGTCCCGATCGCCCGGGTACCTGGCGTGGTAGCGCTGGTTGGCCTCGCGCACGCGCACCCAGGTCGCCGCGTAGACCTCGTCCACCGGCCGGTTCGTGATCGGCGCGAGCCCGCCGGTGATCAGCACCTCGCGCAGTGCCTCCGGGGCGAGCGAGAGGTAGGTGAGCGAGGTGAACCCGCCGAAGCTCTGGCCGAGCAGGCTCCAGCGCTGCACGCCGAGTTCCGCGCGTATCCGTTCGAGGTCGCGCACGATGGAATCGGCGCGGAAATGGGTGAGGTATTCAGCCTGCTCGGCGGGCGTCGCGCCCGGGACCACCGGCCCCACGGGCGTGGACCGGCCCGTGCCCCGCTGGTCCAGCAGCAGGACGCGGAAGTCGGCCAGGGCCCGCGCCATCCAGCCCGAGGGCGGGCTGGTCGGGCGCGCGGCCTCGAAGCCCGGGCCGCCCTGCAGGAACACGAGGTAGGGGCGGTCCAGGCCGTCCGGTGCGGCCAGCTCGCGCGTGAACACGCTGATCGTGCCGCGCGAGGGCTCGCCATGAACCAGCGGAACCGGGTGCTCGCGTTCGACCACGACGGCCCCGGGGATGCGATAGGTGGTGCTCATCGACCGGATTAAAGCAAAAGCGCCGGCGTGTTCATGGGCGCTGTCGGGGCGCCGTGACGCTTCCCCTGCGACGTCGCGAACGGCCCCGGCGTGAACGCACCTGTTGCAGCCGAAACACCCCGTAGCACCTGTTGCGTGCCGAGGCGTGGGGCTTGCTGATCCTCAGGGCGTTCGCCTACAGAACGCACATTTCATGTGCGTTAACTTCGCATCGACGGGGTTCACATGAGCAGTAACACATCACCTACACCGAGGGAGCGGCAGGCGCCACCCCCACCGCAGGAAGGGCAACTCTTCAAGGACCGGGAAGGCCGGCTCTGGCGAGTGGCGGCGGTCATCAACGAGTCCCGGCCGGGCACCTTCTACCTGGTGGACCTGACGCCGGGCCATGCGCCCGAGGGAGACCGCGAGGAACTGGTGCTCAGTCCCCGCGAATACGCCGATTTCATCAGCCAGCGCCGTTTGCGGCCGCTCTAGGCCCCGGCGGCATCCAGCCTCAGTCGTCGTGGTGATGGCGGCCACGGTCGCCATGGTCGCCATGGCCGTGGTGCGGACCGCCCCGGCGGTCGCCGTCGTCGTCATCGTCGTGGTGGCGATGGTGGTCGCGCACCCAGCCCTCCTGCACGAACAGGACCGGGCGGCCACAGGCGTTGTAGCGGCCGCAGTAGCGCGGCCAGTTCTGCTGGTAGACCGTGGGGACGTAGAGGTAGATGGGCGCCTCCTGCACCAGCACCGGGGCCGGTGTCACGATCACGGGCTGCGCGACCACGACCGGCGGCGGCGGCGCATTGCCGATGACGATCTGCCCATACACGCCGGGCTGCACCACGTTCACCGAGATGCCGACGTTGGTGCCGGCCCAGGAGGACGCGGACAGGACGAGCGCGCACGCGCTGGCCATGAGGTACTTCAATTGCCTTCTCCGGTTGAGTCCCTGTATGCTAACAAGTCACCGCGGGTGGCGCCCTGCGAGCCTTGGGGCCGCGCGTCCACCCATCAGGATGAGCAAGATGTCCAAGCCAGGCCAGGAATCCCGGAACGAAGACGAGTTCGTCGCCGAAGCCATCTCGCGTGCGGTCGCGAGGGCCGGCGTGCTGAAAGACGCCGAGCGTGAGGCGCTGGCGCACGCGCTGGCCGACTGCGGCGTCATCAGCCTGGGGGACATCCGGGCGCGCCTGATCGACGCCGGGGTGCCGGAGGACGTGGTCGATTTCGCCGTGAAGGCCGGGATCGTCGCGCGCGAGTCCGCGCGGTTCGGCTTCAAGCTGGAAGCCCTGCAGCGCTCGCCGGCCGGCTGACCCGCCGCGCAAGGCGCCGGATCGCGGGTGGGGGCGCTACCATGCCCCGATGCAAGCAAGCGCACCCCTGTCCGCCGCCCCTTCGCCCGCGCCGGCACTGACGATCCACTTCCAGGGCGCAAGTCTGGCGCCTTCGCAATTCGAACAACGCTGGCGCCGGTCCGCCGCTGCGCTGCAGGCCGCGGGCGTGGGCGAGGGCGACGTGGTCGCGCTCATGATGCGCAACAGCCCCGAAGCGGTCGAACTCATGGTCGCCGTGCGCTACCTGGGCGCGCAGTGGTGCCCGGTCAACTGGCATTTCAAGACCGACGAGGTGCAGTACATCGTGCAGGACAGCGGCGCGAAACTCTTCATCGCGGACGCCGCGCTTCTCGCGGGACTGACGGGGCTGGATGCCGGTGCCACGCGCGTGTTCTGTATCCGCGGTGCGCTGCCGGGCGTGCCGGCCTGGGAGCCACTGCGGGACGCCAGCGAGCCCATAGGCAGGCTCTCGGCCCGCCCGCGCGGGGCCATGCTCTACACATCGGGAACCACCGGCCGCCCCAAGGGCATCCTGCGCCATGCGATGACGCCCAGCCAGGTCGAGGCGGGCGTGCAGGTGCGCCGGGCGGCCTACGGGATCGCCCCGGGCCTGCGCGGCCTGCTGACCGCGCCCTGGTACCACAGCGCGCCCAACAGCTTCGCGCTCGGCATCGCGCTGGAAGGGGGCGAGCTGTTCATCGAGGAGCGCTTCGACGCCGAGCGCACGCTGCAGCTCATCGCAGCGCAGCGCCTGACGCACGCCTACCTCGTGCCCACGATGTACGTGCGCATGCTCGCATTGCCCCCCGAGGTGCGCAGCCGCTACGACCTCTCCTCGATGCGCTTCGTCTCCTCGACGGGCAGCCCGTGCCCGCCCGACGTGAAGCGCGCCATGATCGAGTGGTGGGGACCGGTGATCCACGAGTGCTACGGCGCCAGCGAGCTCGGCTACATGACGCTGCTGACCAGCGAGCAGGCGCTGCGCAAGCCGGGCTCGGCCGGCCTGCCCCTGCCCGGCGTGAGCCTGCGCATCCTCGACGAGCAGAACCGGGAGCTGCCGCGCAATGTGCCGGGGCTGATCTACATCCACCAGCCGGCGACGCCGGACTTCAGCTACGTGGGCAACCACGAGGCGCGCGAGCGCATGGAGGTCGCCGGACTGAAGACCATGGGCGACATCGGCTACATCGACGACGAGGGCTTCCTGTACATCGTGGACCGCAAGTCGGACATGGTGATCAGCGGCGGCGTGAACATCTACCCGGTGGAGATCGAGATCGAACTGCAGCGCATGCCCGGCGTGGCCGACTGCGCCGTGTTCGGCATTCCCGACCCCGAGTTCGGGGAAGCGCTGGCGGCCGCGGTCCAGCTGGCCGAGGGCGCGGCCTGCGGGGCGGACGAGGTTCGCGCGTGGCTGCGCGAACGGCTGGCCGGCTACAAGGTGCCGCGCGTGGTGGAGTTCCATGCGCAACTGCCGCGCGAGGACACCGGGAAGATCTTCAAGCGCAAGCTTCGTGAACCGTACTGGGCAGGGCAGGCACGCCGGGTGTGACACCCCGCGCCCGCCCGTGGGGCGGCTGAGGGCGCGGCTGCAGGGCTACACGAATCGCCCTGCGGGCGTCCCCCCCGCGGCGGGTGGGGGAGGGGCAGCCCAAGAAGGCGGCCGATCCGTTGTCTTTTCCGGACAGCGCAAGGCCCTGGGTGCGGAGAAAGTCTCGACTTCCTGACGAAGGATCCGCAGGCGAACTGGTCGCTCTTGCGGACACGGAGAAGAGACCCTGTGAAGCACCCAGCACAAGCAGCCGCCCACGCGATCGAGGCGGCGAAGAGTTCCGCGAACGACAGAGGCCGCGAATGCCTGACCTTCAGGCTTGGCCGCGAGGAATACGCCATTGAAATCCTGCGCGTGCAGGAAATCCGGCAGTACGAGGAACCCAACCGCATCCCCGAGGCGCCTGCGCATGTCGCCGGCGTCCTCAACCTGCGGGGCGTGATCGTTCCCATCCTGGACCTGCGCCGCAAGTTCCGGCTCAAGACCGCGGACATCACCGCCAGCACCGTCACCATCGTCCTTGCGCTCTCGCGCGGGGTGGTCGGTGCGGTGGTCGACTCGGTCTCCGATGTCGTCAACCTGCCTGCGGACGCCATCCGGCCCGCGCCGGAGTTCGAGGGCGTCAGCCAGGAGCACATCACCGGCATCGGCGTGCTCGGCGAGGGCGCTGGCAAGCGCATGCTGATTCTTCTCGATGTGGAGCGCCTGCTGGGCGCGGACTCCCTGAACCTTTCCACCCAACTCACGGCGCAGCTGCAAGCGGCCGCGTGACCCGGAGACAACGATGAACAACTTCAAGATTTCGACGCGCCTGATGGCGCTGGCCGCCTTCATGTCGCTGGTGATGCTGGCCATCGGCATGATGGGCCTGAACAGCCTGGAGCAGACCAATGCGGGCCTGAAGACGGTCTACGAGGACCGCACGGTGCCACTCGGCCAGATGCTGCAGGTGCAGCGCCTGCTGACGCGGATGCGCTTCAACGCGGTATCGGCCGTGGTGTTCCCCGAAAAGGCCCGCGAGAACCTCAAGCTGGTCGAGGACGCGCGGCGTGACCTCGACAAGACCTGGGCCGCCTACAAGGCAACGACGCTGACCGAGAAGGAGGCTGTCCTGGCACGCAAGTTCGAAGACGAACAGAAGGCCTACGACGCCGGCTTCGTCCTGCCTTCCATGGATGCTCTGCGCACGGACGACGGCAAGCGCCTCAAGCAGCTGGTCGATGAGAAGGACCGCGCGCTCTATCCGTCCCTGCGCGACTCGATCGATGCACTGTCGAGCCTGCAGACCGACGTCGCCAAGGACGAGTACGAGGCCGCCCAGAAGCGCTATGCCTCCACGCGCCTGAGCGCCATCGCGCTGCTGCTGGCCGGCCTGGGCCTGGGCGCCTTCCTGAGCTTTTCCATTGTCCGCAGCGTGCGCAAATCGCTCACCTCGGCCACCGAGGTGGCCGACGCCGTCGCCGCGGGCGACCTCACGCGCCAGGTTCCGGTCGAAGGCAAGGACGAAGTGGCGGTGCTGATGCGTTCCATGGCGGCGATGCGTGCGGCCCTGGTCAAGGTGGTGAGCACCGTTCGGGACGGCAGCGAAGGCGTCGCGACCGCGAGTGCGCAGATCGCCCAGGGCAACCAGGACCTGTCCGGCCGCACGGAGAAGCAGGCCAGCGCCATCCAGGAGACCTCGGCCTCCATGGAGCAGCTGGGCACGACCGTCAAGCAGAACGCCGACAACGCCCGCACGGCCAACGACCTGGCGTCCGAGGCGGCCCAGGTGGCCAACCGGGGCGGCGAGGTCGTGGGGGAGGTGGTGTCCACCATCCGCGAGATTTCGGACAGCTCCAACCGGATCGCCGACATCATCAACGTCATCGACGGCATCGCGTTCCAGACCAACATCCTGGCGCTGAATGCGGCGGTCGAGGCGGCCCGCGCCGGCGAGCAGGGCCGCGGTTTCGCCGTGGTGGCCAGCGAGGTGCGCAGCCTTGCGCAGCGCAGCGCCGACGCCGCCAAGGAGATCAAGAACCTGATCGGCGACAGCCAGGAGCGCGTGGCCAAGGGCACGGCGCTGGCCGACCGCGCGGGCTCGACCATGGCGGAAGTCGTCACCAGCGTGCAGCGCGTGAACCAGCTGATGGCTCAGATCTCGACGGCCAGCCAGCAACAGTCCGCAGGCGTGTCCCAGGTGGGCGAGGCCGTGGGCGACATGGACCAGGCCACCCAGCAGAACGCCGCCCTGGTCGAAGAGATGGCCGCCGCCGCGAACAGCCTCTCGGGCCAGGCCCAGAACCTCGTGCAGGCCGTGTCCGTCTTCAGGCTGGCGCAGGGCGATGCGGTCCAGGCCTCCTACGCGTTGCCGGTCAGGGCTGTGTCGCCCCAGCCGCCGGTCAAGGTTCCGGCCACCATCTCCAGGAAACTGGGGTCTGCCAAGCCGCGCGCCGGCGGTGACAGGGAAGCCGTGCAGACGGCGGAAGCCTCCTGGGAAAGCTTCTGAGCGGCAGGGCGCAGGCGCCCGCGCGCCGCCTCGGCCGCCGCGTGGCGAAACGCCCGGCCTGAGGGGCGGCCATGCGCTTCTTCAGCTTCTACCCCTCGCAGCAGAAGGCGCTGGCCGTGGGCACGCATGAAAAAGGCCGCCCGAAGGCGGCCTGGTCAGCGGGCGCTGGCCTGACAGGTCAGAGCGCCGCGTCCTTCAGCTTCTTCAGCGGACGAACGCGCAGCTTCACCGTGGCGGGCTTGGCCTTGAAGACGGTCGGCTCCTTGGTGAAGGGGTTGATGCCCTTGCGCGCCTTCTGGGCGGGCACGGCCACGGCCGTCACCTTCAGCAGGCCGGGCAGCACGAACGCGCCCGCGCCCTTGCGGTTCACGGACGCGAGGACGGTCTGCTCCAGCGCGGCCATCACCGCCTTCACGGCCTTGGGCTCGACGCCGGCGGCCTGGGCCACGTGGGCCACCAGTTTGGTCTTGTTCAGGGTCTCCTTGACCGGCTTCATGCCCTGGGGCTGCGCCTTGGCGGCGGGCTTCGCGGCCTTCACGGCCTTGGGTGCGGGGGCTTTCTTGGCGGCCTTCTTGGGTGCGGCGGCTGCCTTCTTCGTCGTTGCCATGGCTTTTTTCTGCTTTGATGTCAGTTGCCCCGGGGAGCCCGGGGTGCGCCGATTCTAGACAGCTGCCAGGGTCTTCATGCCGCTGGGCGTCGAGAGGTGCGCAACCAGGCCCGGCGCCGGGGCCGGGTGCACCGACACCGCGACCCCGGCTTCGGCCACGCCGATGGACGCGAGGAGTGCGCCGACGCGCGAAGGCTGCGGATGGTGCAGCTCGAGCGCGACCAGCCTGCACCCCGTGTCGGGCAGCGACTGGGCGGGATGGACGCCCGCGGGCCACTCGATCAAGGCCGGTGCCACCCCGCCCAGGGGCAGGGACCCGTCCGGGGTGATGGAGATGAGCCACTCCAGCGCACCACGGTTCATGCGCTCCAGGGCGCCGACCTCCTCGGTCGCCGAGGCCAGCGAGGCCGCGATCCCGGTCGATCGTGCCACCCAGGTGCGCAGCGCGACCGGCGTGTCCGCACCGGCGGCATCCAGCCCGAACCAGCGCGGGCGGCCCGGCGGGGACGCGGCGGGGTCGGGCGCGATGACCTCGAGGTAGCAGGCCTCGCCGAGGCGCAGCAGCCTGTTGTGGGTCGCCATGCGCGGGTGCTGGCCCCCGCCCGACATGCGCACCGAGAGCGCTTGCTCGATCCAGGCCACGCCCTGGTCCAGGTCGGGCGCGGTGACGACGAGATGGTCGATACGGCAGGTCATGGGGGCATCCGGGCGGGGCAAGGTCGTGGGGCGATGCGCACAGGCCGCGGCGCACCAGGCTGGATTTTCACCGGCATGGCGTGTCCCGCGTCCAGGCCTTCACGGCCCGGGCAGGACGCCCTGCATGTCCTTGCGCCGCTGCACGGGGATAATCGTGATCGATGAGCCAGATCGCTTCGCCCGCCGTGCCCCCGGACCCGCGCCACAACTGGCTGCTGTCGGCGCTCGCGGACGCGGAGTGGGACCGCTGGAGCAAGGAGCTGGAACTCGTGGACCTGCCGCTGGGCAAGGTGCTGATCGAGCCCGGCACCAGCACGGCCCACGTGTACTTTCCGACCACCGCCATCGTCGGCTTGCTCTACGTGATGGAGAACGGGGCTTCCGCCGAGATCGCGGTTGTCGGCAATGAAGGCATCGTCGGTATCTCGCTGTTCATGGGCGGGCAGTCCACCTCGAGTTCCGCCGTGGTCCAGGCCGCGGGGATGGCGTACCGGCTGAAGGCCAGCCTGCTGATGGAAGAGTTCAACCGGGGCGGGCCCGTGCTGCACCTGCTGCTGCGCTACACGCAGGCCTTGATCACGCAGATGGCTCAGACCTCCGTGTGCAACCGCCATCACGCGGTGGACCAGCAGTTCTGCCGCTGGTTGCTGCTCACGCTGGACCGATTGCTGGCGAGCGAGATCGTGATGACCCAGGAACTGCTCTCGAACATCCTGGGCGTGCGGCGGGCCAGCGTCACCGAGACCGCGGGCAACCTTCAGCGCGATGGACTCATCCGCTACGCGCGCGGGCAGATCACGGTGCTGGATCGGCCGGGCCTGGAGGCGCGTTCGTGCGAGTGCTACGGCGTCGTGAAGAAGGAATACGAGCGCCTGCTGCCGGACATCAAGGCCACCTGAGGTCGCGCGTGCCGGCGGCCCTTGGGCGGGCTCGGGCGTGTCGGGCGGGGTGCGGTCAGAGAACACGCCGGCCGCTGATCACGCGAAGCAGCACGACGACGATGGCGATGACCAGGAGCAGGTGGATCAGGCCACCCGCGGTGACGGAGGTGGCGAGTCCCACGGCCCAGAGCAGGACGAGGATGAGGGCGAGGGTGTAGAGCATGGTCAGGTCCGGAATGTCGGTGGCCGGCAGGGCCACCGAGGGAGAAAATTCGATCGCCCACCCGTGAGGGCGAGCGAGGGCCACGGTGGGCCAGTGCGTCGCCGCTGCTTACTTGACGCGCATGTCGTTCGCGACCGAGCTGACGCCCGAGACGCTTTGCGCGACCTGCACGGCCCGGTCGATGCTGGCCCGGCTGGAGACGAAGCCGCTCAACTGCACGCGGCCCTTGAAGGTCTCGACGTTGATCTCGGCGGACTTCAGCGTCGGCTCCTTGAGGATGGCGTCCTTCACCTTGGTGGTGATCGCGGCGTCGTCCACGTACTGGCCGGTGCTCTCATGGGCCTGGGTGGCGGCGCAGCCGGTCAGGGTGGTCAGGGCGACGGCAGCGAAGAGGGCGGAAATGGTGATGAAACGGTTCATGGAGAGTCCTTGATGGGTTGACTTAGGGGGTTGGAGGGGGTCCGCTGCGCTCAGGCGCGAGGCTCGCCCTGGTCGTTGACGGTGATGGTCGTGCCGGGCTGGCTCGCCATCTGCACCTGGTGGTCGGTGCCGCGGAACCGGTAGCCGACATCCCAGTAGGCAGGGACGGCCTGGGCCGCATGGCTGTCGCAGCGTCGCACGTCCTGCGTCACGGGCTGCACCACCGGCGTGGCGACGGGCTCGTTGCGGCCGTACTGCGCACCGAGCGCAGCGCCGCCAAGGGCTCCGCCCACGGTCGCGATCTGCTTGCCCGTGCCGCCGCCGACCTGGTGGCCCAGGATGCCGCCGATGACCGCGCCGATGGCGGCACCGGGCAGGTTGTAGCCGGCGGCCGCCGGCTGTGCTTGCGCCTGGGGCTGCGCGACCTCCTCACGCTCCATCCAGCAGCGCTGCGCCGGGGTTCCCGCAACGGCACGGACCGAGGTGATCGGGGCATCGAACAGCGCCTCCCTGTCGCGACGGCGGTAGTCCGCGGCGACCAGGGGCATGGGCGCGTAGTCGGCCTGGGCCACGTGGCGGTCGGCGGCCAGCGGGCGCGCCGACGCGATGCGGTCATTCAGCCCCATCGTCGACAAGGCGGGGTACTGGCCGGGGCGCAGCACCGTGCAATGCCCGTTGAATCGCGGCGCCTCGCACACTTCCCAGCGCTCCCCGACGACGATCACCGACGCGGAACCCGCTCGGTCTAGCCTGCCGTCTCGCTGCTGCGTCGTCAGGCTGCGGCCCTGGAAGGCCTCGTTCTCATACAAGGTGATCTGCGCGCAGGCGGCTGCCGCGAAGGCAAGCGTGGTGGTAGCGAACAGGGTTTTGGCAATCAGTTTCAACGTGGACCTCTTTCAGGTCCCGAAGATAGGTCGGCAGCGAGCAGGCGTCTGTCCGGTGGCGTACGTGAGCGCTACGAATTCTTGAACGTACGGTCACGGACAGACGCGCGGGGGGCGCATCGCTACGGTGGTGCAGCGGCTCAGCCGTCTCTGGAGCCCCCCGCCATGCGTCTGCCTTTCCCCTTGCCCTCCACCTCCCGACCGGGACAGATCGTCGCTGCGGCCTGCGTGATCGCACTTCTGTTCGTCGGCCGTGACTTCTTCGTGCCGCTGGCCCTGGCATCCGTCCTGAGCCTGGTGATCGGTCCGCTCAAGAGGGCCTTGACACGCAGGGGCTTCGGGCACGTGGGCGGCGCACTCGTCTCCGTCCTGCTCGTCGCCGTGTTCACCGCGTGCCTGGCCGCCGTCCTGGTTTCGCAGCTGGTGGCCGTGGCGCGCGATGTCCCGCAGTACAAGGCCACCGTGCGGGCCAAACTGGAGCGCTTGCATGAGCTCACCATCCGTCCGCTGGAGCGCTTCGGTGCGGACTGGAATGGCGTGGTGCCGCAGGCGGCAGGCAACCGGCCCGTGCGGTCCGCGAAGCTGGATGCCGACGCCGCGGCCGCGGCTGCGGCTGCGGCTGCGGCTGCGGCACCCCCCCGAAGGCGACGGACGCCGCCGCCCACATCCTGGCCGCGGTGTGGGCGCCCCTGGGCGAGGCGGGGATCGTGTTGGTGTTGCTGGTGTTCATCCTGCTGGAGCAGGAGGGGTTGCGCGACCGGATGATCAGGCTCGCCGGCGAGGCGCAGGCGGGCAGGACCATGCAGGCCGTCGAGGATGCCGCGCAAGGCGTGTCGAGCTTCCTTTTGTCCCAGCTGATCGTGAACCTGATCTTCGGTGTCGTGCTGGGAAGCGCACTCTGGCTGGTGGGCGTTCCGCACGCCGTGCTGTGGGGGCCTGTCAGTGCACTCGCCCGCTTCGTGCCCTACGTGGGCCCGCTGGCCGCTGCTGCGCTGATCGGTGCATTCGCGGCCGCCGTCGACCCAGGCTGGACGCTGATGATCTGGAGCCTCGCGGTGTTCGTGCTGCTGGAGCTGCCCGTGGCCAATATCCTCGAGCCGACGGTGTACGGCCACAGCTCGGGCATTGCGCCGCTGGGCGTGATCGTGGCTGCGCTCTTCTGGGGCATCCTGTGGGGCCCCGTCGGGCTGCTGCTGTCCACGCCGATCACCTTGTGCCTGGTTGTCGCCGGCCGCCATGTGCGCGTGCTGGCGCCCATCACCATCCTGTTCGGCGAAGCCCCGGGGTTGCAGGCCGGCCTGCGCCTCTACCAGCGCGCCTTGTCAGGTGCGCCCGGCGAGATCGTGGCGGCTGCGCGCGTGTACCTGCGGCGGAGCAACTTCGCGCGCTATTGCGACCAGATCGTGCTGCCCGGATTGGCCCTGGCGGACGCCGATGGGCGCGCGGGGCGGATCGGCAGCGAGCAGCAGAGCCGCGTGCGCCTGACCATCGCGGCGGCGGCCAGTGCATTGGGTGCCGACAAGCGGCACGCCGGCGCGAGCCGGCGACGCCGGTCCACCTCGCTCATCGACGCGAATGTCGGGGCGCACTTGCACGCCGTGCGCCAGCAGCGCCTGGGCCGCAGCGGGGGGGGCAGGGAAGCGCGGATACGGCGCTCGTGCTGTGCATCGCGATGGAATCGCCGCATGACGAGGTCCTCGCCGACCTGCTGGCCCAGTCGCTGCGCGACGAAGGCGTAAACGCACGCACGCTGACCCTGGCCGCAGTCCGCGACCTGCCACAGGCCGAGCGGGATCGCACGTCCGCGGTGTTCCTGACCTACCCCGTGGCGGACAGCCGTGATGCGTGGCGGGACGCTGCGCGCGAGCTGCGTAGCCTGCTTGCGAACGCCCTGGTGCTCACCATCGAGCTGCCTCTTGGCGAGGTGGGTACGGACGACAAGGTGCTCGCCGGGCAGGCGGACCTGGTGGTGGGCTCGTTCTCCGAAGCATTGGCGTTCGTTCTGGGTGGCCGGTCGGCCCCTGCATGACCCGGGTTGCAGGCGTGTGATCGCCAGCGTACAGACACCTTTGACGGCAGAGCCTACAGTCGATCATGTCCTCCCCTCCTGCCTGCCCGCGCGCGCCCGCCTCCTTCCCCTGGAGGCGCGCTGCAGCGGTCCTGGCCGCTCTTGCACTTTCGGGATGCGCCTCGCTGCCCGACACCCGGTTCCTCTCCGACCGCTACGAGGAACAGTCCTCCCACTTCAGGGATGCCTGGGGTCCGCTGTCCGAGAAGCGGAGCGCGGCGATCGTTGCCCAACTCAAGCGCAACAACGGCGACCTGGACATCCTCGACCGGCAGACCGTGCTGGAGCAGCAGATCGGCGGCTCCGCGCTGGTCGTCGGCAACAAGGTGACGCTGCTGCAGGACGGCCCCGCCACCTACGGCGCCATGTTCGCAGCCCTGCGCGCCGCGCGCGACCGCATCGACATCGAGTCCTACATCATCGAGGACGGCGAGATCGGCGAAAAGTTCGCCGCGCTGCTGCTCGAGCGGCAGTCACACGGCGTGCAGGTCAACGCGATCTACGACAGCGTCGGCACCTCGGGCACGGGCCAGCCCTTCTTCGATCGGCTGCGCAAGGCCGGCATCCAGGTGCTGGAGTTCAATCCCGTGAACCCGCTGCACCTGAAGAAGGCCTGGGCGCCCAACCACCGCGACCACCGCAAGCTGCTCGTCGTCGACGGCAGCATCGCGTTCCTGGGCGGCATCAACATCAGCAACGTGTATTCGAGCGGCTCCTCGATCGGCCACAGCGGCCAGGCCGTGGACCCGACCTTGGGCTGGCGCGACACCGACGTGCAGATCGAGGGGCCGGTGGTGGCCGAGTTCGAGAAGCTGTTCCAGGACACCTGGCAGAAGCAGGGCGGCAAGCCGCTGGCGGGCGCCGGGACCCCCTCGCCGGGCGCGCCGCGCGGCCAGGAGATTGTCCGCGCCGTGGGAAGCACGCCCGACGACAGCTTCAGCCTCATGTACCTGACGCTGATCTCGGCGATCACCAATGCACAAAAGCAGGTCTACATCACGAACGCCTACTTCGTGCCCGACCCGCAGCTGCTGGGCGCGCTGCTCGCAGCGGCGCGCCGTGGCGTGGACGTGCGGCTCATCCTGCCCAGCCAGTCCGACTCGGCGGCGGCCTACCTGGCCGGGCGTTCGTACTACGAGGAGTTGCTGGAAGCGGGCGTGAAGATCTACGAGCGGCGCGGCTCACTGCTGCACGTGAAGACGGTGATCGTGGATGGGGTGTGGTCCAGCGTGGGCTCCAGCAACCTGGACTGGCGCAGCGCGATGGACAACGACGAGGTGAATGCGGTGATCCTGGGCCGCGGCTTTGCGGCCCAGATGCGGGCGGCCTACCTGAAGGACATGGCGGCCTCCGATGCGATCGAGCTGGAAGCCTGGCGGGGCCGGCCGCTGCGCGCCCGCTTCAAGGAAGCCGTGGCGCGGCTTTGGGGGCCGTTGCTGTGAATGGGCTGGGCAAGCTCTGCCTGGAGAGCCAGGCGGAAGCTGATACGGGCTGTTCCACCTGAGACGCAAGGGCACTGGCCCCGCGAAGCGCTCTGACGCGGATCCGGGCATTGCGCCTGCCTTTGCGGACCCCACCCGCAGGCCCCGTGCGCGAACATGCCGGGTTGTCCCACACCACCCGATGTTGCTCCCCATGGCCTATCAAAGCACCAACCCCTACACCGGCAAGACGGACCGGTCATTCCCTGAAATCGGTGACGCCGAGCTCGAGGCGAAGCTGCAGGCGGCCCAGGCCTGCTACCTGAACGACTGGCGCAAGCGGTCCATGGCCGAGCGCCAGGCCGTGCTGGCCAGGGCGGCCGGGCTGATGCGGGAGCAGGCGCAGGAGCTGGGCGCGCTCGCCACGGCGGAGATGGGGAAGCTCATCGCGCAGAGCGTGGGCGAGGTCAAGCTGTGCGCGGCCATCCTCGACTATTACGCGCAGAACGCCGAATCCTTCCTGGCGCCCGAGAGGCTCAGCACCGCGCGCGGCGCGGCGATGATCGAAAGCAGCCCGGTGGGCGTCCTGTTCGGCGTGCAGCCCTGGAACTTCCCGTACTACCAGGTGGCCCGCTTCGCAGCGCCCAATCTCATGGCGGGCAACACGGTGCTGCTCAAGCATGCGTCCATCGTGCCCCAGTGCGCGCTCGCCTTCGAGCGCGTGCTGCGCGAAGCCGGCGCCCCGGACGGGGCCTTCACCAATCTGTTCCTCTCCAAGGACCAGGTCGCCCGGGTGATCGACGATCCACGCGTGCGCGGCGTGGCACTGACCGGCAGCGAGGGCGCCGGCGCGGTCGTCGCCGGGCGCGCAGGCGGCCAGCTGAAGAAGTCCACGCTCGAGCTGGGCGGCAGCGACGCCTTGATCGTCTTGGATGATGCCGACCTGGACAAAGCCGTCAAGCAGGCGGTCACCGGCCGCATGGGCAATGCCGGGCAGGCCTGCACCGCGTCCAAGCGCATCATCGTGGTGGAGGCGCTGGCCGACCGGTTCCTGGAAAAATTCCAGGCGGCCCTGCAGACCTTCACCCCCGGTGACCCCATGGACCCCCAGACCACGCTGGCGCCCCTGTCGTCCGCAGAGGCGCTCAAGAAGCTGGCCGAGCAGGTGGACGAGGCGCTGGCGCACGGGGCCCGGGCGGTGTTGGGCGGCAAGCCGGTCGAAGGCCAGGCCGGCAGCTTCATGCAGCCGACCATCCTGGTGGACGTGCGCCAGGACAACCCGGTGTACCACCAGGAATTCTTCGGGCCTGTCGCGCTGTTCTTCCGCGTTCCCGACGAGGCGGCCGCGATTGCGCTGGCCAACGATTCGCCCTTCGGCCTGGGCGGCTCGGTGTTCACCCAGGACATCGCCCGAGGCCGGCGCGTGGCCAGCCAGATCGACACCGGCATGGTGTTCATCAATTCCGCCGCCGTGTCCCTTCCGGACCTGCCGTTCGGCGGGGTCAAGAATTCCGGCTACGGCCGCGAACTGGCCGCCGCAGGCATCCAGGAATTCGTCAACAGGAAACTGGTGCTCGTGCTCGAGGAAGGGGGCTGGCCCGTCGAGGCGCAACCCGCGTCCAAGGGCTCTGCGAGGCCGTGATGGGCCTGGGATGACCCGCTTGCGGGCGGGGGAAGCAGCGTCCCCGCCCTGCGGTCACCACCAGGGATAGAAGGCCGGCATGGAAGCGGCCGACGACGTGAACGCCGCAGGCCGCTTTTCGAGAAACGCAGCGACCCCTTCCTTGCCATCGCCCTTGCTGGTGTGGAACATCGCCAGCGATTCGATCTCGTGGGCCAGCCGCGGTTCGGCAAGGGCCGCGTTGCGGCGAAGCATCTGCCGGGCCAGCGCGACGGCCACGGCGGACCGTCCCTGGCTGAACTTGCGGGCGAGGGCCACAGCATCTGCGAGCAGCGCCTCCGGTGCGGAGATGCTGCGTACGAGTCCTCCGCGTTTGGCTTCTTCGGCGTCGAAGATGTCTGCGGACAGCACCCATTCCAGCGCCTGCTGCAAGCCGACGATTCGTGGCAGGAACCACGTCGAGCACGCTTCGGGGACGACGCCGATACGGCCGAACACGAAGCCGATGCGTGCGGCGCTGGACGCGATGCGCACGTCCGCCGCCAGGGTCATCGTCGCGCCGATGCCGACCGCGGCGCCATTGATGGCTGCGACGATGGGCTTCTTGCAGTCGTGCATCGCCAGCGTGACGCGCCCGCCGGTATCCCGAACCCCGGCGATGACGGCGGGATCGTCGAAGCGCTGCTGCAGGTCCTCCAGCGTCAAGTCCATGGACTCGTCGAGCCCGAAGACATTGTCTTCCCGGGTCAGGTCCATGCCGGCGCAGAACGCCTTGCCGGCGCCGGTGAGGACGATCGCCCTGACACGATCGTCTTCGCTCGCGGTGCGGAAGGTCGTCTCGAGTTCATCGGCCATGGTGACCGTGAAGGCGTTGAGTTGGGCGGGCCTGTGCAGCTCCACGATGAGCACGCCATCGTCGAGCTGGCACCGCAGGGTGGTGTCGGGGTAACTGTCCATCGGTTCACTCCTTGGCTCGCAGCGGCAGAAGGCCGCCGGGTTTTTGGGATTCTCCTTCACTTGACCTTGATGACGACCTTGCCCTTGGCGCGGCCTGTTTCCACGTACGCCAGCGCCTCGTTCGTCTGCTCGAACGGGAACACGCGATCGACGACGGGGCGGAGAACGCCGGCCTCGAAGAGCTGCGTGATCTCGCGCAGTTGGGTTCCGTTCGCCTTCATGAAGAGAAACGAGTAGTCGACCCCGACCGCACGCGCCTTGCGCCGCACGCCCGAGCTGAGCAGCCGCACCATCAACTCCATGAACGCCGATGCGCCGATCTGCTCGGCGAATGCGGGGTCTGGCGGACCGGAGATAGAGATGAGTTGGCCGCCGGGCTTGAGCACACGCAGCGATTTCCCGAGCGTCGTGTTGTCCTGGCTGTTCAGCACCACGTCGTAATCGCGCAGCACATCCTCGAAATCCTGCGCCTTGTAATCGATGACGACGTCGGCGCCGAGGCTCTTCACGAGTGCGACGTTGCCCGCGCTGGTGGTCGTGGCGACCGTCGCGCCGAGATGCTTGGCGAGCTGGATGGCAAAGGTGCCCACGCCGCCCGAGCCTGCCTGGATGAAGACCTTCTGGCCTTTCTTCAATCGGGCCTTCTCCACCAGTGCCTGCCATGCGGTCAATGCGACCAAGGGAACCGAAGCCGCTTCTTCCATCGACAGCGTCTTGGGCTTGAGGGCCAGCGACGTTTCCTTGACCGCGATAAACCCGGCGAACGTACCGATGCGCAGATCCTGCGGCCGCGCATAGACCTCGTCGCCGGGCTTGAACATCCGCACCTTCGCGCCGACCTGGACGACGTCCCCGGCGACATCGTGCCCGAGGATGAAGGGCGGGCGGTAGGGCAAGATGAGATTGAACTCGCCGTTGCGGATCTTCACGTCGATCAGGTTCACTGCAGCAGCATGGACGCGCACCAGGACTTCGTCGTCGCGCGGCTGCGGTGTGGGCACCTCGGTGAGCTGCAGCGCCTGGTGTTTCCTTATCGGGGCAGAACAAAGGCTTTCATGGTTTCTTCCGGTTTCGACGATGTCGCATGACGAGCGTCATATTGGAGGGTGAGCGAAAAGGCTCGAGTGGGCTCGGCGGGTTCAGGCGAGGGTGAGGACCTTCAAAGCGGCGTCGCACAAGCGCTTCGACAGCGCGGGTTCATCGACCGCGCGTGCGAGGACCAATGTGCCGACCATTGCGGCGACAGTGAGCAGCGCGCGTTCGTGGGCGGCGGGCTGACCCCACTCGGGTAGTTGGCGCGCGACGAGATCGACCATCGACTTGACGTGTCGAGTCGTCGCGCGCCGGACTTCCGGCGTTTGCCGGACGGTTTCGGAACCCAGCGCGGCCAAGGGGCAGCCCGACTCAATGTGTTCAAGGTGCTCGGGCGACAGGTAGCCGCGAAGGATCGCTACCAATGCCTGCTCGGGAGGGACACGGTCGACCACGTTCACCACGGCAGCCGCCGACTCGGCGCAGGCGCGGCTCGCCGCCTCCGCCAACATCGCCTCGCGCGACGGAAAGTGCGCGTAGAAGGCGCCATGGGTGAGGCCGGCCTCCTTCATGATGTCCGCGACACCTGTACCTTCGTAGCCGCTACGTCGGATGGCGCGTGCAGCCACGGCCACGATGCGCTCGTGCGAAGCTTCCTTCGCGGCTGACCTGGCGTTGTGCTTCGTCGTTCGCATGATGACCATCATACGATGACGCGAGGCGATGTGCACAAATGTGGTTTGGGGCTGAGGATGTCCGCTTCAGGTCGGAAGCGGACACTTGGCCGACTTGCTGGCGAATGACTGCTTCGCAGCGGGAGCGGTCGGTCGGCCGATGAACGATCAGCTCACAGTCTCGGCTCCAATGCCGTCATTGAGCCCTTTCGATGTTCAGAGCGTGCACCATGGCGTCGGATCGAAAGCTGTGCTGCCCGCGCGACGTAAACTGCCGCCTCCATGCAAGGGCCGAAATATGAACTTACCGAAGACAGGGGCGACGTACGCACAAGAGCGACTAGGCATTGCGGCGATGCAAGTCTATGCCGCCCGCCACAAGCAGATCTGGCGCGAGACCGGCACCGCGGATGTCGGAATCGACGGCAACTTAGAGTTCGTGAATGCAGATGGCTTTGCTACTGGTCGACTTGTAGCCGTGCAGGTGAAGTCTGGGCCATCCTATTTCAGTCACCCCTCAGCTCGAGGGTGGAAGTTCTACCCTGAAGAGAAGCATCGACGATACTGGGAGTCGTTCCCGCTTCCCGTGCTCTTGGTTTTGCACAACCCGGACTCCGAACAGAGCTATTGGACTGATGCCCGACAAGCGCTCAGAGCGCCAAGGGCTGAGCCCTCCTTCATAGAAATCCCAGAAGAGAACGTTCTCGAACAGACCGACGTTTTTGGGTTGTTCGAAAGCGCAGGTGTCCACGACCAGGCCTTCATTCCAGACGTCGCCGACGTCATGCGGGAATTGCTGCTCCGACAGTCGCAGAACGGTTCGTTTCCGGTCAGCTACTTTGACCTTTTCGCCCACGGACTTACCAACATCTGTCGAAGCATCTACTATGGAATGGATGTGGTCAGTACCGCGGTGGAGTACAACCTCCACGCAGCAGGCTCTGAATTCGGCATGGGAATAGGCGAGCCTGAACACGCCTTCGCTTTTGGTTTTGTAAAGTTTCTTCAGGCTCAGGGGTTGGCGGAGATTAACTACTCTGACTGCTTGATCGATTGGGTTGACCGAGAGATGCAGCCACACTTCGTCGCACCGTTGACGTCCCGAGGTCGCGCAGTGGTTGCTGCGATTCATGCGGAGGAGGCCAAGCTGGTAGCGGCGAGCGAGCTGCAGGATGCAGGACTACTGCACGTAGCGCAGGAGGGATTTTTCGGGATGGTCCCCGAGTCGTACTTTCGGCGCCTTCCTCGCATCCGGGAGTTTCAGCAGGCGGCTCGACGGAACCAGGTTTAACGTCGCGACAGGCCGCGGCATTCCTTGATCCAAGCACCTGTTCCGCTGCGCAGGGGCGCTCCTCTGCAGGGCACCGAATTCGATGCTCCGGGGCTGATTGAAGGGGGTTAGGGCACAGCATGTCTGCGTTCGGCCACGTCCTGCCGTTTAGCGTCCTCCCATGCACTGGCGCCAATCCCTGATCCGTCGCGCCCCCGGCGCGCTTTCGTGCTCGGCAAGCTTCTCTTCCTCGCCGGCTGATTGCGTAGGTGCTCGGCCAACGCCACTTTAGGGCGGCTGCAATGGCTGGCAAGCGGCTCATGCGTGAGCCTAGGGACTGCCCGCCTACGTCACTGACGTCCCCCATGCGCTGGAGCCGGTGACGCCATGTTGACCCGAAGGCGACGGGCGCGCTCCTGGAATGCGCGTTCGCCGCCTTCAAGGATGGAGCAAACGGCTTCGCGTATCCTGGGATTCTCCAGGCCTCCACTCTCATAGCTGATCTCAGGCAACGAATCCGGGCTGTGGGCACCAGACCGCGCCACAATGACCTGATCGACGTCGGTATTAACAACCAAGTTCGCGTTGTGGGTGACGATGATGATTTGGCGCCGCTTCTTTGCCTCACAAAATGCGGGAACCAGCTCTTCGAACACGGACTGAGGGTCCAAATTCTCTTCGGGCTGGTCGATGATCAACGGACGCTCGTCGCTGGCGTCCAAGGCAAGGTACAACAGCAGCAGCACGATGCCCCGCGTCCCTGGCGAGAGCCGCTCGATGTCGATCTCCTCGTATTGCAAGCCGTAGCCCACCTGAATGTGCTCGGTGCTGTACAGCCATTGCGAGACGGCACGCACCCATTCCAAGTAAGGCATATTCTCGAGCCGTTGCTGACGCAGCGACGCCCCATGGGCTTCTACGAAAGCGCGCATTGCCTTGGCTGCATCCACCGCCGCCCCTGCGCGCCAAGCTGCACCGAGAAGCTCCTCGGCAGCCTTCAGGAGCTCGCCGCCACCACGGAACGGACCTTTGCGCAAGTCCAGCAACTCCTCGCCGCGTCGGGCCCAGGCGCCAACATCAACCTCGCGCCGAACGGAAAAGGAGAGCTTCCTCACCGCTCGCGGGCCCTTCAGGATCCGCTCATGGAGTGGCGCGTACAACTGCGATAGCTCGCGCTCCTCATCGATGATGGCTTCAAATATTCCTTGGTAGGCGTCAGTACGCGCGCTCCGCAACTGGACCAGGATGGCATCGGCCTTGATCGCCCGCTCAATGTCGGCATTCTGCTTGGCGAAAGCTGATTCGGCGCGCGCTATCTTTTCGGTCAGCAGCTTGTATCGGCGTGCATTCTGCTCGTCGATTCCAGCGAGTTTCTGCAGGCGATTCCGTTCCTGCGTAAGCAGGCTAAGCGGTTGGCTGTCCAAGTCGGTCCCTTGGGGGATCAGTGGCGCGTCCGTGTCTGGGATCGGTGTGCCTGCGACCGGCGGCTCCGCCGGCGCGCCTTGAAGCCGCAACGCTTCCGCTCGCGCAAGCTCGAGGCGCTGCTGCAGCAGACTATCCACATCACCAACGAAGTCCAGCTTGAAGAAGCTCCAGTCCTCCGCTGAAAGTGCCGATTCTGGGCGACGGTCCCGCGCATCTGCCAACCATTCGGGAGCGGTCTGGCTCCTGAATGTCTTGACGTCATTCTGCAACCCTGTCAGCGCCTGTACCCGGGCCTGCACATCAGCGAGCGTCCGCTGCTTGGCCTCCACCGCCGCAGTAAGCGACTCCAATTGCCCTGCGCGCTGATGTTGGCCTTTCGGAATGAGACGGGCGCGGTCTTCGCGATCAGTCTTCAGCGCCTTCGCTGTCTCGTCGCGATCCTTCTCAAGCTTTGCGAGCGCCTCCTTCCTCACCATTTCGGCGTTGATGCCTTCCGTAGCTCGGACCAACGCGTGGTGGTGTCGGTCTCTGGCGTCTCGCGCCGACTGCATGCGCAGTTTCAGCAGCGAGGCGAAGTCTGCTGCGTCCAGTCGGGCCGCCTCGGGGTGCGCGTCAAAAATTACACGCTGAATCTCAGTGACCAGTGCGTCGTCCAGCCCTTCGGCGGAGCAAAGCTGTTCCACGAACTGTTGCGAGAGGTACTGGACGTGCGGTGCGTCCCATATATCCTCGTGCTCGACGGAGGCGACTCCGTTGGAGGTGTGCTCCTCGTTCTCCCAAGTCAGCTCGACCCGGGTTGGACCGAGAAACTTGCCGGCACGCCGCAAGAATGAGTTCGCGCTCAATCGCTGAGAAACGCCGTAAGCACCGGTGGCGATGAAGTCTGCCAATGCAGTCTTGCCGGAACCCCGCGCGCCGATGATGGCGACCATGCCAGTATTGATCGGGATCTGAGGCGGGTGCATCCACGGCGCGCTTGTGACGCACACAGATCGGATGGCGTTACCCGGTAGTGCGCCTTGGGGGGGCGTCTCTCCGATGTGCACCCGCCCTTCTGGTTCGATGACTGCCTGGCGCAGTGTCTCAAACGTCACATCGCCGTGAAGCCAGCACCGTCGTGCGTTGTCGGGTAGTCCAACGCGGTCCGCGGTGTGCGCGTCAGAGCCGTGCAGGCAAGGCTTTCGGCCTCCCCATTTTGTTTCGAGATCTTCCACAGTGGCGGCGCCGCGCCCTAGGTAAAAATCAACCTGTTTCGGGTTCGCTGAGAAGATGATGTCGGCGAAGCGCTCTATATTTTTGCGCGTGGCCGCCCACTGGCCGCCATCGCCCTGCAGTCCGGACGTGCCGTCGGTGCCACCGCCCGAGACCGCAACCAAGCAGTTTGCCCGCAGCCAAGCGCTGGCGTCGAACGCCTTCCGAAGCGAATCCAGGCTGACCTTGAACTGGTTGACGCCCTCCCGGTAGGCGGCACGGTCGTCAACCAAGTTGGGATTGAGCACGCGGCCAAGCCGGATAAGGTCCGGCCGCGTGCAGCGAAACTGCTCATCTTGATGCGGGAAGATCAGACCGCTCAATACGTTTCGTATGCGCTCAATGTGGTCTGGTGACTCGGGCGAGAACAGCAGGTGCAAATTGATGCCACTGCCCTTGATGGTTTCGATAGACAGGCGAAATTCCACGTTGGGGAAGATCAGCCCTACCCCTTGAAGGCGACCACTGTTCCGGCGCGCCACGGTCTCGACGTAGCAGTCGATCCCGCAATAGTCTGTGATCCCTAAGGCGCGGATTGGGGGGTCGCTCTTTTCGACCTTGTCGAGGAACACTTCCCACGGCTCTAAGCTGCCGTAGCCGTCGTTGAGTGCTGTACCAGGCGCATGGATATGCGGATCCCACCGGTGCCAAGTGGAGCCTTGCGGCGAAACTGCTTCGAATCCCTGATTCATCTCTTTGAAACCTTCGTTGGGTGCGCTGTGTTCGCACCTGCGGAGACACATTCTGCAATAGCTTCGATTAGAGCGGCCGTTGCATGCGAGCTCCGACTTCCCGCGGATGAAGAGGGGGACCTGCATTCGATGGTCAGGTTCTAAGCGCGCTGGTTGGAGGCGTGTTCTTGTGAACAGCCGACATGAGCACGGGCCATGCGCGCGTCTATCTTCGCGGCCGCGCGAGCCGAAAATATGCTCAACTGCAGGATGTTCGCTCCCGGCCGATGGGGATCGTTTGTCGCGCCCGTCGCCCAATGTCTGGTATCGGCAACCGCTGACCGTGGGAAGCCTCAACCTGGCCGACCGCATCCAGTCTGAAGCAGACATCCATTCTTTGGCTCCTCACACCAGGTCAACGTCCGCTTCCGGCCAGAAGCAGACGATCGTCGGCATCAGCCAAGCTCATCCATAAGGCTGAAGTTTTGGCGGGACGCCTTAGAGTCCATGGAAATGTGGTTATCCCGCAAGGTTATCGGCCGCCTGCCAAAAACGCTGGATGCGGGATAACAGCTGTGGGATAGTCAGACTTCGCGCTGATAGGGGAGGCAAAAAATGCTAACGTATCAAGCACTTACGTGCCATTGGTCTGTCAGGTCATTACGCAGCTGTGGGATAACTGCGTCGCGGCTGCGGTCTAAATTACGTTATGCCGCGCTACGCTGACGTTTCATATGGGCACCGCGCTCTGTGGTTCTTCTTCAACCCGTTGTTCACTCTGACAGGCGATGGGTTCAACCACGCTGGTCGACACTATCACTGGGCTGACCTCGGCACGATTCGGATTACCCAAGTGCCATTTCCAATGAAGGGCCAAGGAAACTTCGTCTACTTCGGTCGCGCCGATGTTCATCTTGCAGACGGAACGGCAGTGAGGCTCAGGGCAGAAGATGTCGTCAAGCGAGGCGCTCTGGTTTCGAGGGGATACCAGACGGCCTTTGACGAGCTTGTTTCGATGCTCCAGGAGAAACGTCGCGCCCACCTCAAGGCACTTGAAGCGCAGCGAGGACCGCATGCCCCGGCATAACAGGTCGTATATGGACTCCTCCCCAACGACAAGGTTCTGATCACTGTAGTTGGCCTTTGAGGTAAACGCCTGCGGTCGTATATCCGGCATCAGTGGTGGGCTGCTTGAGCCCGTGCCGTCATGGGTTCCGCGTG
>NZ_JADDOJ010000037.1 GCF_015159745.1 Ramlibacter aquaticus | reverse complement strand
ATCCATGACCCAGAACCCGCCCCGCAGTACCGACCCGCACGTGCCGTTGCCGGGCGAGGACGGGCTGCTTCCCGAGCGGGGCACGCCCACCCTGTCGTGCGTGATCCCCTGCCACAACGAGGCGCAGAACCTGGAACTGCTGCTGCCGCGCCTGGCTGAATTGCTGCCCACGCTCTCGCGGGCCTGGGAGGTGGTGCTGGTGGACGACGGCAGCCGCGACGCGACGGCCGCCGTGATCGCGCGCTGGGCGCGCCAGCCGGGCTTCGTCGGGCGGGTGCTCTCGCGCAACTTCGGCAAGGAGGCCGCCATCACCGCCGGGCTGGAAGCGGCCGCCGGCGAGGTGGTGGTCATCATGGACGCCGACCTGCAGCACCCGCCTTCGCTCATCGAGCCCATGCTGGCCCACTGGCGCGAGGGCGCCGACGTGGTGTATGCGGTTCGCAGCCACCGCGACGACGAGGCCTGGGTCAAGCGCGTGGGGACCGGCGTGTTCTACCGCCTTCTCAACGCCTTCGACCGCTTCGAGGTGCCCGAGGGCGCCGGCGATTTCCGGCTCATGGACCGCGGTGCCGTCGACGCGCTGCTCCAGCTGCCCGAGCGCAACCGCTTCATGAAGGGCCTGTACGCCTGGGTCGGCTTCCGGGCCGTGCCCCTGCCCTACGTGCCGGAGGCGCGGGTGCATGGCCGCAGCAGCTTCAGCTTCAAGCGCCTGCTGAACCTCTCGCTGGCCGGCCTCACCTCCTTCACCACCTGGCCCTTGCGCATCGTGAGCGTGGTCGGCCTGCTGGTGGCCCTGGTCGGCTTCCTCTACGGCGGCTTCCTCATCATCCAGTACCTCCTCTGGGGCAACGAGGTCTCGGGCTGGACCACCATCGTGGTCACGCTGATGCTGTTCCTGGGGCTGCAGATGGTCTTCCTCGGCATCATCGGCGAATACGTGGGCCGCATCTTCGAGGAAGTGAAGGGGCGCCCGCTCTACGTGGTGCATCGCGCGCTGGGGCGCGGCCTGGGTCGTCGCGAACCGTGAACGGCGCACGCAACACCCTGCGGGCCTGGGGCCCGCTGCTGGCCTGCCTCGCCTGGCTGGCCCTGACGATCTGGGTGCGCCCGCTCGCCCTGCCTGACGAAGGCCGTTACTCGGGCGTGGCCTGGGAGATGGTGCGCACCGGGCAGTGGCTGACCCCCACCCTGGACGGCTTGCCCTACTTCCACAAGCCGCCCCTGTTTTACTGGATCACCGCCGCCTCCCTGTCCGTGTTCGGGCTGCACGAGTGGGCGGCGCGCCTGGCGCCCTTCCTGGGCGCCGCGCTGGCCGCGGCGTCCCTGTTCCTCTTCGCACGCCGCTGGTTCGGCGAGGGCGTGGCGCGCACGTCCTTGCTGGTGTTCGCGACCGCCCCGCTCTCGTACTTCGGCGCGCAGTACGCCAACCTGGACATGCTGGTCGCGGGCTGCATCACGGCCACGATCTTCTCGGCGGCCCATGCCGTGCTGGCGCCCGAGGGCGCGGGCCGCAACGGGGCCGTGCTGGGCGCGTGGCTGTTCGCCGCCCTGGGCGTGCTGGCCAAGGGCCTGATCGGCGCGGTGCTGCCTTTCCTGGTGCTGGTGGGCTGGCTGGCCCTGGTGCGCAGGCCGCGCGGGCTGCTGGTGCTTCTCTCGTGGCGGGGTGCGCTGGTGTTCCTGGCGGTCGCCGGGCCCTGGTTCGTGCTCATGCAGGAGCGCTTCCCGGCCTTCCTGCACTACTTCTTCATCGTGCAGCACTTCCAGCGCTTCACCGGCACCGGCTTCAACAACGCGCACGCGTTCTGGTTCTACCCGGTCGTGCTGGCGCTGCTGCTGCTGCCCTGGACGCCGTGGGTGGCCGGCCTGGCGCGACGCGACTTCTGGCGCGCCGACGGCCTCCTGGCGCAGCGGTTGCTGCTGGGCGTCTGGGTGCTCGCGATCACCCTGTTCTTCTCGCTGCCGCGCTCCAAGCTGGTGGGCTACATCTTCCCCGTCGCCGCACCGCTGGCCCTGCTGATGGCCGACGCCGCGCTGCAGCGGCTGCGCCGCTCACCGGCCACGGGCCGCTGGCTGCGCGGCACGGCCCTGCTGGCGGGCGCGATCGGCCTGGTCGCCTGCGTCTGGATCACCCTGGCGGCGGACACCCGGCAACGCGACCTCGCCCTCGAACTGCGTCAGCAGATGCAACCGGGCGACCGGGTCGTGTTCATCTGGGATTACCACTTCGCGGTCTCCTTCTACGCGGCGCTGCGCGAGCCCGTGATCGTGGTGGACGACTGGACCCCCGCCGTGGTGCAAAGCCGCGACAACTGGCGCAAGGAGCTGGGGGATGCCGCGCAGTTCCAGCCCGATCAGCGGGAGCTGTTCACCGCCGGTCAGCTGGACGCCCTGGCCTGCGGCACGCCGCGGCCGCGCCTGTGGGTGTTCGCCGGGTCCGAGGCGCCGCGCGTATTTGCCTGGCTGCGCGCGTCCACCCGCGTGGACGAGAAGAACGGGCTCACGCTGTGGCGCCTGGATCCCGGCGCCGCTACGCCCGCCTGCCCCGGAACGCCCAGCGCGAGCTCAGGAGCCAGGTCATGACGGCCACGCCGACGAGCACCAGCGCCAGCGCCACGTCGTACCGCAGCCCGCCCAGCCGCAGCAGCAGCGCATACGCCAGCTCGTTGGCCCCGAAGCCCGCCGCGGAGACCAGGAAGAACCGGCCCGCGGCCTGTGCCAGCGGCGCGCCCGAAGCGCGGAAGGTCAGGTTCCAGTGGCCGGCGAAGGACACCGTGAAGGCGACCAGCCAGCCCAGGACGTTGGCCGCCAGCGGTGCCGCCCCCAGCAGGGACACCAGCGCCAGCACGACGAGGAAATGCGTGGCGGCGGCCGCGCAGCCGACGGCGACGAACCAGGCCAGGCGCCGGGTCATGCGCGCCTCCTGACGCCGCCATGGCCACGCCCATCGCCATCTGCGTCGACGACTTCGGCCACCATGCCGGGGTGGACGCCGCCGTGCTCGCGCTGGCCCGCCAGGGGCGCATCAGCGCGGCGAGCTGCATGGTGGGCGGTCCGAGCTGGGCTCAGGGCGCACCCGCCCTGCGCGAGCTCGACCCGCGGGCCGTGGACCTCGGGCTCCACCTGGACCTCACCGCCACCCCGCTGGACGCGAGCCTGCGCGGCGGACTGGGGGCCTGGATGCTGCGCAGCAGCGCCCGCCTGGCCGGCGCCGGCCGCCTGCGCGTGGAGATCGAGGCCCAGCTCGATCGCTTCGAGGCGGCCCTGGGCCGTGCGCCGGCGCACGTGGACGGGCACCAGCACGTGCACCAGTTCCCGGTGGTGCGCGACGCGCTGATGCAGGTGCTGACGCGGCGCTACCCGCGCCAACGGCCCTGGCTGCGCCGCACGCGCCGCGTGCCGGGCCAGCCCTTCGCGGGCAAGTCGGCCGTCATCGATGCCATGGGCTGTGCCGGGCTGGAGCGGCTGGCCGCCGCCGCCGGCTTCGCGCAGAACGCCCACCTGCTGGGCGTGTACGACCTGCAGGGCGACAGCCCGACGCGCTATGCCGCGCTGCTGCGCGGCTGGTTCGCGGCGGCCGGCGCCCGGGATCTGCTGATGTGCCATCCCGCCGCCGACGTGCCCGGCGCACAGGCCGACCCCTTGCTGGCGACGCGCCAGGCCGAACTCGCGGTGCTGGGCTCCGCGCAGGGGGACGAGATGCTCTCTGCCGCCGGCCTGCGCCTGGCGCGCATGGGCGATCTCCTGCAAGAGGCTTGAGGGATTCTTGGGGTCCAGGTGCATGCGGGGCACATCTTAGTGCCCCGGCCGCGGCGCACGGGCAGCCGCCCTCGCCTCAGCCCAGGCCGCCGAGCAGCAGCACCGCCGCACCGGCCAGCGTGGTGGCTGCGAACCCCGACGCCACCGGCCGGCCCACGGCGGCACCGCCGATCGCCCACGCCGCCACAGCCTTGAGCAGCATGTTGGCGGCCACCGCCAGCAACAGCGCGGACGAGGCTTGCGGCACGCCGATGATTCCCTGGCCGGACATCTGCACGGCGGAGACCAGGATGGCATCCACGTCGGCCAGCCCCGAGATGAAGGCCACGGCGTAGAGGCCGGCCGCGCCGAAGGCCTGCGAGGCCGCGCGCGCGATCACGGCCACCACCGCCAGCACCAGGCCGAAGCCCAGCGCGGTGCGCAGGTCGAACACCGGCGCGGCGGAGGCGGCAGCGGCCGCGCCAGCGGGCCGCGCGGCGCTGTCGCTGCGCCGCCAGCACAGCGCGGCGGCCCCCAGCGTCAACAGGCCCAGGCCCGCCAGCAGCACCAGCAGGCGCCAGGACATCCCGGGTCGCAGGGCCAGGATCACGGCCGCGATGCGGAAGAACATCATCCCGCAGGCGGCGAGCACGCCCGCCGCGGCCGAGCGGGGGCCGGCCTCGCCAGCGCGGGCCAGCCGCGACAGCGCGAAGGTGGCCGCCGTGGACGAGGCCAGGCCCCCCAGCAGCCCGGTCCACAGCAGGCCGCTGCGCTCACCCCGCCAGCGCGTGGCCACATGGCCCAGGAGCGAGATCGACGCGATCAGGATCACGGCGATCCAGAGGCGGAAGGGGTTCACGGCCTCGTACGGCCCCAGCCCCTGGTCCGGCAGCAGCGGAAGCACCACGGCCGACAGCACGCCGAGCTGCAGCAGGGCATTGATCTCGGCCGGCTGCACCAGGCGCAGCCAGCCATGCAGGACGGTCTTCAGGTCCAGCAGGACGGCGACCACCACCGCGCCGCCGATCGCGATGACCGGCTGCCCGCTGGTGGCCAGGGCGCCCAGCGTGAAGGTGGACAGCGCGGCCACGGCCGTCGTGATGCTGAGGGTGCCCTGCTCGGCCGCTACCCGCCTGTAGCCGACCGCGAACAGCAGCGCGACGGCGGCCAGGCCCACCCCCAGCGGTACGGCCGGCGAAGGCAGCAGGGCGAGCAGCCCGCCGACCAGGCCGATGAGGGCGAAGGTGCGCAGCCCCGCGATGCGCCCGCCGTCGGGCAGTTCACGCTCGCGCCAGCCGCGCTCCAGGCCCACCAGCAGGCCGGCGGCCAGGGCCACGCCCAGGGAGGCATAAGGGCCGAGGATCATGGCCGCGGCGCGCCGCGGGCGCGTCCCCGGCATCGCCACCGCGACGGCACCCGGCCGCGCGCGGGCGGGGCGGACGGGATGCGCGGGTGGGCAGGCTGCATGGCCTGTCCACCATAGCGCAGCCTCCAGGCCTTTGCTTGACCTGGGTCAGGCCCCGCGCGGATGGGCTCGCCCGGCGGCGGCAGGCCTCAGTGCGGCGCCGCGGACCCGCCGTTCACCGGACCCGTGAACATGGACTGCCAGGCCTTCATCACCGGGGCCGCCGCCTGCACGGCCGCAGCCGCCATCTCACCGGGCGTCGTTGCCGCGGCGCTGCTGCCGGTGCCCCGATCGGCCGAGGCCGGCACCGCCACGCGCGAACTGGCCACCAGCACCTCCTGCCAGTAGCGCAGGGCGTCCTGCAGGGCCGTGGCGAGCAGGCTGGCCTGCGCGGCCCAGGCCTCCTCGGGCGTGGTGGCCGCGCGCAGGGACTCGGCCGCCTGGCGGTGCGCCATCGCCAGGCGCTCCAGCATGTGCTGGTTCACGAGCCCCAGGGCCTGGCAGGCCGCGAGCCCGTGGGCCGTCATCTCCGCGCCCAGGGCCATCTGCTGGCGGGAGGCGTCCAGCCGGTCGGCCCAGGGCATGGGCATCGTGAAGGAAGGCTGGCCTTCCGCGCCCTGCGGGTTGCTGCCCTTGGAAGAGGAAGAGGAGGAGGCAGTCCGGCTGTTCATGGTGAAGTCCTTCGAGGTACGGGGTCCCATGGTCTGCGCCTTTGCGGTCTCGCTCCGCTCAGCAATGCGCTGTTGCCTGCGCACCGGTGATGAAACACCGGCCGCGAGGCTGGCGCCGAAAACGGAGCGGCACGCCGCCGGGCCGGGTGTGAGCCAGACGGTGCCGCACAGGCGGCGGGTCGAGTCGGGGAATGGACGCGAGGCCCGCACAGGCGCACGGCTTGTGCGCTGAGGCCGGGCCCCATGCCGGGGCGTCGCGTCGAACTAGAGGGAAACTGGCGGAGAGGGCGGGATTCGAACCCGCGGTGGGCTATTAACCCACACACGCTTTCCAGGCGTGCGACTTAAACCGCTCATCCACCTCTCCGGAAAGACCGCCATTGTAGCAGCTAGGTGGCGGTCTCCCCGCGGGGCTGGCGCGGCTCGGCGATCATGGAAAGCAGCAGGTTCACGTCGGCCGGCTTGACCATGTGGAAGTCGAAGCCGGCCTGCACGGAGCGCGAGCGGCTCTCGGCCTCGCCGTAGCCGGTCAGGGCGATCAGCAGGGCGTCGCGCGAGGCCGGCTGGGTGCGCAGGCGATGCGCCACCTCGAAGCCGTTCATGCCCGGCAGGCCGATGTCCAGCAGCACCACGTCCGGCCTGAAATCCTCCGCGATGCGCAGCGCCGACATGCCCTCGTTGGCCGTGCGCACCTCGAAGCCTTCCATCTCCAGCAGGGTCATGAGGGTGTCGGCGGAAGCGGCGAGATCGTCCACCACCAGCACCCGCGCCGGCGCCCGCTGGCGCTGCGGCTGCGCCTCGGCCGGAACCGGTGGCGCCTCCTGCGCGGCCAGGCGCGCCGGCAGGCGCACCACCACCTCGGTGCCGCGCCCGGGGCCTTCGCTGTGTGCGCTGACCTGGCCGCCGTGCAGTTCCACCAGGTGCTTGACCAGGGTCAGGCCGATGCCCAGGCCGCCCTGGGAGCGGTCCAGCGACTGGTCGCCCTGCACGAAGAGCTCGAAGATGTGGGGCAGAAACGCCGGCTCGATGCCACTGCCCTCGTCCCGCACGGCGATGCGCGCCTGGCCGTTGGCGAAGCTGGCGTCCAGCCAGATCCGCGCGCCGGGGGCGGAGAATTTCGAAGCGTTGTTCACCAGGTTGGACAGCACCTGCGACAGGCGCACCGCGTCGCCCTGGATCTCCACCGGCTGCGGCGGCAGGGACACCAGGATGCGCTGCTCGCGGCTGTTCGCGCGCGGCAGGCTGGCCTCGACCGACCGCTCCACCACCGCCGCCAGGTCCAGGCGCTCGGGCCGCACGGTCACCTTGCCCTGCACGATGCGCGAGACGTCCAGCAGGTCGTCGATCAGGCGCGCCATGTGGTCGGCCTGGCGGCCGATGACGTCGCGCGCCCAGTTCATGGTGACCTGGGTGACCTCGTCGCCCTTCATGATGTGCACCGCGTTGCGTATGGGCGCGAGCGGGTTGCGCAACTCGTGCGCGAGCATGGCGAGGAATTCGTTCTTGCGCCGGTCGGCATCCTGCACGGCGCTGTACAGGCGGGCGTTCTCCATGGCGATGGAGGCCCGGCTGGCGACCTCCTTGATGAGGGCCACCCGGGCCCCGTCCATGCTGGAGGCATGTTCGACGATCAGCACGCCGCGCAGGCGGTCGCCGCCCATGATGGGGCCCAGGGCCAGGATGTGCTCGCCCTCGGTGCAGGTCTGGAACTGTCGTGTCTCTATCACCCGCGCCAGCGCGTGGCGCAAGGGCGGCGAGAGGTTGGGCGTGATGCCCGGATCGGGCGGGTTCACCTCGATGCGCGCCACCGTGCCGTCGCTGTTGGTCATCACCAGCAGGGCCCGTTCGCCCAGCATGGGCACGGCCACGTCCAGCAGCGCAGCGATGGTCTCGTCGATGTCCAGCGAGCGCGAGAGCCGCTGGCTGGCCTCGGCCAGGAAGTCGGCACGCGCCATCGCGTCTTCCGCCGCCGCCCGCGCCGCTTCGGCCCGCGCCAGGGCCTCGCGCGCGGCCGCCTGCTGCTTGAGCTGGCGGTTCATGTGGAACAGCTCCACGAACACGCGCACCTTGGAGCGCAGCACCTCGGGCACCACCGGCGAGGGGATGTAGTCCACCGCACCCAGCGCGTAGCCGCGCTTGGCCTGCACCTCGTCCACGTAGGCCGTGATGAAGACGATGGGCGTCTGCGAGGACTTCTTGTACTGCCGGATCAGGCTGGCCGTCTCCAGGCCGTCGATGTCCGGCATGTTGACGTCCAGCAGGATCACCGCGAACTCCTGCTCCAGGATGCAGCGCAGCGCCTCCTGGCCCGAACGGGCCGAGACGATGTTCTGCCCCAGCTCCTCCAGGATGCTGCGGAAGACGAGGTGCTTCTCGGGCAGGTCGTCGACCACCAGGATGTTGGCCTTCTCCGGCAGCGGCAGCTCGGGCGCCGCCGCTGCGGGGGGAACCGGCGCGGCCATCACTGGTGGAGCCACGCGCGCAGCACGGTCAGAAGATCCTGGGTGTTGACGGGTTTGGACAGGTAGTCCCATGCGCCGGCCTCGATGCATTTTTCACGGTCCCCCTTCATGGCCTTGGCGGTCACGGCCACCATGGGGAGGTTCCTGCCCTGCGGCAGCTTGCGGATCTCCTTCATGGTCGCCATGCCGTCCATCTCCGGCATCATGATGTCCATCAGCACGACCTTGATCAACGGATCCGTGGCCACCCGGTGGATGGCGTCGCGGCCGTTGTCGGACCACACGATGTCCATGCCGTGCTCCTCCAGCACCGTGGCCAGGGCGAAGATGTTGCGCATGTCGTCGTCGACGATCAGCACCCGCTTGCCCGCCAGCGGTCGGCTGGTTTCGTACAGGCCGTTGATCAGCGAGCGCTTGGCCTCCGGCAGCCGCGCCATGTTGTGGTGCAGCGCCAGCAGCGTGTCGTCGAAGAGCTTGGGCACCGAGTGCGCCTCGTGCACGGTGACCGTCTCGTCGGAGCTCCAGGCATAGCGCTGGCCGCCGCGGGTGTTGGTGCGGTAGAGCAGCAGCGGCACCGGGCCCAGTTCGGCCTGGCCGGCCAGCAGGCGCCTGAGCTCGCCCGGCTCCACGCCCGGGAAGCCCTCCTCCAGGGCCACCGCGTCGAAGTCGCCCTCCTCCAGCGATTCGACCAGCTTGTCGCCGCTGCGCACCACCACGGTCTCGATGTCCTCGCCCTCCAGCTGCGCCAGCAGTTCGCGGCGCGCCGCGGCATCCTTGAGCGCGACCAGCAGCGTGCGCTGCGGCCGGGCCAGCCAGGAGTGCAGGCGGTCCAGCATGCCGTCCAGCACCTCCTTGCTCTGGATCGGCTTCTCCAGGAAGGACACGGCCCCCGAGCGGAAGGCCCGGTCCTTGGAGTCGTCGGTGGAGATCACGCACACCGGCAGGTGGCGTGCGCCGGGGTCCTGCTTGAGGCGGTCCAGCACGCGCCAGCCGTCCATGTCCGGCAGGTACATGTCCAGGGTGATGGCCGAAGGCTTGAACTGCGTCGCCAGGGTCAGCGCCCCTGCGCCCAGCGCCGTCACCAGGCCCTTGAAGCCCTTGGCCCGGGCCGCGTCGAGCAGGAAGCGGGCGAAGGCCAGGTCGTTCTCGACGATCAGCAGCACGCGGTCGCCCTGCTGGATGCTGTCCCGGTCGTCGCCGACCTCGTTCTTGAGGATGGCGGTGTCCTCGCCCACCACCACCGCGTCCTCGACGGCGGGTTCGTGGCGCACGGGCAGGCGCCGCTGCACCGTGGGCGCGAGTTCGGCGCGCGTTTCCACGGTCGGGGTCACGCGGCGCGGCGAGCGCGCCCCGGTGTAGACCAGCGGCAGGTACAGCGTGAAGTTCGAGCCCTGGCCCGGCGCACTGGACAGGCGGATCTCGCCGCCCAGCAGCTTGGAGAGCTCCCGGCTGATGGCCAGGCCCAGGCCGGTGCCGCCGTACTTGCGGCTGGTGGAACCGTCGGCCTGCTGGAAGGCCTCGAAGATGATCTGCTGCTTGTCCGAGGAGATGCCGATGCCCGTGTCCTCGACCGAGAAGGCCAGCACCTGCTGAGCCCGGTTGAGGTCCTCGTTGTCCGGCGACCAGCCGGTGAAGGCTTCCTCCACCGTCAGCGTCACATGGCCCTGGTGCGTGAACTTGAAGGCGTTGGACAACAGGTTCTTGAGGATCTGCTGCAGGCGCTTCACGTCCGTGACCATGGAGCTGGGCAGGTTCAGCCCGGTGTGGATCATGAAGTCCACGTTCTTGGCCTCGGCCACGTGGCGGAAGGTGCGCTCCACGTAGAGCTGCAGGTCCGACAGGCGCAGCTCGTTCACGTCCACCACCACCGTGCCGGACTCGATCTTGGACAGGTCCAGGATGTCGTTGATCAGCATCAGCAGGTCGTTGCCGGACGAGTGGATGGTCTTGGCGAACTCCACCTGCTTGGGCGTGAGGTTGCCGTCCGGGTTCTTGGACAGCTGGTCGGACAGGATCAGCAGCGAGTTCAGCGGCGTGCGCAGCTCGTGCGACATGTTGGCCAGGAACTCGGACTTGTACTTGGAGGTCAGCGCGAGCTGCTTGGCCTTGTCTTCCAGGGCCTGGCGAGCCTGCTCCACCTCCTGGTTCTTGCGCTCCACCTCGTGGTTCTGGTGCACCAGAAGGCGGGCCTTCTCCTGCAGCTCCTCGTTGGTCTGCTGCAGTTCCTGCTGGCGGCTCTGCAGCTCCTGGGCCAGCGACTGGGACTGCGTGAGCAGGTCCTCGGTGCGCATGTTGGCCTCGATGGTGTTGATCACGATGCCGATGGATTCCATCAGCTGGTCCAGGAAGGCCTGGTGGGTCGGGTTGAAGCGCTCGAGCGAGGCCAGCTCCACCACCCCGCGCACCTGGCCCTCGAAGATGATGGGCATGACCAGCACGTTCAGCGGCGCCACCTCGGCCAGGCCGGACGAGATGCGCAGCGCCTCGGGAATGCTGGAGGTGAGCAGGATCTTCTTCTTGTCGTGGGCGCACTGGCCGACCAGGCCCTGCCCCATGTCGATCTCCTTGCCGTAGGCGCCATGGCCGTCGGAGGCGTAGCTGGCCATCAGGCGCAGGCGGGGCTGTTCGTGCGAGTAGCGCAGCACGTAGAACTCGGCCTGCTGCGCGCCCACCACGGGCGCGAGCTCGGACAGGATCAGGTGGCCCACGGCCACCAGGTCCTTCTGGCCCTGCAGCATGCGCGAGAACTTGGCCAGGTTGGTCTTGAGCCAGTCCTGCTCGGTGTTGACCTGCGTGGTGTCGCGCAGGTTGCGGATCATCTCGTTGATGGTGTCCTTGAGCGCGGCCACCTCGCCCAGCGCCTCCACGGTGATGGAGCGCGTCAGGTCGCCCTGGGTCACCGCGGTCGCCACCTCGGCGATCGCGCGCACCTGGGTCGTCAGGTTGGCCGCGAGCTGGTTCACGTTCTCGGTCAGGCCCTTCCAGGTGCCCGCCGCGCCAGGCACCTTGGCCTGGCCGCCGAGCTTGCCTTCCACGCCCACCTCGCGCGCCACCGTGGTCACCTGGTCGGCGAAGGTGGCCAGCGTCTCCGTCATGGAGTTGATGGTGTCGGCCAGCGCGGCGATCTCGCCCTTGGCCTCCACGGTCAGCTTCTGCTCCAGGTCGCCGTTGGCCACGGCGGTCACCACCTTGGCGATGCCGCGCACCTGCGAAGTGAGGTTGCCGGCCATGAAGTTGACGTTGTCGGTCAGGTCCTTCCAGGTGCCGGCCACGCCTTGCACGTCGGCCTGGCCGCCCAGCTTGCCTTCGGTGCCCACCTCGCGCGCCACCCGCGTCACTTCCGACGCGAAGCTTCGCAGCTGGTCCACCATGGTGTTGATGGTGTTCTTCAGCTCCAGGATCTCGCCCTTCACGTCCACCGTGATCTTCTTGGAGAGGTCACCGGTGGCCACGGCCTTGGTCACGTCGGCGATGTTCCGCACCTGGGACGTCAGGTTGCCGGCCATGAAGTTCACGTTGTCGGTCAGGTCCTTCCAGGTGCCGGCCACGCCCTGCACGTCGGCCTGGCCGCCCAGCTTGCCCTCGGTGCCCACCTCGCGCGCCACCCGCGTCACTTCCGACGCGAAGGACCGCAGCTGGTCCACCATGGTGTTGATCGTGGCCTTGAGCTCCAGGATTTCGCCCTTCACGTCCACGGTGATCTTCTTGGAGAGGTCACCCGCCGCCACGGCCTTGGTCACGTCCGCGATGTTGCGCACCTGCGAAGTCAGGTTGCCGGCCATGAAGTTCACGTTGTCGGTCAGGTCCTTCCAGGTGCCGGCCACGCCCTGCACGTCGGCCTGGCCGCCCAGCTTGCCTTCGGTGCCCACCTCGCGCGCCACCCGCGTCACTTCCGAGGCGAAGGACGACAGCTGGTCCACCATGGTGTTGATCGTGGCCTTGAGCTCCAGGATCTCGCCCTTCACGTCCACCGTGATCTTCTTGGAGAGGTCACCGGCGGCCACGGCCTTGGTAACGTCGGCGATGTTGCGCACCTGCGAAGTGAGGTTGCCGGCCATGGAGTTGACGGAGTCCGTCAGGTCCTTCCAGGTGCCGGCCACGCCCTGCACGTCGGCCTGGCCGCCCAGCTTGCCTTCGGTGCCCACCTCGCGCGCCACACGCGTCACTTCGGAGGCGAAGGAGGAGAGCTGGTCCACCATGGTGTTGATGGTGTTCTTCAGCTCCAGGATCTCGCCCTTCACGTCCACCGTGATCTTCTTGGAGAGGTTGCCGGCGGCCACCGCCTTGGTCACGTCGGCGATGTTGCGCACCTGGGACGTGAGGTTGCCGGCCATGGAGTTCACGGAGTCGGTCAGGTCCTTCCAGGTACCCGCCACGCCCTGCACGTCGGCCTGGCCGCCCAGCTTGCCTTCGGTACCCACCTCGCGCGCCACGCGCGTCACTTCAGACGCGAACGACCGCAGCTGGTCCACCATGGTGTTGATGGTGTTCTTCAGCTCCAGGATCTCGCCCTTCACGTCCACCGTGATCTTCTTGGAGAGGTCACCGGCCGCCACGGCGGTGGTCACGTCCGCGATGTTGCGCACCTGGGCCGTCAGGTTGCCGGCCATGGAGTTCACGGAATCGGTCAGGTCCTTCCAGGTGCCGGCCACGCCCTGCACGTCGGCCTGGCCGCCCAGCTTGCCTTCGGTACCCACTTCGCGGGCCACCCGCGTCACTTCGGAGGCGAACGAGGAGAGCTGGTCCACCATGGTGTTGATGGTGTTCTTCAGCTCCAGGATCTCGCCCTTCACGTTCACCGTGATCTTCTTGGACAGGTCGCCGGCCGCCACGGCCGTGGTCACGTCCGCGATGTTGCGCACCTGGGAGGTCAGGTTGCCGGCCATGGAGTTCACCGAGTCCGTCAGGTCCTTCCAGGTGCCGGCCACGCCCTGCACGTCGGCCTGGCCGCCCAGCTTGCCCTCGGTACCCACCTCGCGCGCCACCCGCGTCACCTCGGCGGCGAAGGAGCGCAGCTGGTCCACCATGGTGTTGATGGTGTTCTTCAGCTCCAGGATCTCGCCCTTCACGTCCACGGTGATCTTCTTGGAAAGGTCACCCGCCGCCACGGCGGTGGTCACGTCCGCGATGTTGCGCACCTGGGCCGTGAGGTTGGACGCCATGAAGTTCACGGAGTCGGTCAGGTCCTTCCAGGTGCCGGCCACGCCCTGCACGTCGGCCTGGCCGCCCAGCTTGCCCTCGGTGCCCACCTCGCGCGCCACCCGCGTCACTTCCGACGCGAAGCTTCGCAGCTGGTCCACCATGGTGTTGATGGTGTTCTTCAGCTCCAGGATCTCGCCCTTCACGTTCACCGTGATCTTCTTGGACAGGTCGCCGGCCGCCACGGCCGTGGTCACGTCGGCGATGTTGCGAACCTGCGAAGTCAGGTTGCCGGCCATGAAGTTCACGTTGTCGGTCAGGTCCTTCCAGGTGCCGGCCACGCCCTGCACGTCGGCTTGGCCGCCCAGCTTGCCCTCGGTACCCACTTCGCGCGCCACCCGCGTCACTTCCGAGGCGAAGGAGGAGAGCTGGTCCACCATGGTGTTGATGGTGTTCTTCAGCTCCAGGATCTCGCCCTTCACCTCCACCGTGATCTTCTTGGACAGGTCGCCCGCCGCCACGGCCTTGGTCACGTCCGCGATGTTGCGCACCTGGGCCGTGAGGTTGGACGCCATGAAGTTCACGGAGTCGGTCAGGTCCTTCCAGGTGCCCGCCACGCCCTGCACGTCGGCCTGGCCGCCCAGCTTGCCTTCGGTACCCACCTCCCGCGCCACGCGGGTCACTTCCGCGGCGAAGGTGCCCAGCTGCTGCACCATCTTGTTGATGATCATGGCGGTACGCAGGAACTCGCCTTCCAGCGGCCGGCCGTCGGCCTCCAGCGCCATGGACTTGGACAGGTCGCCCTGGGCCACGGCACCGATCACGCGGGCCACTTCCGAGGTCGGGTGCACCAGGTCGGAGATCAGCGAGTTGATGGAATCGGCCGACTCGCGCCAGAAGCCGCTCGCGCTGGGCACCTGGGCCCGCTCCTTGAGCTTGCCCTCCTTGCCCACCACGCGTGACAAGCGAGCCAGTTCCTGCGCCATGTGCAGGTTCTCGGCCACCACGTCGTTGAAGGCGTCGGCAACCTTGCCGAACACGCCCGTCCAGTCGCGCGGGAGCTGGGCGGCGGCACTGCCTTTCTTGAGGTCGGTGAGCGCGCCCAGGAAGGTGCGCGTGTGCTCGGACAGCAGTTCGCAGTGGTCCAGCACGTTGTTGATGGCGGCCACGTCCTGCTGCCAGAAGCCCGTCAGTTTCTCGTCCGGCAGGCGGCGGTTGGCCCGGCCGGCGCTGCGCTGCGCCGGGTCCAGGCCGTGCAGCCGGTTCGAGTGGCGCGCCGCCTGCGCACTCAATTCGTTGAACTCGGCGGCGATCTTGCCGTAGAGCCCGTCCCATTCGGTGGGCAGCGTCAGCCCGGTCTCGCCGCGGCGGAATGCCCCCAGGGCCTTGAGCAATTGGCGCAGTTCACCCTCGCGCTGATCAGCCACCGGTAGCTTGGCCACGACTTCCATGTTGGTCCCCCAGAAACGCAATACTGCCGAGGCTGGCAGCTCAAACCGGCGTCAGGGTAGTCGCATCCCATCCATGCGACAACGCGAGGGTCCAGCCCATCCATGGCCAGGCCAAGCCAGCCGGGCATCGTAGGACGAGGCCTACAGCAAAAGGCGTTACGTCCTGACGCGGCCGGCATGGGCCGCCCGGCGCGGCCGTGCGGCGCTCACCGTCAGCCGCAAAAGAAAAAAGCCGCCTCGCGGCGGCTTCTTTCAGCGGGTCGGAACGGCTCAGTTGAGCGTGACCTTCTTGCCGTCCTTGTAGGTCGACAGCGTGGCGGCGGCGTTCTTCAGTTCGCCGTTGGGCTCGAACTGGATGGTGGCCGTGATGCCCTTGAAGTTGGTCTTCTTCAGCTCGGGGATGTACTTCTTCGGGTCGGTGGAACCGGCGCGCTTCATGGCGTCGACCAGCACGAAGGTGGCATCGTAGGTGTACGGGCTGTAGATCTGGAACTGGCCCGGGAACTTGGCGTCGTAGCGGGCCTTCCAGGCCTTGCCGCCGGGCATCTTGTCGATGGACAGGCCGCCCTCGGCGCAGACCACGCCGCCCAGCGTCTTGGCACCGGCCGCCAGCTTGGCGATCTCGGTCGTGCAGATGCCGTCGCCGCCGAAGAACTTGACGTCGGACATGCCCAGCTGCTCCATCTGGCGCAGCATGGGGCCGGCCTGGGTGTCCATGCCGCCGTAGAAGATCGCGTCGGGCTTCTTGGCCTTGATGGAGGTCAGGATGGCCATGAAGTCGGTGGCCTTGTCGTTCGTGTACTGGCTGTCCACGACCTTCACGCCCTTGGACTCGGCGGTCTTCTTGAAGATTTCCGCGACGCCCTGGCCATAGGCCGTGCGGTCATCGATGATGGCCACGCTCTTGAGCTTGAGGGTGTCGGCCGCGTACAGCGCCAGCTGGGCACCCAGGGCGTTGTCGTTGGCGATGATGCGGTAGGTGGTGTCGTAGCCCGGCTTGGTCAGGGCGGGGTTGGTCGCCGCGCCGGTGATGTGCGGGATGCCGCAGTCGTTGTAGACCTTGGAGGCCGGGATGGTGGTGCCGGAGTTCAGGTGACCGACCACGCCGGCGACCTTGGCGTCGCACAGCTTCTGGGCGGCGGCCGTGCCCTGCTTCGGGTCGGCGGCGTCGTCCTCGGCCTGGATCTCGAGCTTGACCTTCTTGCCGGCGATCACGACGCCCTGGGCGTTGAGGTCCTCGATGGCCATGCGAACGCCGTTCTCGTTGTCCTTGCCGTAGTGCGCCTGCGGGCCGGACATCGGGGCGACGTGGCCGATCTTGACCACTTGCACGTCCTGCGCCAGCGCCACGCCGCTGATGGCGGCGACCGCTGCGAGGACCGTCAGTTTGTACTTCATTTGCATAGGAGAACCTCCGAATTAGGGAAAAAGGTTGAGTAATTGTTCGCGCTCAACGGCCGCGAACATATCGCAATTTCCGGACCCGGACCATAGGGAAAGGTCTAGGAACCGGGGGTGCACTCAGGATCGTTGATGTGGATCGACGTTGAGTTCTTCCGCGAAGGCCTGCGAGACCACCTGGCGCACCACCTGCTCCACCTCGTCGCGCAGCAGCGGGCCCAGGTCGCGCGTTTGTTGCAGCACTGTGGCGGCGATGGCTTCGCGCAGGCGCCGCTCCAGGCCCAGGTCGATGCGTTGCATGACCCGGTGCACCATCTGCTCCTCGGTGAGGCCGGCCAGTGCGGGTGCGGGGGCCGGCGCGGCCGCCTGGGCCGGCGCCGGTGCCCAGGGTGGCGTCGCAGGAGCGGGCGCCGGTGCGGCAGCCTGCGGCGGCCCGGCGGGCAGGACCGCGTCCGGCCGCACGACCTCGGTCAGGGTGGGCACGAAACGGGGCGGCACACGGTTGGCCATCAGCGGCCCTCCTTGAGTTCCAGGTCCTTGCGCTCCAGCGCGTAGCCGCGCGCCTTGTAGTGCTTCCAGCGCTCGCGCGCCCGCAGCCGGTCGTCCTCGTCCAGCGTCACCACCTCGATCAGGCGCTCGAAACGCTCGAAGCCCTCGGGGACGCCTTCACCCAGGTTCAGCAGCACCGCATGGTGCGGGCTGCGGGTGGGCTGCTCGCACAGCACCACCGGCGTGAGCGCCAGCACCTCGGCGGGGGCGGAGGCGCTGCAATGGGGCACGAAATCGGTGGCCGAGAAGGTCCACAGGGCGGTGTCGAGTTCCTGCAGCGTGGCCGGCGCGCCCGTCACCGCCACCCGCGCCCCGCGCAGGGCTGCCTTGCGCAGCAGGCGGCAGGCGTAGTCCAGGCGCGAGGGCGCGTTGAAGTGGAACTCGATCCCGGTCATGCCCTCATTTCCGGGCTGCCGCCTTGCGCCGCGCGGGCGCCTTGGCCGGCGCCGAGGCGGCCTGGCCCAGGATGTACTGCAGCAGCAGCCCGACGGGGCGGCCGGTGCCGCCCTTGGCGCCGCCGCTCTTCCAGGCGGTGCCGGCGATGTCCAGGTGGGCCCAGGGGTAGCGGGTCGCGAAGCGCTGCAGGAACTTGGCGGCCGTGACCGAGCCGGCCGGGCGCCCCGCCACGTTGGCGACGTCTGCGAAATGGGTCTTCAGGCCCTCGGCGTACTCGTCGTCCAGGGGCATGCGCCAGCAGGGGTCCTGCGCGGCCTCGCCCGCGGCGAACAGGGCCTCGGCCAGGGCGTCGTCGGTGGCGAACAGGCCGCTGCGCACATGGCCCAGCGCGATCACGCAGGCGCCGGTGAGCGTGGCGATGTCGATCACCGCCCGCGGCTTGAAGCGCTCGGCATAGGTGAGCGCATCGCACAGGATCAGGCGCCCTTCGGCGTCGGTGTTGAGGATCTCGATGGTCTGGCCGCTCATGCTGCGCACCACGTCACCCGGCTTCACGGCCTTGCCGTCCGGCAGGTTCTCGCAGCTGGGGATCAGGCCGACCACGTTGATCGCGGGCTGGATCTCGCCCAGCGCGCGGAAGGTGCCCAGCACGCTGGCCGCGCCCCCCATGTCGAACTTCATCTCGTCCATCTCGGGTGCCGGCTTGATGGAGATGCCGCCCGAGTCGAAGGTGATGCCCTTGCCCACCAGCACCACCGGCGGTTCGCCCGCCGCGCCGCCCTTGTGCTGCAGCACGATGAAGCGCGGCGGCTGCTCGGAACCCCGGGCCACGGCCAGGAAGGACCCCATGCCCAGCTTCTCGATCTCCTTGGGGCCCATGACCTCGCAGGCGAATCCGTGCGCCTTGGCCAGCTTCTTCGCCTCTTCGCCCAGGCGCGTCGGCGTGGCGTGGTTGGGCGGCAGGTTGGCGAGTTCGCGGGCGTACTCGATGCCCACGGCGGCGCCGCAGGCGTTCTCGAAGGCCTCGCGCTGGCCACTGGCATCGGCCACGCCGACGATGACCTTTTCCAGTTCGCGCCCTTCCGGCTTGGACTTGGTGGCCACGAAGACATAGCTGGCCTCGGCCACGGCGACCACCGCCGCCCGCACCGCCGCCTGCGGGGCTTCGGCCGGCAGGCTCACCACCAGGCGGCGCACGCCCGCGGTGCGCAGGCTGGCGACCACCGACTGCACGGCCGCATGCACGCGGCGCGGCGAGCCGTCGCCGATGCCGGCGAACACCACCCGCGCGGCGGCCACGCCCTCGGGCCGGTAGGCCTGCAGCGTCTTGCCGGCCTTGGTCTCGAAGTGGCCAGCCTTCAACGCCTCCCCGGCGAGGCGGGCCAGCGGGTCCTTGCCCGGCTTGAAGGCATCGCCCACCAGCAGCAGCAGGGCATCGCATTTCTCGCGCGCCGCACCGGCGGCGTCCAGGGTCTTGAGTTCGAAGTCCATAATCCGGGGTTTTGTGAGGCTTGGCCGCGCCGATGTTATTCCATTCGTCCCTGCGCAAGGAACTCGCCCGCGGATTCGGCGCGACCCTGGTGGTCCTGGTCACCATCGTGATGACGATGACCCTGATCCGCACCCTGAACCTGGCCACGCGCGGCAGCGTGGACCCCAAGGACATCCTGATGGTGATGGGCTACGCCGTGCTGGGCTACCTGCCGCCCATCCTGACCCTGTCCCTGTTCATCGCCATCGTGGGCACCCTCTCGCGCATGTACAGCGACAGCGAGACCGTGATCTGGTTCGGCGCCGGGCGCGGCCTGTCGGCCTTCCTGGGCCCGCTGTTCCGGTTCGCCTGGCCCATCCTGGTCGCCATCACGGCGCTGGCCCTGCTGGTCTGGCCCTGGGCGAATGCGCAGACGCAGGACCTCAAGGACCGCTACGGCAAGCGGGGCGACCTGGAGCGGGTGGCGCCCGGGCAGTTCCAGGAGTCGGCCAGCGGCACCCGCGTCTTCTTCCTGGACAAGGACACGCCGGACAACAAGTCGGGCAAGAACATCTTCATCTCCACCAACGAGCATGGCCGCGAGACCGTCACCTCGGCGCGCAGCGGCCGGGTGGTGACCGAGGGCGACAGCCAGTTCCTTCTGCTGTCCAACGGCCAGCGCATGGAGAGCACCACCGGCAAGGACCCGCAGCTGCGGGTGAGCGAGTTCGAGGAATACCTCAACCGCATCGGCGCCGCCGAGATGGGCAACCACGACGACATGCCCGCCAAGAGCCTGGGCACCTGGACGCTGGTCACCCGGCCCACCAACGCCAACCTGGGTGAACTCGGCTGGCGCCTGGGCCTGGCGCTGGCCTCGCTCAACTTCGTGGTCATCGCGGTGACGGTCTCCAGCGTGAACCCGCGCGTGGGGCGCAGCGGCAACCTGGTGTTCGCCCTGTTCGCCTTCATCGTCTACTTTAACCTGCTGAACCTGGGCCAGAGCTGGGTCGCCAGCGGCAGCGTGCGGCTGGTGCCCTACATGCTGGGGCTGCACGGCGGGGTGCTGCTGCTGTCGGGCCTGTGGCTGGCCAAGCAGCACAACGCCTGGACCTTGCGGGCCCTGCTGCCGCGCCGGCGCGCCGGGGGCACGGCTTGAAGACCCTGCGCCGTCTGATCTACCGCGAGGTCTTCGCCGCGGTGGCCTTCGTGGCCGCCGGCTTCCTGGCGCTGTTCTTCTTCTTCGACTTCGTCGACGAACTGCCCAACCTGAGCCGTGGCGTCACCAGCTACCGCCTCACCCAGGCCCTGGTGTACGTGGCGCTGATGGTGCCCAGCCACCTGTACGAACTGCTGCCCATCGCGGTGCTGATCGGCACCATCTTCGTGATGGCCCGGCTGGCGCAGAGCTCCGAATACACCATCCTGCGCACCAGCGGCCTGGGCCCCGGGCGCGCGCTGCGCAGCCTGCTGCTGCTCGGGCTGATCTTCACCGTGGCCACCTTCGCCACCGGCGACTACCTCGCCCCCATGGCGGACCGCGCGGGGCAGCTGCTCAAGGCCCGGCTGGAAGGCCGCATCAGCATCGGCCAGACCGGCGCCTGGCTCAAGGAGCGGCAGGCCTGGCACACCTACAACGTGAACGTGAAGGCGCTCACGCCCGAGGGCAACATGCAGGGCGTGCGCATCATCGAATCCGACACGCGGGGCTTCCTGGTCAGCATCACCCAGGCCCCGCGCGGGCGCTTCGCCCGCGACGACGACGCCTGGCTGCTCGAGGACGCGGAGCGCACCGAGTTCAGCACCCAGGGCCCGGGCGGGGCCCACGTGGAGCGCACCCGCATGCCCAGCTTCCGCTGGCCGACCGAGATCACGCAGGAGATGGTCTCCGTCGCCCTGCTGCAGCCCGACCGCATGGCCACCATCGACCTGTTCCAGTACATGCGCCACCTGGAAGCCAACAACCAGACCTCGCAGCGCTACGAGATCGAGTTCTGGCGCAAGGTCTTCTACCCCCTGAGCTGCCTGGTGATGGTGGTGCTGGCCCTGCCCTTCGCCTACCTGCACTTCCGCCAGCGCGGCATCACCACCTATGTCTTCATCGGGGTGCTGATCGGCATCAGCTTCTTCCTGCTCAACAACGTGTTCGGCTACATCGGCAACCTGCGCGCCTGGCAGCCCTGGCTGGCCGCGGGCGCGCCGGGCCTGATCTACACCCTGTTCTCGCTCGCCGCGTTCGGCTGGCTGGTGCTGCGGCGATGACGCGCGGCATCCTGCTTTTCGGCCACGGCTCGCGGGATCCGCTGTGGCGCGCCCCCATGGATGCCGTGGCCGCCCGGGTGCGGGCGTCCGGCGCCCTGGTCGAATGCGGCTTCCTGGAACTGCAGGCGCCCGACATGGCGGAGGCCGGCCGGCGCCTCGCCGCGGCCGGGGCCCGCCAGCTGGTCGTGTTGCCCATGTTCCTGGGCACCGGCAAGCACGCCCGCGAGGACCTGCCCGGCCTGGTGGCCCAGCTTCGCGAGGCCCACCCCACGCTGGCCGTGGAGGTGCTGCCCGCGGTCGGCGAAGACCCCCGCGTGCTGGACCTGCTGGCCCGGCTGGTGCTCGAGGGCGTCGGCTGACTTAGATTGGCTGGTGCATAATGATCGCTTCGCTTAGAAGAGATCAAGTATGAATCTCCACCAGTTCCGATTCGTGCAGGAGGCGGTGCGCCGCAACCTGAACCTGACGGAGGCGGCCAAGGCCCTGCACACCTCGCAGCCCGGCGTCTCCAAGGCGATCATCGAACTCGAGGAAGAACTCGGCGTGGAGATCTTCGCCCGCCACGGCAAGCGGCTCAAGCGCGTCACCGAGCCCGGCCAGCACGTGATCAAGAGCATCGAGCTGATCATGCGCGAGGTCGGCAACCTCAAGCGCATCGGCGAACAGTTCAGTGCGGAGGACAGCGGAACGCTCTCCATCGCCACCACGCACACCCAGGCCCGCTACGTGCTGCCCGTGCCCGTGGCCAAGCTGCGCGAGGCCTACCCCAAGGTCAACGTCACGCTGCACCAGGGCTCGCCCGACCAGGTCGCGCGCATGGTGCTGGACGAGATCGCCGAGATCGGCATCGCCACCGAATCGCTGGACCACTACCAGGACCTGGTCACCCTGCCCTGCTACGAATGGGAGCACGTGCTGGTGCTGCCGCGCAGCCATCCGCTGGCCACCAAGGAGCGCATCAGCCTGGAAGACCTGGCCACCGAGCCCATCATCACCTACCACCCCTCGTTCACCGGCCGCACGCGCATAGACACCGCGTTCGCCCAGCGCAAGCTGGAGCCGCGCATCGCGCTGGAAGCCATCGACTCGGACGTGATCAAGACCTACGTGCGGCTGGGGCTGGGCATCGGCATCGTGGCCGAGATGTCAGTGCGCGACGAGCCTGCGGGCAGCGAACTGGCGGTGCGTCCGCTGGGCACGCTCTTCGGGCAGAACGTGGCGCGGGTGGCCTTCAAGCGCAGCGCCTACCTGCGCAACTTCGTCTTCAAGTTCGCCGAGCTGCTCTCGCCCCGGCTGGACCGCAACCTCATCGCCAAGGCCATGAGCGGCCACACCAACGACTATGGAATCTGAGCGCGTCGCACGGGTGCACACGCCCGCCCTGCAGACCAAGCTGCCCGAAGTCGGCACCACCATCTTCACCGTGATGTCGGCCCTGGCGGCCGAGCACGGCGCCGTCAACCTGGGCCAGGGCTTCCCCGATTTCGACTGCGACCCGGCCCTGGTGCAGGGGGTCAACGCGGCCATGCTGGAAGGCCTGAACCAGTACCCGCCCATGGCCGGGGTGGCGCCGCTGCGCACGGCGGTGGCCGCGAAGCTGCAGGATTTCTACGGCCGGCGCTACGACACCGCCACCGAGATCACCATCACCGCCGGCGCCACGCAGGCCATCATCACCGCCGTGCTGGCGGTGGTGCGCCCTGGGGACGAGGTGATCGTGCTCGAGCCCTGCTACGACAGCTACGTGCCCAACATCGCGCTGGCCGGCGGCACGGTGGTGCGCGTGCCGCTCACCCCGCACAGCTTCCGTCCCGATTTCGACCGCATCGCCGCGGCCATCACCCCGCGCACGCGGGCGATCCTGGTGAACACCCCGCACAACCCCAGCGGCACCTGCTGGAGCGCCCAGGACATGGGTCGGCTCGAGGAGCTGCTGGCCCCGACCGAGGTGCTGGTCATCAGCGACGAGGTCTACGAGCACATGGTCTTCGACGGCCGCGAGCACCAGAGCATCGCCCGCTTCCCGGGCCTGGCCGCACGGGGCTTCATCGTCTCCAGTTTCGGCAAGACCTTCCACGTCACGGGCTGGAAGGTGGGCTACGTGGCCGCTCCCGCCGCGCTGACGGCGGAATTCCGCAAGGTGCACCAGTTCAACGTGTTCACCGTCAACACGCCGGTGCAGCACGGCATCGCCCGCTACATGGCAGACCCGGCTCCGGCGCGCGAGCTGCCGGCCTTCTACCAGCGCAAGCGCGACCTGTTCCGCGAGGGCCTGGCCCGCACCCGGCTGGACCTGCTGCCCTGCGAGGGCACCTATTTCCAGTGCGCCGACATCTCGCGCGTGTCGGACCTGTCCGAGCCGGCGTTCTGCGAATGGCTGGTGCGCGAGATCGGCGTGGCGGCGATCCCCATGTCGGCCTTCTACGGCGGCGGGTTCGAGCAGCGCGTGGTGCGCTTTTGCTTCGCCAAGAAGGACGAAACGCTGCGCGCCGCGCTGGGGCGCCTGGCCCGGCTCTAGGGCGTCCCACAGCGCGGCACGGCGCAGCCTGACCGGCGACGTCGCCCTGCGCCGTCGCGCCAGCCGCCTGCCGCGCCACAGCATGGAGGCTCCGCAACAACCCGGGAGACCTCCATGTCGCTTTCGCTCATCCTGCTCATCGTGCTGGTGCTGCTGCTGGTCGGCGCCCTGCCGACCTGGCCGCACAGCCGCAGCTGGGGCTACGGGCCCTCGGGCGGCCTGGGCCTGGTGGTGCTGATCCTGGTCGTGCTGCTGCTGATGGGCCGGCTCTGACCGGCGGGCTCAGCCGGCCAGCTGGGCCCAGACCTTGTCCAGGCGCTTGACGCTCACCGGCTGCGGCGTGCGCAGCTCCTGGGCAAAGAAGCTCACGCGCAGCTCCTCCAGGAGCCAGCGCAACTCCTGCATGCGCGCGTCCACCGCGCCCTTGCGCTCGGCCACCAGGCGCCAGTAGCGCTGCTCCTGCGGCCGCAGCTCGGCCATGCGGGCCGCATCGCGCGCCGCGTCGGCGCGCAGCTTGTCCAGCCGCAGCGTGACGGCCTTGAGGTAGCGCGGCAGGTGCTGCAGCTGCGCCCAGGGCGTGACGGCCAGGAAGCGCTTGGGCATCAGGCGCTGCAGCTGCTGCGTGACGTCGGCCGAGACCTCGGGCTGGTTGCGCGTGTCCTTGAGCTTGCGGGTCGCGGCCTGGTAGTCCACCAGGATGGCCGCGGCCAGCCGGGCCACCTCGTTGGCGATCAGCGTCAGGCGGGCCCGCCCCTCGCCCAGCAGGCGCTCGAAGGCGGCAGCGTCCTGCGGCAGCTCGCCCTGCAGGAAGGCCCGGTCCAGGGCCACGTCGATGACCTGTGCCTTGAGTTCCTCGGCGGTGCCCAGCGGCATGAAGGCCACGGCCATCTTCTGCAGGTCGGGAATGTTCTTTTCCAGGTACTTGAGCGCGTCGCGGATCTGCAGGGCGAACAGGCGGCGCAGCCCCGCCCTGTGCCTGGCGGCCGCGACGTCGGGCTCGTCGAAGACCTCGATGACGACCGCGTCGCCCTGGTCGACCAGCGCGGGAAAGCCGACCAGGCTCACGCCGCCCTTGCGCACTTCCATCAGCTCCGGCAGTTCGCCGAAGGTCCAGGCGGTGTAGCGCTGGTCGGCCGGCGCGGCGGTGGCGCCCGCCGGGCCCGGGCGAGTGCCCTGCCCGGCCGGCGCGCCGCCCCCTGCACGGGTCGCGGCCTCGGCGCCCGTGGCGCCGCCCCGGCCCGGGGCCGTGCCGCGCCCGCCCGCCGGCGCGCTCGTGCCCTGCGAAGCCGGCTCGCCGCCCCCCTGCGCAGCAGCCACCTTCATGCCCGCCAGGGCCTGGAAGGCACCGCGGGCCTTGGCGCCCCACTCCGCCTTGAGGGCACCCAGGTTGCGCGCCATGCCGAGCTGGCGCCCGTGCTCGTCGACGATGCGGAAGTTCATGAACAGGTGCGCGGGCAGCATGTCCAGCTTGAAGTCGGCCCGCTTGACGTCCAGGCTGGTCTCGTCGCGAACCTGCTTGAGCAGGGCATCCACCAGCGAGCCCTCGGCCCAGCGGCCGCCTTCGGCCAGCAGCTGCGCGATGCGCGACGCCGACTCGGGCAGCGGCACGAAGCGCGAGCGCGGACGCTGCGGCAGGCTCTTGAGCAGGGCCTGCACCTTGTCCTTGAGCATGCCGGGCACCAGCCACTCGGCCCGCTCCTCGGCGACCTGGTTCAGCACGAACAGCGGCACCGAGACGGTGAGGCCGTCGCGGGCATCGCCGGGCGCGTGCAGGTACTCGGCCGCGCAGTCCACGCCACCCAGGCGCAGGGTGCGCGGGAAGGCGTCGGTGGTGATGCCCGCGGCCTCGTGCCGCATCAGCTCGTCGCGCGACAGGCGCAGCAGCTGCGGGTCGGCGCGCGAGGCCTCGCGGAACCAGTGCTCGAAGGTCGCGCCGTTGAACACGTCCTTGGGCAGCTTGGCGTCGTAGAAGGCGTAGATCAGCTCGTCGTCCACCAGCACGTCCTGGCGCCGCGACTTGTGCTCCAGCTCCTCCACCTGGCGCACCAGCTTGCGGTTGGCCGCCAGGAAAGGCAGGCGCGTGTCCCACTGGCCGGCGACCAGGCCCTCGCGGATGAAGACCTCGCGCGCGCCGGCCACGTCCACGCGGGCGAAGGGCACGCGCCGCCCGCTGTAGATCACGAGGCCGTACAGGGTGGCCCGCTCCAGGGCCACCACCTCGGCCGCCTTCTTCTCCCAGTGCGGGTCCAGCAGCTGCTTGCGCAGCAGGTGGCCGGCGACCTCCTCCACCCACTGCGGGTCGATGTTGGCCATGCCGCGGCCGAAGAGGCGCGCCGTCTCCACCAGTTCGGCGCAGACCACCCAGCGGCCGGGCCGCTTCTTCAGGTGGGCGCCCGGGTGGCGGTGGAACTTGATGCCGCGCGCCCCCAGGTAGACCTCTTCGTCCTCCATCTTCCAGCCGATGTTGCCCAGCAGGCCGGCCAGCATGCTCTTGTGGATCGCCTCGTAGGAGGCCGGCTCGGTGTTCAGCGGCCAGCGGTGCTCGGTGACCACGGTCAGCAGCTGGCTGTGGATGTCGCGCCACTCGCGCACCCGGCGCACGTTGACGTAGTTCTGCCGCAGCAGCTGCTCGTACTGCCGGTTCGACAGGCGGTGCTCGCTGCCGTGGCCGCCGCGGGCCTTGTCCAGCCAGTTCCATAGCGTCACGTAGCCGCTGAACTCGCTCTTCTCGTCGTCGAACTTGGCGTGCTGCTGGTCGGCCTGGGCCTGCTGGTCCATGGGCCGGTCCCGCACGTCCTGCACGGACATGGCGGCGGCGATGACCAGCACCTCCTGCAGGGCGCCGCGCTCGCGCGCCTCCAGGATCATGCGGCCCACCCGCGGGTCCAGCGGCAGGCGGGCCAGCTCGCGGCCCATGGGCGTGAGCACGTTGTTGTCGTCCACGGCGCCCAGCTCGTTGAGCAGCTGGTAGCCGTCGGTGATGGCGCGGCGGGACGGCGCCTCCAGGAAGGGGAAGGCCTCCACGTCGCCCAGGCCCAGCGACTTCATGCGCAGGATGACGCCGGCCAGCGAGGAGCGCAGGATCTCCGGGTCGGTGAAGCGCGGCCGGCCGTTGAAGTCGGCCTCGTCGTAGAGCCGGATGCAGATGCCGTCGGCCACCCGGCCGCAGCGGCCCGCGCGCTGGTTGGCGGCCGCCTGGCTCACGGGCTCGACCAGCAGTTGCTCCACCTTGCTGCGGAAGCTGTAGCGCTTCACCCGCGCGGTACCGGCATCGATCACGTAGCGGATGCCCGGCACCGTGAGCGAGGTCTCGGCCACGTTGGTGGCCAGCACGATGCGGCGGCCGCTGTGGCCGTCGAAGATGCGGTCCTGCTCGGCCTGCGACAGGCGGGCGAACAGCGGCAGCACCTCGGTGCCGCGGGTGAGCGGGCTGTGCGAGAGGTGGCCGCGCAGGTGGTCCGCCGCCTCGCGGATCTCGCGCTCGCCGGGCAGGAAGACCAGGATGTCGCCGCCCCGCGCGCCCTGCCAGAGCTCGTCCACCGCCTCGGCGATGGCCTCGTTCAGGCCGCGCTCGCGCGTCTCCTCGAACGGGCGCCAGCGCTGCTCCACCGGGAAGGTGCGGCCGGAGACATACAGCACCGGCGCCGGGCCGGCCGCCGACTCGAAGTGCTTCGCGAAGCGCTCGGCGTCGATGGTGGCCGAGGTCACCACCAGCTTCAGGTCCGGCCGCCTGGGCAGGATCTGCTTGAGGTAGCCGAGCAGGAAGTCGATGTTGAGGCTGCGCTCGTGCGCCTCGTCGATGATCAGCGTGTCGTAGGCCTTGAGCAGCGGGTCGGTCTGCGTCTCGGCCAGCAGGATGCCGTCCGTCATCAGCTTGACCGAGGCGTCGCGCGAGAGCCGGTCCTGGAAGCGGACCTTGAAGCCCACCACCTCGCCCAGCGGCGTCTTCAGCTCCTCGGCGATGCGCTTGGCCACGCTGGAGGCGGCGATGCGGCGCGGCTGGGTGTGGCCGATCAGCTTGCCCGGCTGGCCGGGGGCCGCATTCAACTTGCCCCGGCCCAGCGCGAGCGCGATCTTGGGCAGCTGCGTGGTCTTGCCCGAGCCCGTTTCGCCGCAGACGATCACCACCTGGTGCGCCTGCATGGCGGCCATGATCTCCTCGCGCCGGGCGGAGACTGGCAGGGATTCAGGGAACGTGATCTGGAGCGGGGACAAGGGCGGGGGCGGGCGTCGCAGGGAAACCCTCGATTATCGGCCTTCGCCGCGGACCGCACGGGCAGGCGCCGCTTGCCACTACACTTTCGCTGCCATGTCCGCCGTCTTCAATTTCACCTTCGTCCCCTGGTTCCGCTCGGTCGCGCCCTACATCCACATGCACCGCGGCAAGACCTTCGTGGTCGCCATGGCGGGCGAGGCGATCGCCACCGGCAAGCTGCACAGCATCGTGCAGGACCTGGCCCTCATCCAGAGCATGGGCGTGAAGGTGGTGCTGGTGCACGGCTTCCGCCCGCAGGTGAACGAGCAGCTGCGTGCCAAGGGGCACGAGGCGCGCTATTCGCATGGCATGCGCATCACGGACGAGGTCGCGCTGGACTGCGCCCAGGAAGCCGCCGGCCAGCTGCGCTACGAGATCGAGGCCGCCTTCAGCCAGGGCCTGCCCAACACCCCCATGGCCGGCGCCACGGTGCGGGTGATCTCGGGCAACTTCATCACCGCCCGCCCCGTGGGCGTGGTGGACGGCGTGGACTTCCAGCATTCCGGCCTGGTGCGCAAGGTGGACGTCGCCGGCATCCTGCGCACCCTGGACCTGGGCGCCATGGTCCTGCTCTCGCCCTTCGGCTTCTCGCCCACCGGCGAAGCCTTCAACCTCACCATGGAGGAGGTCGCCACCAGCGTGGCCATCGCGCTGCAGGCCGACAAGCTGGTGTTCCTGACCGAGATTCCCGGCGTGCGTGTCAAGCCGCTGGAGCCCGAGTCCGAGGACAACCCGATCGACACCGAGCTGCCGCTGGCCGCCGCCGAGCAGTTGCTGGCCAGCCTGCCTTCCCCGCAGCAGCCCACCGACACCGCCTTCTACCTGCAGCACTGTGTGAAGGCCTGCAAGGGCGGCGTGGAGCGCAGCCACATCATCCCCTTCGCCACCGACGGCTCCCTGCTGCTGGAGGTGTACGTGCACGACGGGATCGGCACCATGGTGATCGACGAGAAGCTGGAGAGCCTGCGCGAGGCCACGGCCGACGACGTGGGCGGCATCCTGCAGCTGATCGAGCCCTTCGAGAAGGACGGCACCCTGGTCAAGCGCAGCCGCACCGAGATCGAGCGCGACGTGTCCAACTACAGCATCATCGAGCACGACGGCGTGATCTTCGCCTGCGCCGCCCTGTACCCCTACCCCGAGGCCCGCACCGGCGAGATGGCGGCCCTCACGGTGTCGCCGCAGAGCCAGGGCCAGGGCGACGGCGAGAAGATCCTCAAGCGGGTGGAGCAGCGGGCCCGCGCCATGGGCTTGGACAGCATCTTCGTGCTGACCACGCGCACCATGCACTGGTTCCAGAAGCGCGGCTTCGTCCAGGTGGATGCGGAATGGCTGCCCGAGGCGCGCAAGAAGAAGTACAACTGGGACCGCCGCAGCATGGTCTTCGTGAAGAAGCTGCTGCCCTGAGGCGGCGGCCCGCGGGAGCCCCATGTCCACCGCCCCCTTCTCCATCGCCCAGATCGACCACCTGGTGCTGCGCGTGGCCGACCTGGCCCGCATGCTGGCCTTCTACACGCAGGTGCTGGGCTGCACCCTGGAGAAGGTGCAGGAGGACATCGGGCTGTGGCAGCTGCGGGCCGGCAGTTCGCTGATCGACCTCGTGCCGGTCGACGGCCCCCTGGGGCGGCCCGGCGGCGCCGCTGCCGGCGCCCAGGGACGCAACCTGGACCACTTCTGCCTTCGCGTCGAGGCCCTGGACCCGGTGGCGGTCCGCGCCCACCTGGCCCGCCATGGCGTGCCAGCCGGCGAACTCGCCCTGCGCTATGGCGCGCAAGGGGACGGGCCCTCCCTCTACCTGGAGGACCCCGAAGGCAATGTGGTGGAACTGAAGGGGCCTCCCGGGCCGCTGCCCGCGGCCTGACGGCGGCCGGGCCTTAGGCCCAGGCCTGGCGGCCGCGCGGCGCGCCCAGGTTGCGGGCCAGCAGCAGCAGCGCGATCAGCGCGAAGGCCACGAAGCACACGAAGGACCAGTTGGCGATGGAGCCGCCCAGGAAGGTCCAGTCGACCTTGGAGCAGTCGCCGCTGCCCTTGAAGATCATGGGAATGGCGCGGCGCAGCGGGAAGGCCTCGATCATCCCGTAGAAGTCGCGGCCGCAGGCCGAGACCTCGGGCGGGTGCCACTGCAGCCAGGACTGGCGCGCGGCGACGAAGGCGCCGAAGCCGGAGATGGCGAGCATGAGCAGGCTGCCCACGATGGCGGCCCCCCGGCCGCGGAACGCCGCCGCCACGCCGGCCACCACGGCCACGCCCAGCAGCGCGTAGCGCTGCACGATGCACATCGGGCAGGGCTCCAGCCCGACGACGTGCTGCAGGTAGAGCCCGAAAGCCAGCATGGCCACGCAGGCCAGGCTCACCAGGGCCAGCACGCGGCGGGGCGCCCGTTCAAACCATTCGAAAACCGACACTTTCACACCTCCGGACTGGCTGCGCCGCCGGACGGAATGCCGGTCAGGCGCCTTCGACGAACACGCGGGCGCGGCGCGGCGTGGCCACCAGCGTCTCGCCCTCGCGCAACCCCATCTCGCGGTACTGCTGCGCGGGGATCTGCGCCTCGATGATCGCGTCGTCGCCCTGGGAGAGTGGAGTCTCGTCCGCGGGGATGAGTTCCAGCCGGGCCACCGGGCCGACCACGATCGCACGGCTCAATTGCACCACAATCCCGCGCGCGCCCCCCTCGCCTTCCAGGTCCTGGCCGGGCACGTAGCGCGCCAGGGCGAAATCGTGCGGCCGCACGTAGGCGCGGGCCTTGGCGTCGCGGGCGCCGGCATGCTCGGGCGCCTGGATGCGCATGCCCTCGAGCTCCACCTCGCCCTCGTGGGCGCGGCCGTGGAAGAGGTTCACGTCGCCCAGGAAGCCGTAGACGAAGGGGCTGGCCGGGTGGTCCCAGACCTCCTGGGGCGAGCCCACCTGCTCCACCTTGCCGGCGTTCATCAGCACCACCCGGTCGGCCACCTCCAGCGCCTCTTCCTGGTCGTGCGTGACGAAGATGCTGGTGACGTGCAGTTCGTCGTGCAGGCGCCGCAGCCAGCGGCGCAGCTCCTTGCGCACCTTGGCGTCCAGGGCGCCGAAGGGCTCGTCCAGCAGCAGCACGCGCGGCTCCACCGCCAGCGCGCGGGCCAGGGCGATGCGCTGGCGCTGGCCGCCCGAGAGCTGGGCCGGAAAGCGGTCGGCCAGCCAGTCCAGCTGCACCAGCGAGAGCAGCTCGTGCACCTTGGCCTTGATCTGCGCCTCCGGCGGGCGCTCGCGCCGCGGCTTCACCCGCAGCCCGAAGGCCACGTTGTCGAACACCGTCATGTGGCGGAACAGCGCGTAATGCTGGAACACGAAGCCCACGCCGCGGTCCCGCACGTGCACGTCGGTGGTGTCCTCGCCGGAGAACAGGATGCTGCCGGCGTCGGCCGTCTCCAGGCCCGCGATGATGCGCAGCAGCGTGGTCTTGCCGCAGCCCGAGGGCCCCAGCAGCGCGATCAGTTCGCCGGAGTTGATGTCCAGGTTGACGTCGCGCAGCGCATGGAAATCGCCGAAGCGCTTGCTGACCTTGCGGATTTCGATGCTCATGGGGCTTCCTTCAGCGGGCGCTCGGGCGGCAGTTCCGCCAGCGCCTTCATTTCACGCTCGTGGCGCCACTCGGCCACCGACTTGATCACCAGCGTCACCAGCGCCAGCAGCGCCAGCAGCGAGGCGACGGCGAAGGCCGCCACCGACTGGTATTCGTTGTAGAGGATCTCCACGTGCAGCGGCATGGTGTTGGTCTGGCCGCGGATGTGGCCGGACACCACCGACACCGCGCCGAACTCGCCCATGGCCCGCGCGTTGCACAGGATGACGCCGTAGATCAGGCCCCACTTGATATTGGGCAGCGTGACGTACCAGAAGGTCTGCCAGCCGTTGGCGCCCAGCACGATGGCGGCCTGCTCCTCCTCGTTGCCCTGGGCCTGCATCAGCGGGATCAGCTCGCGGGCGATGAAGGGAAAGGTGACGAAGACCGTGGCCAGCACGATGCCCGGCACGGCGAACACGATCTTGATGTCGTGCGCGGCCAGCCAGGGGCCGAACCAGCCCTGGGCGCCGAACATCAGCACGTAGACCAGGCCCGCCACCACCGGCGAGACCGAGAACGGCAGGTCCACCAGGGTGGTGAGGAAGGCCTTGCCGCGAAACTCGTACTTGGCGATGCACCAGGCCGCGGCGACGCCGAAGACCAGGTTCAGCGGCACCGCGATCAGCGCTGTCAACAGGGTGAGCCGGATGGCCGACCAGGCGTCGGGCTCCTTCAGGCTGTCCAGGTAGGCGTCCAGGCCCTTGCGCAGGGCTTCGGTGAACACCGCCGCCAGCGGCAGCAGCAGGAACAGCAGCAGGAAGCCCAGCGCGATGGCGGTGAGCGTCCACCGCACCCAGGGCGCCTCGGTGGTGGCGACGCGGCGGGATGCCAGGCTGGCGCTCATGCACCCCCCGATCGCTTGCGCTGCCAGGCCTGCAGGCCGTTGATCACCAGCAGCAGGATGAAGGAGAACAGCAGCATCACCGTGGCCACGGCGGTGGCGCCGGCGTAGTCGTACTGTTCCAGCTTGCCGATGATGATGAGGGGCGTGATCTCGGACACCATGGGCACGTTGCCGGCGATGAAGATGACGGAGCCGTACTCGCCGATCGCGCGCGCGAAGGCCATGGCGAAGCCGGTGAGCAGCGCCGGCGCGATGGCCGGGAAGATGACCTGGGTGAAGGTCTGCCAGCGGGTGGCGCCCAGGCTCATGGCGGCCTCCTCCAGTTCGCGCTCGGTGTCCTCCAGCACGGGCTGCACGGTGCGCACCACAAAGGGAAGCCCGATGAAGATGAGCGCGATCACCACGCCCCGGGCGTTGAAGGCGAGCTGGATGCCCAGCGGCTCCAGGTACTGCCCCAGCCAGCCGTTGTTGGCCAGCAGCGCCGTGAGCGAGATGCCGGCGACCGCGGTGGGCAGCGCGAAGGGCAGGTCCACCAGGGCATCGACCAGCTTCTTGAACGGGAAGCTGTAGCGCACCAGCACCCAGGCGACCAGCAGGCCCATGACCACGTTGACCAGGGCGGCCACCAGCGAGGCGCCGAAGGTGAGGCGGTAGGCCGCCAGCACCCGGGGCGAGCTGACCGCGGCCCAGAACTGCGCGCCGGTCAGCGAGAAGGTCTTCAGCACCAGCGCCGACAGCGGGATCAGCACGATCAGGCTCAGGTACACCAGCGTGTACCCCAGCGTCAGGCCGAAGCCGGGCAGCACCTTCCGGTTGCCCCCGGCCACGCGGCCGGGCGCCCCGGCCCCGGCCGCCGGCGCCGCCACGGCGATGCTCGCGCCAGCCATCTCAGCGGACGGTGTAGAGCTTGTCGAACTGGCCGCCGTCGTTGAAGTGCACCTTCTGCGCCTCGGACAGCGAGCCGAACATCTCGTGCACCGTGAAGAGCTTGATCGGCTTGAAGGTGGCGGCGTATTTCTTCAGCACGGCCGGCGAATGCGGGCGCAGGTAGTGCTTGGCGGCGATCTCCTGGGCTTCGTCGGTGTACAGGAAGTTGAGGTAGGTCTTGGCCAGTTCGGCGGTGCCCTTCTTGGCCACCGTGCGCTCGACGACGGCCACCGGGTTCTCGGCCACGATACTGATCGACGGGTAGACCGGGTCGACCTTGTTCGCGCCGAACTCCTTGTTGACCGATTCCACCTCGGATTCGAAGGTGATCAGCACGTCGCCGGTGTTGCGCTGCAGGAAGGCCGTGGTTGCATCGCGGCCGCCCCGGGCCAGCACCGGCACGTTCTTGTACAGCTTGCCGAGGAACTCGGCGGCCTGGGCGTCGGTGCCGCCCTTCTTCTTGATGTAGCCCCAGGCGGCCAGGTAGGCGTAGCGGCCGTTGCCGCCGGTCTTGGGGTTGACGACGATCACTTGCACGCCGGGCTTGATGAGGTCGTCCCAGTCCTTGATGCCCTTGGGGTTGCCGTTGCGCACCAGGAACAGCATGGTCGAGGTGGTGGGCGAGGCGTTGTCGGGGAAGCGCTTGGCCCAGTCCTTGGCGACCACGCCGCGGTCGGCCAGGAACTCGATGTCCGTCGTGGTGTTCATGGTGACCACGTCGGCGTCCAGGCCGTCGGCCACCGCCCGCGCCTGCGCGCTGGAGCCCCCGTGGGCCTGCTCGATCTTCACGTCCTTGCCGGTCTGCTTCTTGTAGTACGGAACGAACGCGGCATTGATGTCCTTGTAGAACTCGCGCGCCACGTCGTAGGAGACGTTCAGAAGGGTCTGCTGGGCGCTGGCGAAGCCGCTGGCGGCAAGGGCCAGCCCGGCGATGAGGGTCTTGATGCGGGCGTTCATGGGTCTGTTCCGGTGCGGAACCGCGGATTCTGGGCGCCGCTCGTTCAACCCACAACGAATGATTTGTAGTTTGTTAATGCGATCCAGGCATAAAGATGCCTGGCGCCTGCCCCTTCAGAGCACGGCGCGCAGATCCCGCGCGGCCTCCCACAGCACGGGCAGCAGGTGGCGCACCATCCATGCCGCATCGGCCTGGGGCGGGTTGACCACCGCGTTGAGCGCGGCGACCACCCGCCCGCGCATGTCCCGCAGGGGCACGGCGATGGCGTGCACCCCCAGCTCGTGCTCTTCCTGGGCGAGGCAGCAGTCCTCCTGCCGCACCTTGTCGATGAGGGCCCGGAAGGCCTTGGCGTCGGTCACCGTGCGCGGCGTGAGGCGGGGCAGTTCCCGGCCCGCCATCCAGCTGCGGAACCCCGCCTTGGGCAGCGCCGCCAGCAGCACCCGGCCCGTGGACGTGGCGTGGGCCGGCAGCCGGGCGCCCAGGTGCAGGCCGTAGGCCAGCACCCGGCTGGCACTGCTGCGGGCGACGATCACGCAGGCATCGCCGTCCAGCACCACCACCGAGAACGACTGCCCGGTGTCGGCGGCCAGGCGGTTGAGCACCGGCTGGACCACGCGCGGCAGCTGCGCGGAGGCCAGGTAGCTGCCGGAGAAGCCCAGCACCTTGGGCGCCAGCCAGAACCAGCTGCCGTCGGTCTCCAGGTAGCCCAGGTGGGCGAGCGTCAGCAGGTGGCGCCGCGCCGCGGCGCGCGTGATGCCGGCCTTCTGCGCCGCCAGCGTGGCGTTCAGGCGCTGGCGCGTCGGGCCGAAGCTCTCCAGCACCGCCATGCCCTTGGCCATGCCCTCGATGAAATCCGCGTGCGCGATGGCCATCCTGTGCGGCTCCGTTGCGCGATGATCGCGCAGAACGGCCGATCATCGCACAACCCGTCGCGCACCGGCCGCGGACGGCGGCGGCGCGGGCCTAAGCTCGCCGGCAAGGAGACTGCGAACCCATGCGTACCCAGGTCGTCATCATCGGCGCCGGCCCCTCGGGCCTGCTGCTCGGCCAGCTGCTGCACAAGGCCGGCATCGCCAACATCATCCTCGAGCGCCAGAGCGGCGACTACGTGCTGTCGCGCATACGCGCCGGCATCCTGGAGCAGGTCACCGTCGACCTGCTTCACGAGGCCGGCGTGGGCCAGGGCGTGGACGCGGGCGGCACCGTGCACCATTCGATCGAGCTGGTGTTCTCCGGCCAGCGCCACCCCATCGACGTGCACGGCCTGACCGGCGGCAAGGTGGTGACGGCCTACGGCCAGACCGAGGTCACCCGCGACCTGATGGCGGCCCGCGCCGAGGCTGGCCTGCAGACCGTCTACGAGGCCGCCCAGGTCCAGCCGCAAGGCTTCGAGGGCGACAAGCCCTTCGTGACCTACGAGAAGGACGGCGCCACGCACCGCATCGACTGCGACTTCATCGCCGGCTGCGACGGCTTCCATGGCGTGAGCCGGGCCAGCGTCAAGGACATGGTCAAGGAGTTCGAGCGCGTCTACCCCTTCGGCTGGCTGGGCGTGCTGTCCGACACGCCGCCGGTGTCGCCGCACGCGATCGTCTACGGCAACAGCGAGCGCGGCTTCTCGCTGTGCTCCATGCGCAGCCTGACGCGCAGCCGCTACTACGTGCAGTGCCCGCTGTCGGACAAGGTAGAAGACTGGAGCGACGCGCGCTTCTGGGACGAGCTGCGGCGCCGCCTGGACCCCGAGCTGGCCGAGCGCATCGTCACCGGCCCCAGCATCGAGAAAAGCATCGCCCCGCTGCGCAGCTTCGTGGCCGAACCCATGCGCTTCGGCCGGCTGTTCCTGGCCGGCGACGCCGCGCACATCGTGCCGCCCACGGGCGCCAAGGGGCTGAACCTGGCCGCCACGGACGTGAAGTACCTGGCCGGTGCGCTCATCGAGCGCTTCCTGGAACGCAGCGACGCCGGCATCGACCACTACTCACAGCGCTGCCTGCGCCGGATCTGGCGCGCCGAACGCTTCTCGTGGTGGCTGACCTCTCTGATGCACCGCTTCCCGGACACCGAGGGCTTCGGCCAGAAGATCCAGGAGGCCGAGCTGGACTACCTGGTGAATTCACGCGCGCTCTCGACCTCGCTGGCGGAGAACTACGTCGGCCTCCCGCTGTGAACACAGCGCCGGCCGCCCGGCAGGCGGCCGGCGGCTCGATCAGTCGGCGAAGGCGCCCGCGGCCTTGATGATGGGCCCCCACTTGTCGATCTCGGTCTTCAGCTTCACCTGCAGGGCCTCGGGCGTGAGCTGGCTGTCGGGGACGATCTCGGCGCCCATCTCCGCCATGCGCTGCACCACCATCGGGTCCTTCAGCGCCGTGCGCACGGCGGCATTCATCTTCTCGAGGATGGGCTTGGGCGTGCCCTTGGGGGCGTAGATGCCGTGCCAGACCACCACCTCGAAGCCCTTGAGCCCCTGCTCGGCCAGGGTCGGCGCCTCGGGCATGACCTTGATGCGCGCCGGCGTGGTGACGCCATAGAACTTCACCTTGCCACCCTTGATCTGCGGCAGGGTCTGCGTGGTCTGGTCGCACAGGATGTCGACCTGGCCGCCCAGCAGCGCCTGCATGGCCGGCGCCGTGCCCTGGAAGGGCACTGACGTCACCTTCACGCCCAGCGACTTCTCCAGCAACATGCCGCACAGCTGCGACACCGCGCCCAGGCCGGCGTTGGCCAGGTTGATCTTGGCCGCGTTGGCCTTCACGTAGGCGGCGAACTCGGGAAAGTTGTTGGGCGGGAAGTCCTTGCGCGCCAGCAGCGTCATGGGCACCTCGACCGCCTGGCTGACGAACTCGAAGTCGGTCAGCGGGTTGAACGGAAGCTTGCGGTACAGCGCCGGCGCAGTGGCCATGCCGGTGTGGTGGATGAAGAAGGTGTAGCCGTCCGGGTTGGCCCGGGCGACGGCCGCGGTGGCGATGGTGCCGCCCGCGCCCAGCCGGTTCTCGACCACGACGGTCTGGCCCAGCGTGCGGGTCATGGAAGCGCCCAGCGTGCGCGCGACCACGTCGGTGGGGCCGCCGGCAGCGAAGGGCACGACCAGGG